>SDNP01000018.1 GCA_004524445.1 Candidatus Thorarchaeota archaeon | reverse complement strand
CCCTCCAAACATGGGATAGAGTGGCAGACTTCCCACCCCTGTCATCCAGCTAGCCCATGTTGAGTCATTTGACCAAGGAGACACAACATCCCAGCCGCCAGGAGCAGCTACTGATAGTTTGGAAGTTCCGTCAATTCTGTTTCCCTGTGACGAGTAGGGAGCTATTTGCCCATATCCGGGTAACCATAGATTCCTCGACATATATGAGGCAACGGATATTGCAGTATCTGCTGTTGATGGCCATGTTATTGTATTTTGATCCGTGGCACCATCACTGGGATGCCACTCAGACCCTCCACTCCATGCAGAAGCATCGTCAGAGATGAACATATGATAGTGTGCTGGCTGGATATCTATAATATCGACTGACCAATAGACATTCTGCTTGATAGTCCCAGAGATGTCCATTGCCAACATGTAGGTACTTCTCGATGAACCCGACTTGAACGCATCGATTGTGATATTGCTGGTTGATACGGTGTTCTGCCAGTTCCAATACCCACTCCCAAAGGTTATCTGATGCGTTATTGTGCCTGTAGATGTGGGTTCGGTTATGTTGACTTGAATGTTTGATATAGGCATGTCTGATAGAATTGTGAGATAAAGTTCCGACGGATTGTAAGTAGAAGATGCAATGAATCTTGTGCTTAGCTTGGTATATGGACTGCCGGTTCGAAGGGCATGCCTTTTTGCCCCGGCCAGATTTCCTGCAGGTACAATCACTGGAATGCCGCTATTAGTGAGGGTGTCTATCATGGCCTCAACATTACTCGTCCCATCAAGATACTCGTATGTCCATGAGCCAACTTCAATGAGAATGACGTCGGCTCCATGCTTCTCTGCCCAAATCAAGCCCTCTTCAATGGTCAACCCATTTGAACCGAAGACATTGATTGCCATGAGATCAGCATCTGGTGCCACACCAACAAATTGTCTGTATCCCAGCTGTCCACCGTTTAGGATGCCTGCTACGCCAGTACCATGACCATCTGTGTCATAATACGTAGATGCGGTCAAATTAATTCCTCGTTGCCAGACCTCATAGCCTCCGGTATTCTTAGTGACAATATATTTTGTCTTTGGTGTCTTGAGCGCAATTAGTTCCTCTCCTGCATTCAGGGTACCATCATCATTTGAGTCATCCACAACAAAGAACGTATCACCATCATCGATGACACCTAGTGATGAACCATTATCCATCCAAATCCAGTCAATGTCAACTTCATAGACGCCATTATTGTTAGTGTCAATCGTGTAGAGTGTTTCATTTGTCTCAATTGAGTTGTTGCCGTTTACATCAATACCCTCGGTGCCATTTTGAAATTGCCAATCCATGTTTGCATCAAACCAGGAGTAATTGCCTCCGTCTGCAAAAAAGAAGTCTGGATGACGCCATTGAATCCCAGTGTCTAAATCAGCGATAAGGATGTCTTTTCCTGTCAAATTATAGTTCTCATAATCTTTCATGAACCATGTGCTATCTGCGAAGGTCTCTTGAACAGAAATGTTACGTGGAGCACAAAGTTTACGCTCATGCATCGGTTCATCCTGTACATATAGCGGGTGGTTTCTAATCATTGAGAGGGCAGCTCCTGATGCCTCAGCGATATATACAGATCCTAGGCTCTGAACGCTATTACCAAAATCGATCCCTAGATTACCAAAATACTTGATCTCTCGAAGGCTCAGCTCCCTTGTAAATTGGATGCTTACCTTTGCTATTGAATCGTCATCAACCAAGATATCTTGTCCATGATGGCTAGAATCATCTGCAATTGGTGATGGCTGATAAATCTGTGGTGGACTGACAGCTAATATTACAAAAAGAACTATGATAGGCAGAAAACCTTTGTATTTCATTTGCAACCCTCTCTAACGTGCATCTAATTGTTAAACCAGTTGTGCTAATATTATTTTCTTGAATATGCAAAAAACCATCAGAAATACGATTGCCAGAGCATTCATCACACATGCAATCAGAATTTTTGGAAGACAAGGATGCTTATGAGGGGGGTCCTCTTTCATAGGCCTATTGTAGAAAAATCGTATCCAGCAGTCCCATCTTCTCAAGTTGTCGTGTAACATAAGACATGTGAAGAAGTTTGTTGCATGCACTACAGCTGAAGCTTGTTGGGCCGTGCCAGTCTATTCCAGATTGGAAATCGATGGCATTTCCACACCGTGGACATGTGATTAGCTTCTCCTCGGAAAGTCGGATGAAACTCTCTGTCACAGATTTGAATCCCCCTGTTCCTCTCTTCTCACGTAGTCCAATCTCTCTCTCTGCCTTTGCCTTGCTAGGGGTTCTCAACTTTCATCATCTCCTTAGATCTCTTTCCAGGCATTCGTCTAAGAGTATGTAATGTGAAAATACAAATGATAAAAGACCGTGTAATGCCTAGGTTCTTGCCTGCTATCGTGTGAAGAAAATCCTCTAGTATGACATGGACCGCCTTTTCCTCTATGAAGCCAGTCAGGAGAAATCTATGATCTCATGATGAGCTCGGTTGTTGTGTCATCTTTTACGCCAAATGCTCTAATATGACATTGCGACGCAGCTCTGGCAAATATCTCGCTAACATTTTTCCCGGATTTTGCACTTGCCTCGAAGTAATCCAAATTTAGTAACTTCGCCATTTGTTTTCCTCTATCAGTATCAACTCTCTTTGCTAAGTCCGCTTTATTCGCTACAATTGACCCTGGTAAAAACACACCAGTTGGCAAACAAACCTCATTGCAAAGTGTTTCATACCAAGTAGGAATCTCAGAGAAGGTGGATGGATCAGTCAAGTCATAGACAATGATGACATAATGTGCCCCCTGAAACAATCGTCGGCGTAAATCATCGAATGATTCCTGTCCTCCCAAATCCATTATTGCAAGTCGCATCTCCCCCTCCGGGAATACCAATTCTTCGGTACTAACGTCAAAACCAATAGTGGGATTATATTTTTCCTCAAAAACCCCCTGGGTATACCTCTGAACGAGAGAAGTCTTACCCACATTTGGTGGACCCAGAACCAATACCTTGAATGTTTGTTTTGACATGCCAACACACACGCAAAGCCATCATTTGTGAGTTTTTATTGATTTTTATGTTGTAGACCAATTAGCGGTACCATAAATTTGCAACTGCTCGCTTGGAGCGACACAGAATGATATATAACCCCCTATCCGTGAAATCCGTTTAATCAGGTAATAGGTGTGAGCCAGAACAATGAGCGAATCAAGGAATGTTGTAATAGTGACAGGAATTCCCGGCGTTGGGAAGACCACAGTCATAAACACAGCAGTCGATAAGGTGAAGGCGGAACATGATGAAGAGGTTCTAGTTCTCAATTTCGGTACTGAAATGTTCTCGACTGCCTCCGAGCGCGGCTTGGTCAAAGACCGAGATGAGATGCGGAAGATGGAGACTGCAAAGCAACGAGAAGTTCAACGACTCGCCGGTGAATCTATTGCAGAAAAAGCCAAAGATGCACGCGTTATAGTGGATACGCACACTTTGATTCACACAAATAATGGATTTTTGATTGGATTGCCCGAATGGGTGATTCGTGCCATTAGTCCCAAGACCATTGTCCTTGTTGAGGCTGATCCAGAGAAGATTGCATTGCGGCGCAGTGATGATCCCACACGATCGCGTGACGAACAAGCCTCTGAGGCGATAGATACACATCAGCGAATGTGCAGGGCGGCTGCAGTAGCGGGTGGTACCCTAACCGGAGCTACCGTAAGAATCATCAAGAACCGCCAAGGTAAAGTGGAACAAGCAGGAACTGAACTAGCTGACACAATAATGGAGTAGACATGAATGCAGGACATTCTCTTAGATTTCCTTACCTTGATTGAAGATCCACCAGTTTCAGCCCTATTCATCATGATTGTTTCTGTTACGATTTCATCTATCAGCAACCTGGCCATGAGGAAATTCGCAAATATGCGGAGACTCCGGAGATATCAGGCTGAAATCAAGCAACATCAGGAGATGCAAAAAGAGGCTGAACGTACACAGGATGAAAAACTGCTAAGAAAAATCAAGCGTAGAAAGGCGTACATTGATCGAATTCAAGGAGAAATGCTCAAGCAGCGATGCAAACCGACACTTATCTTCATAATTCCGTTTATGCTTATTTTCACTCTATTGCGGAATTTCTATACAGCTGGTGGACAGGATGCTGTTGTAGCTATTCTGCCATTCAACGTAAACAAAGTACTACCCTTCCTAATTGGCATGATTGGAGTACCCACCCCGTTTGGCTTCGGAATGAGCTATTGGGGCTTCTATTTCCTTTGTGGACTGGGTCTTAGTAGTATTTTGCAGAGAATCATGGGCACTCAAATCACATAGGCAGAAACCGAACAAGCCAGATCTGGCTATGATTTTAGGTGGCTCACCGTTGTGCTTTTAAGCAGAGGTCTATGCCTTTCCTCTTGTTCAGTTGATGTGATAACTATGCCAAGACCAGGAATGCTTACCAAGGGCAGAGCGAATAGGAAAATAAAGACACCTGGCGGAGTGATTACTGTCCATAGGAAGAAATTCTACAAGTCTTCAGGAACTTGTGCAGTAACCGGCAAGAAAATGCAATTGCCCCGCGAGGCTAAGCATGGACTGAATAGGAAGTCAAGCAAATCTGCGAAGCGACCGAACCGTCCTTACGGTGGCTATATGACCTCCGCAGCCATGAAAGAGGGAATCAAGGACACGGTCAGAGAATTGGAAAAATGAACCGCGTTATAACGATTGGCGGCCTTCATGGAACCGGAAAGAGTTCAACAGCAGATATTGTGGCTGAGCATTTTGATTTAAGAAGAGTGTCAGCAGGGCGGATTTTCCGTGGCTTAGCTGAAGAAAGAGAAATGACTTTGGAGGAATTTAGCAAAGTCGCAGAAACTGATCCAGATATCGACCACGAGTTGGATGCACGGATTAAAGCAGAGGCAAGAAAAGGAAGCATAGTTCTTGACGGTCAGCTTGCGGCGTGGATGGCTGATGATTTTGCTGACTTGAAGGTGTATCTGAGAGCGCCCACCGAGGTCCGAGTGAAGCGAATAGCTAGCCGTGATGATGTTTCATTTGATAATGCTATGAAGGAAACAATTGTTCGCGAAAAGATTGAGAGGGAGCGGTATGAGGAGTTCTATGGTGTCGATATACGGGATCTCGAGATATACGATCTCATAATTAACACATCGATATACGATTTGGAGGGTGTAGCTTCGATTATAATACAAGCCGCTTCATATCTATTTGAAAATCAACCTCCAACTGCCTGAGCGTAACGCTGATATTGGGACCACACACTGGAAGTATAATTCTCCCTATAGGATGGAATGAGTCTCAGAAGGTGACTCTGAGTATTCGATTGACCTCCCGTAGGTCGAGGTGAAAGAAAAAAATGACTTTATTTGAAGTTGGACGAATTTGTGTTAAAACAATGGGCCGCGAGGCTGGAAGTTACTGTGTCATAGTGGACGAGCAAGATGACCGTAGAGTTGAGATTACTGGACCGAAGGGTCTGAATGGGGTGAGACGCCGTCCTTGTAGCGTTAAGCATCTTGAACCATTGGGTACTATTCTTGATATAAAGAAGGGTGCAAGTGATGAAGATGTTGAGAAGGCACTAGACGCGGCTGATTTACTGGATAAGTTTAGAGTGAAAATTAGAGCTTCAGAATAGAGATGACCTCAGGACTCGCCCAAGGTGGACAGTAACGAAATGAAGAATGTGCTTCCTGCTGACCGCCCTCGCGAAACCCTCTATCGTGCAGAAGATACAACAAATCCGGACTATGGATATCAATCTGCAAACGAGCTACCGGTCGAGTACCTATTGTCCAATGGAGTCGTATCTCTGGACAAACCTGCTGGACCAACTAGCCATGAAGTTGCCACTTGGGTAAGAAAGATAGTCAAAGCCGATAAAGTTGGACACTCTGGAACTCTTGATCCTGCAGTCACGGGTATTCTTCCCTTGGGCTTGGGGGATGGAACGAAAGCAATGCAAGCGCTTCTTCCTGCTGGGAAAGAATACGTTTGTGTGATGGAGCTCCATGGTAAGGCTCCAGAGGAAGATATTAGACGCGTTATTAGCGAGTTCACTGGAAAACTCTATCAGAGACCTCCTTTGCGGTCTTCAGTCAAGAGGGTTCTCAGGGTTCGTGAGATTTACTACAATGATCTCCTAGAAATCAAGGGCAGAGTCGTCCTTTTCAAGGTAGGATGTGAAGCGGGAACCTACATCCGGAAGTTATGTTTCGACATTGGTGAAGTCTTGGGTGTTGGCGCTCATATGCGTGAATTGAGGCGTACCAGAGTAGGTCATTTCCGTGAGGACGAACATCTCTGTAATTTGCACGATCTGCAAGATGCTTATCACTTCTGGCTAGAAGATGGAGATGAAGAAGAAATCCGAAGTTACGTGCGACCCATAGAGTATGCCTTACAACATCTGCCCGAGATAAAGGTGAGAGACAGCGCTGTGGATGCGCTCTGTCACGGAGCTAATCTCGCGGCTAACGGTGTATTGCAGCTCTCCACGGGCATTAATCCTGGTGACCTTATAGTTTTGAAAACGCTAAAGGACGAAGCAATAGCTCTTGCAAGAAGCAAGGACATTAGTGATCGGATTGCTAAATCAAAGAGTGGCATAGTTGCCGAGATTGAACGGGTACTCATGGAGCGTGGCAGATATCCACCTCTGTGGAAAGAAGATTGAGATTAGTTCTTCGCCGAAGCGTATAGTTAATTACATCATAATCAAAGAGTAAGTTGGCTCTGGAGTGTAAGCGCGACTGACGGTACTCCAAGTGGGTGCTGAGGAAACTCCTGACTCCATGTCGGTGCCAGTCCTGTGTGAACAGGGAGGTTAGAACCTCGCTCTGAGAACAGAAACGACACCCCCAGACTGGATTTGACGATGATGCAGGAAATAACCTGTTGAGGATTAGTCTGGTTCGGATGAAACGGCTCATCACTGGGTAGCAATCCCAAGAATAGGCTGACGATGTGCCGACCTGAGGCCTAGGGTAGGGAGCTTAGTCTGATGTCGCAAGACTCCTTGATGGTGACATCTGGGAGTGGAACAGAATCAGGGTTACTCTATGTACCAGAGCCACTTTCTTTCCATTGACGGCACACCCCCATTTTGACATCTGTTGGTGAACACGTCAATCCAACAAATTTGTGATGAATTTATTCACCGATGGGTTGGTATTGGGCACCCCTTTCCTCCAGTTTTTTCTTGAAATCACGGTCAAGCACATAATATCCGTAAAGCATTATCAGCCCCAGCATCCCAAATAAAAATGAATTTGGAGGATACCAAGATGCAGGGAATCCTGCAAGCAGCAGTACAGGGCCCCATATCGCCAAAGCAAATAGAATACCACTGCCTGTCTTTAATGCCCGCCTGACCCACCACCTATTCCAACCGGGTTTGTCTTCGCCCTCAAATACACTCATAGCAGACGCAACGACACATTTATTCATTAGATTTGTTATTTCAGCGGATGATTCCTGCGTTCCCCAATAGCCATATCCGAATCTTGCAACCTATGTTTCCCGACTGTGTTCTTGCATGATTTCCTTTTGAACCGCAACCACTTCTGTACTTGATTCACAGACAGCGTAAGAGTCGAGCCACTCTTGATTCAATATTAGGAAACTGGGCCCCCATTTGAAAACATCCAGCAGGTTCTCTGCTTTTTGCTTCTCTCCTACTATGTATAACGCTGCTGCGATTGCCTCCACGGTGGACAGCTTGATTGGTTTGTATGTGTTTATGGGATTGCTTGCCAGCAAATATGGGAGAGCCCTTTGAATCCCTTGCGTCGTGGTTTGGAATATCTCCTCTGCCTTCTTCCATGAACAATCGAGGGCTATAAGACCGCTCTTCATAATATTTCCCCGATCCGTAGGTGATAAAGCGACTTGAGAAACGGGATTCAACACCACTCCTCCAGGGGGTATATTTCTAATGCTCCTGACCACTTCTGCTTTTCTCATCCTTTCCAAACGTAACCCAGTACATTTTTTCGGATCACACTGACCGGCGTGAAAGACTATGATTCTCGGCTTGTCACTATCGTTGGTCACATCATTCACTCTGTGAACATTACACAAGAGATTTGTGTATGCCCGGTTTTGGAGAGATGATGCCCCAAAAGGTTGTCGAATTCAAAGCAGGCGAATACTGCGAAGTGTGCGGTGAAGGTGATAGTGTAAACTTCGTCTGTGATGTTTGTGGGGCATCTATCTGCAGTGATTGTTTCAATGAGGCGGAGAATATGTGCCTGCTCTGCAGTGAAACTATCTGTTCCGTCTGTAATCAGTGCCTATCTTCTCGTGCTTGTGATATATGTGGACGATTGGTCTGTGAAGATCATGGAATTCGAGAGGGAGAAGCAACCATTTGTGTGAGGTGCCAGTGACATGGGCTCGGAGATGATTGATGTTGCCATGGGCATGGATGACATAGATAGCCCCCGAGGCGGTTGCACCACTCATTTTGCGACTCTTGTTGTTGAAGAGTTGAATACTTTGTCTGCTCAGTGGAAGGACTATGCCAATCTAGTGCGACTGAATCCGAATATTCCATTTCGAACCAGAGGTAATGGGGCAGTCGCGCTTAGATTCTCCATTCACAGACATAAGATGCCCAAGCTCATCCCGTTAATCTCCGACATGGTCTCACGATATATTGAACGAGGCTATCCTAACACAAATCCTGGCGTTGTTGTTCTTCAGGGAAATATTCCTCATCGAATCAGGTGGTTTTCACGCCAAGCCATGTGGCGCGCAGTGTCTCTAGAAATAGCTAAACGTCTTTTGAAGCGTGAAGAGATTGACTCATTCACCCTAGGTAACGGCAGAGGCGTGATAGGAGCGATATCGGCTATTGGAAACACCCTCGACGAGGATTATACCTATGAGTACATCGCCTATCGATCAATTGACTCCTCAGCAAAACCTCGTGGGGTATCTCTCCACTCTGTCAAAAAGATGGACCAGAGGTTTGGCGAAGCTACTTTCTCGAATATTGACTATGAAACTGGATACGTGCTTGTCGAACCTCATGGACCAGATCCTGTTCTCTTTGGCGTTAGAGGTGAAAGTCCGAATATTTTGAGGGAAGCTGCTGATTGTATTAAGAGCAATCAATCGAAAGAGCGGTGGATGATTTTCAGAACAAATCAGGGGACGGGTGAGCATCTGCGGCATAGAGTTAGGATTTTTGATTTGCGGCCATATATGTCTGCACGCGTCCGATGCCAGGTGCTGAAAAAGCCAACTATAATAGAAGGAGGGCATGTTATCTTCCAAGTTGCAGATGATTCCGGAGCCATAGATTGCGCCGCCTATGAGCCCACCGGTGATTTCAGAGAAGTTGTACGTCAGTTGATTCCAGGAGACCGCCTAGTTCTTCATGCAGGAGTAAGACCTTCATCGAGGAGCCATGGCATGACACTGAATGTAGAGGGCATGGAAATAATCAATCTAGCTGAGAAACTTCGATACTTCAATCCATTATGTCCAGAGTGCGGAAAACGTCTAAAGAGTGCCGGGCGAAATAAGGGCTACAAGTGCGAGAAATGTGGATTTCGGTCTCAGGACTTGAGTAAGAAGAAGTCAGTGCTTGAGAGAAAGATACAATCAGGTCTTCACCTACCACCACCCCGAGCACAACGGCACCTCACACGGCCGACATCAAGAGTCGGGAGAAGCAATAATGGCTTTGGCGATAAACTGATCGAAAAATGGCATTCATTCTAGTGCAAATAATATATGGAACGTCTAACTAGACTCTTCTGCCTCTACGTCCGCCAGGTTTTCGGGTACCATCATGGGGCATTGGCGTGACCTCATCAATAATGCCAATTCTGAGGCCTGCTCTACTTAGAGCACGAATAGCAGCCTGTGCACCGGGGCCTGGTGTTTTTGGGCCATGCCCGCCTGGAGCGCGAACGCGAATATGAAGGCCGTATATGCCCTTGTCCTTGGCTTCTCTTGCTGCTTGGAATGCTGCTTGCATCGCAGCATGTGGAGATGATTCATTTCTGTCTGCTTTGACCATCATTCCGCCACTATATCTGGCGATGGTTTCAGCACCAGTGATGTCAGTGATGTGAATTATGCTATCATTGTAGGATGCAAAAATATGTGCAACACCCCACTTATCGCGGTCTTCTTTGCTCAATCTACTTCATCTCCTAATCTACGTTTTCATCAAAACCTTCGTCAAACTCTAGGTCTGCTCGTCTAGGCGCAATATCTACCATGGTTTCGCCAGTTTGAGCGCTCACCATCTTTGCGACCTCCGAAGCAGCTATTCTGGCTGGGTGAGATTCGTCATTCAACGGTGACTTTTGACTGTAGCTCAATCTATCCTGCTCGGGTAGGGTAATAATTCTGCTTGGTGACATCACACGGGCTCCATCCAGTGCGACGTGTCCATGTGTCACAAGTTGTCTAGCATGATATACTGAAGATGCCATGCCCATTCTGAAGACTATTGTCTGAAGTCTCCTCTCAAGCACGTCTTCCAGCTCCAAGTCCAAAACACTATCGAGGGAAGGTTCTCCAGTAAGAATTCCAAGTCTTGCCAGCTTGTCAATGAGTTCCGATTCAAGGCGTTGTCTTTCTTCCTGTGGCAATGCTAGAAGATTCCGAGCTTGTCTCCGATAATGAGACAAATCTGTTCTATGACCCCACAGCTCTTTCTTGTTTCTTAATCCATAAGAACCAATCAGCTGTAGTTCCTGTTCGAATCTATCACTATCGAATGGACGCTGCGGCGAAACGTACTTCTTCTTTTGCTTCCGTGGGTCGCCCATTAAATTCTAGCCTCCATCTTCACTCTTCTCTGGCCTCTCTCTTGAGTCGCTTTCTGGACACACCTACTGACATTCCACTTCGTCCAGTAGTCCTGGTATGTTGACCACGCACTTTCAGACCAAGTTGATGCCTCATACCTCTCCATGACCTAATCCTCTTCAGACGGTCTATGTCGTTTCTGTGCGTGAACTCGAGGTCTGAGCCAATCAAATGAATCATTTTGCCTGTTCTTCGGTCGCGAGACCTATTGACATACCATCCTGGAAAATCATGTGAAGTTGGATCCTCGATGATTTTTTCGATATTCTCGATTTCATCATCTGAAACATATCCAATCCTCTTTTCGGGATCCAAATCTAGCTGGTTAATTATCGCCTTTGAAAGCCTAAGACCGACTCCCTTGATTTTAGTTAACCCTCGGAGTAGGTTCTCTTGGCCATCAATATCATGGCCTGCCATTCGGACTATGTATTGGTATTCTTGCTCGGACATAATGTATTACCTCATTCGGACTGGCTTGAGGCTTTGTGAGCCTCTTGGAGTCACCTTATAATCATTGCCATCAGGAAGCTAATTTTGGGGTATCCCCTTTAAGATTTGACGCTATCTCCATGAAACATAGATTGTTAATCATCTCTGTGCTTTTGATAATGAACTAACCCAATCAAAAACATCAACAAGTGCATTTCATCATTAATATTCACAAGCTGAGCCATCATAGTCTTCTTGGGGCTTTTGTTGAAATCCAACAAATTAGGCCCAATTCTGATTTTCTTTGGGCTAATTGGTGGTGGAATCCTATGGGCGATTCTAGTCAGCCTTCGCTTCTGGTATCTAGTAAATAATGTTCCCGGCAAGGATATCGGTGAGGCAATATGGGTTTTTGACGCAGAATTCACATTGCTTGCCGCCGTACCCGGTTTCTTGCTTACATTATATGGTTTATACATCACTGCCGTAGATGAGAATCAGAGTGTTTCAAAAAGTCTTTGAACCACTAGAAATTGGTGGCGCCTGGGATGAGATTCGAACTCATGCGTCCAATGGACAGCAGCTGCCCAGATAGTGCGCTCACAGGCGCACAAATTCCAGACTGCCGCCGTAACCGGGCTTGGCTACCCAGGCGCGATTCGACCAATCTATTATAGTCACTCTGCAGTGGCACTATATGCTGATTTAAGAATGTCGTTAGTTCGATGAATATCACGTTGCAGTGAAGCCCACATCTGACCGGAATGAGATTTCCCCAACATAGTTTTTCATCATCATTTCTTGGATTTCATCCAGCTTTTTCGTACGTCCAAGTATCCATGCCAGCTTGACGAATGCCGCCTCAGATGTCATATCATATACACTGATTGCACCTACCTCCGCAGAAGCTCGACTAACTTCATAAAGAGAGGGATAGGCTTGTCCAAATGCACATTGCGAGCTGATCACCACCGCGCACCCTGCATCTACCGCCTCCTGTATTCCATGTACGAGCGAATTCTCCTCGCTGGGAATGTTGCCAGAACCAAATCCCTCAATCACTAGCCCATGATACCCCATCTCTACAATGCCCGAAACTACGTTTGGTTTCATCCCTGGAAATACCTTTAGTAGAAACACGTTTGGATCTAACCTTCTGTCAAAGGTTGGATTAGCTGTTGTCCGCTTCTTCCTATCTTCAAATAGTACAATCTCTCTAGAAAGCACTCCCAAGGGTGTTGGGTCCATTGAGTCAAAAGCATCATAGGAATTAACACGTACTTTTTTGGTTCTTGTTGGGCGGTGAATCTCCCCATTGAATACAATACAGGTTTCACCAAGATCCGCAAAAGATGCTACTCGTATGGCATCAAGTATATTTCTTGGTCCATCACTCCAGGGAACGCTTGACGGGATTTGAGATCCAGTGAATGCAATCGGTTTGCCCAACTCTTGCACCATTAGGCTGACTGCTGATGCAGAGTAGACCATTGTATCTGTTCCATGAGTTATGACGAATCCGGATAACTCTGGATGGTCTTCATGAACTGATTGAATGGATTCAGATATCTCTTGCCAATGGTGGGGTTGCATATTTGCAGAGTCAATCAAGAAGAGGTCTTTTCTAATAATGTCAATATTGCTCATAGCTTTTGGAAGTGTCTTTACTAAATCCTCAACTTTAAGAGAAGGTCGCAGCGAGTCCGATGCCGGATCCTCTATACTAGCTATCGTTCCTCCGGTTGCTATGATGCATATTTTTGCCTGTTCACTCAAACTATTACCCCTTTGGGAAAGTAAGAAAAGGACACATCAACTTATTGCTACCAAATAACGATGTGTCAAGTGATCGAATGACGTTGCGTGACTTAGTTATTGTTGGAGGAGGTCCTGCCGGAGCTGTCTGTGCCCGGATGGCGGCTCAAAATGGCTTGGATGTAGTTCTGCTGGAGAAGGAATCTTACCCCCGAAAGAAGCCCTGTGGGGGTGCACTATCACAAAGAACTGTCAATCTGCTAGACCTTGATCTAAGTAGCGCGTTAGAAAATGAGATCACGACCGCTATCATTCATTCACCCTCAGGTCAAGATATAATACGAACTGCGAATCAAATTGTAGGATATACCTCCAGTCGCGAAAAACTGGATGCCTTTCTAATTGAAAAAGCAATGGATGCAGGAGCCGAGGTTATCGAAAACACTCGTGTTGTGGCCGTTGAACATTTGCGTCATGCAGTCCGAGCATTAGCAAAAGGGGATTCACATAAGGGCCGTCTTCTTGTTGGCGCAGATGGCGTGAATAGCATTGTTGCCAAGAGGGTAGGATTGAGAGAATGGAATGCAGATGAGATAGCTGCCTGCATCGTGGCTGATGTATCAATGAATTCAGATGAAGTAACCAATTTTATGATGAGGGGCGATGATGATACATTACCCCTTGAAATTTTCCTTGGTGTTATAGGGGGCGGGTATGGGTGGGTATTTCCAAAGGCAAACGGTATCTCACTTGGCATAGGTCATAGGTTGGATTACGAGGCAGACCTCTATGGTTCCTGGAATGTGTTCATCAACAAGCTCGAAAGAGAACGAGGAATATCACTTGATGTTTCGTCTAAGAAGGGCGCCCGAATTCCAATGACCTCCTTGGACACAAGAGTTACTGCTCGAAGAACAATGTTGATTGGCGATGCTGCCGGAATCGCTTCATCAATCACTGGTGAGGGAGTATACTATTCTATACAGTCGGGATTGATTGCAGCTGAGGTGGCAGAAGAAGTGGTAAGAATGAAGCGCCCTCATCATATTGCCGCTTATGATCACCGACTGAAAAAAAGCATTCGCGAGGAATTGAAGGCTGCACGATTCATCTCAAGATACTTGTTCAAGTCAGAAAAGAATGCAGAGCTTGTTTGTGGACTCTTGGAAGATGACGACCGGCTGGCTGAGCTTGCATTTGAGATGGTGACTGGTAATCGACCCGCCACCGAAATTAAGAATGATCTCATAAAAAGGATGGTGCGAAGCCACCTTCTATCAATGATCAAACTGGCCATATAATTCATTTTCCTTGTGTTACACCTATTCATATTTCCTCTAGTACGTTTTTATTCAAAGTATAGAGAAGGTCTATCGAATGGTCAAACCAAGTGTCGATGCAGTAGATATAGATCCCAAAACTGGCTCAACTCTCGGTTTCTATACATTCGGAGTTGAAAGGCCACGCGTTCTGATTACTGCGACATTCGATGGAAGGTCTGCTGTTTCCATGTATACTAGTTATCTGATTATGCGAAGTCTAGAAGGGCTGGGTCGGATAAATGGTACCATTGCCATACTTCCTGTTGCCAATCCCTTGGCATTTCGATTAGGTACACGGGTATCTCCTCTAGATTCTCAGTCTTTAGATGGTGTATTTCCGGGAAACGAGCGAGGAACGGCGACCGAACGAGCGAGCTGGGAGATATGGCGGCGTGCGTCCCAGTCTGACTACGTAGTGAATCTGGACTTCTCTGTGCAGCCTTGCGTGACGCATGCCTTGGCTCTTCATCGGGAATACATCCACGTTAGGAACTTAGTATCCCAGCTAGGATTACCATATGCCGTACAATCATCTGACACTCGGGGCGCATTGCATGTCGAAGCAGCTCATGAAGGAATCCCCGTGTCAACAATTAAGATGCGTGGATCTCCCAATCAAATAGACCCTCAAGTAGCAGTTGAAGTGAGAGAATCAATCCTTAACTTCCTGCGTGTAAAAAATATCATTCCTGGCGGATCAATTGAGAGCTCCAGCATCTACACTGGAATGCTTCAGCAGGCGTATGTTGATGCAGAGGGATTCTTCGTTCCTACTGTGAACTCGGGTGAACAGATTGAATCTGGCGACTTGCTTGGCAAGGTACAAGATAGCACCGAAATCAGGTCTCCTTTTTCTGGCACTGTAATCACCATTAGCGGAATGAGTTATGTCTTTGAAGGTGATAGAATCGCAAAGGTTGCATCTCCGTTAATTGATCATGATGCGATTGAAGAGAAACAGGATACGGCACCCAGAAGGAAATGGTAGTCATGCAGAACACGCAAACGAGAATCGAACACCTCATGAGGATTAATGTGGGCGATAATAGGATTCGAGAGAAGGGTAATCTGCTTTTAGTTGGAAGCTGCGTGATGAGCAGATACAAAGAACTTGTTGACGAATTCTCACTAAAGCATGGGGGTCAGTATGCTCTTCAAGTTTGTCTTGAAGAAACCCATGTGAATCAAGCTGGATTCAAGATTGGTTCAATTGTCAGATATTCGAATGTGAAGAAGATTACTGTCCTAACTGTTGATGGGAGTCCACACTGCGTGCAGCTCCATTATGTAGTTGAGGACATTAAGCGGCATTTTACACCCGAAATAGCTATTGAGCACTTCGTCATCGAGAAGGGAGAGGTCTTGGAAGTGTCTGCGAAGGCTGTGAAGAAATCGAGGCACCTGTCCAAGATAGAGAAAATGCTAATGGGCTAAAATCTAGGAATAAAGAACCCGGCCTTCTGCTTATAATCTATGTACTGCTGTCCATAGTAGTCTATGAGTTTTCTCTCTTCAAGATATGCTCCAATTATGGTGTATCCTATCAATGATAATGCATAGACAAGGATTTTGATGAACGGATAAATCATGGGTAATGCCAGCAGTAGCAATATGGTTGCTAGATAGAGCGGGTGTCGGATTTTCCCATAAAGACCGGTTGTCACCAGCTCTGCCTTTCTATCCGAACGCATATCTGCAACTGTACTAACGGATATTACCTGGGAGGCCTTCATTGCAAGTACTAATCCTACAATCATGAACGCACTACCAATCACCAGCCAAATTGGTTGGATTAGCGAAGGATTGGTTAAGAAATAGGCCCAATTCCAAAAATCTAGAAGCAAGAAGGAGATTACTAATGCTATAACACTCGTTGCTTTGAAGATGTTTCCATATCCATTCTTTCCCCAGCGTTCGATGATTCTATTCTTCACCCTAAGTGCGGAGAGTCCACTGTGCTGCATTCCGAATATTGTGACTCCCAATACTATCATTAGATATTCAATCATTATCCTCTCCTCTTTGTTCGCTCTCATTTTAGTTAAGTTCATCGCCATCAACAATTCATGAGATTTATTGATGCAAGCCAAACGCTTATTAGTTAACTATGGTGAATAAAATTAGTTAACAATAATTAACGGTGAGTTATAATGTCTAGCATACCGAACAATCCATTCGCGCCCTTAGTTTTCTGGCATGATACCAGAGTAACAGTACGTGAAGACGATGAAGAAAAGAAGATGGATGCAAAAGTCTACCACGTTAGATACATGGTTGGAGAGAGTAGTGAGAAGAAATTTCTAGATAGTGGTGACAAGGTTGAAAGCTACAATGAGAAATCGCTCTATCTTGTTCCCAGCGTTCATAAACTTAGAGATGACCCATTCCATTATGATGGATCAAGGGTGCATCGGCTCGCAGGAAAAACGAATCTCAAGGAAACAAAACAGCTCACGCGGGAGGAGTTCTGCGATGACCATGACATTGTGGAAGTAACTTTTGAGAGTCCAGGGGTTGAATGCTGTGCCATGACCAAAGAAGAAGCTGATGAAATGGAGGTTCCTTTACAATTCCTTTCAGGCTATCTTCTGGGTAAGAGCAACGGGATGATCAAGATTGCCATGTCAAAAACGGAACTGGACAATGGTAATGCATACTATGAGAACATCCGTATCATTCCTGAAGACGTGGTCAAAAACATCAACTGCCTAGACTAATCGATATCATGTAGGGGATATGCAAATTAGAGGTGGGCGTTCAAATTCATCTCCCTGTGCCAGCTGCCCCTACACAGCTGGACTTCCTTTCGCTGGTGAGCGCCTGCCTACCATTTATTGTAAGTTGGACAATCTTGGATAGAGGAGTATTGTTTCCCAAAAACGGCACTGGGTTGGACTACTTGAAGATCTTGAGATGACCTCGGAAGATTATGGATGGCCAGAGTATTTTGACACCACAATTCAGACGTATTACTCTTCTATCAACTATGTACTGAATGTCGAACTTTGTCCAAGTTCCCTAGAACTGTCCTGAACCCTTTTGTTTTTCTAACCTCTTGGACTGGACTTTTTATGCTGTATCTCACAAGCTACGCCTAATGTTGTCTGAAACCTCCTTCTTTGGAGTTGCAATTCTTTTGAGGGAATTCAACATAGACTCAGGCGTACACTTATATGCGGAGAAAACTCGGCGAAAGAACACGAATCGTTACTAGTTCCGTATCTACGCCGTTTATAGCCTTCAATTCATCGAGAACGGGACCGCTGCATGATGCAGGTGTAGAAACATGGCCAAACCCATTCGTACAACTGGTGATAAACAGGAGAGCAATGTTGTTTGCTCCATCTGCGGAAAAGATGAATTCTATGAGGATGAAGCTCGCGGGGAACGGATATGCACATCTTGCGGATGTGTCCTTACCGAGCGGCATGTTGATTCTGGTCCGGAATGGCGAGCATTTACAGCAGAAGAGCGAAATTCCCGTGCCAGAACTGGTGCTCCCATGACACTAACAATGGCAGACAAAGGGCTGTCCACGACTATTAGTTGGAGTGATAGAGATGCAAACGGAAGAGCTATTTCTGGTAGTAAACGAGCTGCCCTTTATCGCATGAGAAAATGGCAGATCCGTACATTGGCTCATAGCTCGCAGCATCGTAATCTTTCCATCGCTATGAACGAACTGGATCGGTTGACCTCACAGCTTGGTGTTCCTCAAGAAGCCAAGGAGACTGCTGCCCTGATTTATCGAAGAGCTCTGAACAAGCGTCTTGTGCGAGGACGAAGCATTGAAGGCATGATTGCCTCCTCTGTGTACCTCTCATGCAGAATCCACAGAATTCCTCGACAATTGGATGAGATAGTTGAAGAAGCGAGAGTGAATCGGAAAGAATTGGGGCAATGTGTTCGGCTTGTTTTGAGATATGTCAAAGTGAAAGTTCCTATCCCCTCAGCAAATGATCTTATGCCGCGCATATCTGCTGACTTGAAATTAGAAGGTACTACTGTTCAAACTGCAATGAAGATAATCAATGATGCACGTGAGAAGGGGATCACAGCTGGCAAGGATCCTGGTGGTTTGGCGGCCGCTGCTCTGTATATCGCAGGAATCATCACTGGTGATAGGCGAACTCAGAGAGAGATAGCTGAAGCTTCGAATGTAACAGAAGTCACAGTCAGAAATCGATACAAAGATCTTGCTACCAATCTGAAAATTACAATCCGACCATAATTCTACCAACTCTCGAAGCAATTCCATACGTCACTTTACCAGAGCGTTGGGTTTCAAATTGTTGCCATATTCTCCCAATCTTATTTCGATTTGTAACCCCATTACTATGCCCCCTCGGTGTGATCGGCTAAAAGGCGGTGTCCAGCTTCCGGATGTTTATAAGCACTCGCTCAAAGTCAGAGTTGTGATGAGTTGAAAAAACTCGCTCTCATGCTGACTTTCCCCTCTACTCATAATGCAGTAGCAGCACGCCCAAATCACTGAGAGCAAGATGGAGCTTGTATTCAATAATGGCAAAGAAGACAGAAAATCAAGCGAAAAACCGACATGTGTGCTCATTGTGTGGCGGGACTGATTTTATCGAGGATTCTAAGAGAGGTGAACGGGTTTGTACTTCCTGTGGTTGCGTTGCTAGTGACCATGAAATGGACACCGGTCCGGAATGGCGAGCCTTCACCGCTGAAGAACGAAACGCTCGTGCACGAACTGGCGCTCCGGCTACATTGATGATAGCCGACAAGGGTCTGGCAACGACAATTAGCTGGGGCAATCGTGATGCGAACGGTCGTTCCATCAAAGGAAGTCGCCGAGCGGCCATTTACCGAATGAGGAAATGGCAAATCCGCAGTATGGCTCATGGATCAAAGCATAGGAATCTATCAATTGCTATGAACGAACTGGAGCGTCTTGGTTCACAGCTTGGTGTACCACGGGACTGCAAGGAAACGGCGGCACTAATCTACCGAAAGGCTCTGGACAAACGCCTTGTCCGAGGTCGCAGTATTGAAGGAATGATTGCAGCCTCATTATACCTCTCATGCAGAATCCATAGAATTCCACGTCAGTTAGACGAGATGACAACAGAAACTAGAATCAAGAGAAAGGAACTGGCTCATTCTGTACGACAGATATTGCGATATGTGAATGTCAAAGTTCCATTGCCATCTCCTAACGATTTAATGCCGCGGATTTCTGGCGATTTAAATATGACCGGCCGTGCAGTACAAAGAGCTACATCAATAATCGAAGAAGCCAGGGCTGAAGGACTAACAGCTGGAAAGGATCCTGGTGGTCTTGCAGCAGCATCTCTTTATATTGCGGGCATTTTGGAGAACGACCGCAGAACGCAAAGAGAGATAGCAAAGGCATCTAATGTGACTGAAGTAACGGTTAGAAACCGATACAAGGAGCTTGTGAACTCCCTGAACATTACAATGGAGCCATGATAGAACTGTAGCGGTGATATAGCCGCTACATTCATTTCCTTTTTTGCCAACTTGGGCTGATAGTTAATGCAGCAATTTCTCCTTGCCCTATGTGGGCTCCCAGCTTCCGGCAAGACAACGTTAGCACATGCAATAGCTGACGCTACTCCAAAGGAATCAAAGGTGGTCATTATCAGTACTGATGATTGGAGAAATCAGGCATACTATGCAAATTTTGAGCCGCAGAAAGAGAAGCAAGTACGAGAGAAAGCTCTACAAAAAACATGTGAGCAACTCAAACTGGAATTCTCGGTTATTCATGATGACACAAATTATTACAATAGCATGCGACATGAATTGTTTGAACTCGCTCAGGAGTTTCATTGTGCCTTTGCTGTCGTTTACGTAAGCACTGACATATCTGACTCACTCAGATGGAATGAACAACGGGACTCCGAAATTCCACAAAAGGTCATTCGACGAATCAATGCTCGTTTTGATATGCCTGGTAGCAAATATGCGTGGGATGAACCAATACGCGAAGTTGATATGGCGAAAAATAATGTTTCAAGCGCAGCAAAAGAGATTGTAAATAGGCTTGCGTTTCTTGAGCCAGTGAAGTTTCCTCCCCCCGATGAAAAGACCGCTAATCCAATAGATGTTGCTACTAGGGATTTCGTAGCAGATTTTCTTACCAAGCATAAAGACCTTCGGAGCGTTTCCATAGTGTCTGATATTCGGAGAGCTGTTGTGGGAAGGGCCAATAGAGAGGGCTGGAACATGAAAGAAGCGCTTGATGTTCTAAGCAATGAGCTAGAATCTCTATTAGAAGAATGATGGCGGCTCCCCAAGAGAATCGAACTCTAATCCCTTTCGCGATCATGGGTTTGAAGCCCACGGAGCCGGACCACCGACCCTATAGGGAGCCCTATGCTAAATCAACCTATTTTGGACTTAAGGCTATAGAAATGCCCAATCTAAAGATATTTCTCGATAACCATATGGGTTGCCTTTTTCCATTCAATAGACTTCTTGGCCAGACCCGAGGCTAAATCGGTAGGCGTTGGCTCCTCTCTGGAAAGGCTATCGAATCTAGACAGCCATGCACTGGTACTCAGCGTCAATGGCTCCACAGCTTCTCCCTCGGTTGCCTTAATCATCATCTCCCTCCCATGTGCTAGCATGTAATATACATCCGACAAGGGTTTCTTCTCAAAGATGTAGTATACTAGCCTGTCCCAACATGTTTTTGCTACCAAAGCTCTCCGAGCTTTGGATTCCGCCTCAGATGTTAGAGAGAGATATTTCTCGATTGATGTTTCCAGTCTTTGAATTAGCTCATCTCCAAGTGCGTTTATGTCAACTTCATTATCGCCTTGAATGCTCATCTCAATTCTACTTGCATTCTCTTGGACTTCTAATTCTAGGACTACCTTGGACTCGTTGTATTTGGCAGAGAATGAGGCATGACCTTCGAAGTCTTGAGCCTCTGCCTCCCCATAATCAGTGAGATAAACCCCCGGCTGAGATGCCATAACATACCATGCAATCCTGAATGCAACCGGCGGTTCGGGCTTCTCGAAGGTCAGTTTCCTTTTTGCTTCGTGGTCAAATTTGTCCTCTTTCATGAAGAGAACCCTCCCTTTGGGCGTTCTACTTATGTGACTTGAGTTCCTTATAGAGTTTCTTTATTGCTTTTTGAATATCCGATTTAGTTGCTCCTATTGCAGCGTTCATAACCAGGTAATCATGAGGATAATCGTCAATGCATGACCCAGGTGTTCCAGACTTGACTGCCCTGGGTCCAGTTACACGCCGATTGTATAAACGGCCGCCAATCTCTTTGACGTCCATATCATCCATTGTAATAGCACAAGCTATCGGATTCTTAACATCAAGAATGCGTTGACTAATTGATTCCGCTAATTGGCCAAGCTCCTTCTCTAGGAGCTTCCTATTTTCTTGTTGTTCATCTCTTAGCTTTTGGTATCTCGTCAATCCTAGAGCCAAGAGTGCCGCTAGGGTTTGAAAGACCGGTGCTGCTGTCCCCCTCCCCGCATAGGTTTTTACGATTTCTTCCAAGAATTTTTCACGGGTAGTTACGACGATGGCGCCTCCTACAGGCGCTAGGAAGTTCTTATCTGTGCTCTGCAATACAGCATCAACTCTGCCTGCATCAATCGCCGACATTATGCTTTTCATAATTTTTCTAGACTGAACTCCATAGGCATTGTTAATGATATGAGGTACGCTTCTCTCGGAGCATATCTTCGCAATCTCTTTCACCGGGTCTGATTCCCGTGGCGGAAAAAATGTCGTGGTGGAAAGGACAGCACAGTTGTTTTCTGACTTTGCCTCTCTCTCAAGAAAGGACACATCCGGAACAACTGCGTCGCCCTGCAGTTCTGTTGGTACTGTAATCTCCTTTACACCAGCTAGGCTGATTCCTCGCGTGGGGGACTTGTGATCGATTCTCGGAAACAGGATTTGTTTTACACCATGCTCTCTTCTAAGCGCAGATACTACCAACCCAATGGTCATCCCGGTGGATAGGGGCAGCACTGCTCCACATTTTATGTTAGGCAGTCCAAGCCGCTGGATAGCATCAATTGCAATCTGATTGGTCAGTTTTTGCATCAGGGATGCTCCTGCTGCTTTGGGTTGGGGTGCAGTAATATGTCCACTCCGACCAATTCCATGGACAAAATTTCCGGCTAGACGGGCGACCAATGGAGATGCCACGCGCCCCTCGCGTTCCCCGACACGTGCGGCCTCTGCATCCTTATCGGTATCCATTGCAGACAAGAGCGTCAAGAGTAACTCGATTTGGCTGTCCGAAAACGAAGCGTCAGGAAATCTTCTACGATTCAGCAGATCCTTCAGGGGAGAAATCTGCTCATCTAGCGTTATTCTTCCTCTTCTCATCATATTTTTCGGAATCAAATCAGATAGTAGCTTGTCAATCTCCAAACGAATATTCCTCCTCTGAGAATCGTGCATAGACCACTTTATCAGATTCATGCACTTCATCCTGAAATATAACTGATACTACGCCTCTGGTGCCAAAAGCGTTTTTCACAGTTCCCGTTGTTCCATGTTCTGTTTTGACTGTTTGACCTATCATTCTTTCAGCTAAGCGCTTTGTGTTAGCTATACCTTCAACAAGAACATCCTTTTCTCGAACCCTTGAAACTTTTCCCTGCCAGGTTGTTTTCTTGAACAGCGTGACAGAATCCGGTGTTTCTTCAATTCTCCCTGATCCAATGATTCTCATTGCTGTAGGTGGGAGATCGGTACGGAGCAGAAGCACCTCCATTTCTGGACTAACCACCACCGGTGCAGACAGAAGGATGACTGCCTGGAATGATTTCTCTACGGTTTCTTCCAGCACAATCCGTCTGCCATTTTCGATTTGGAAGGGCAAAATCTCTGCAACCACACTGGGCATTCCAACAGTTGCGTTGACCAGCATTCTTCTTGTTATGCGTCCTTGGTACAATGGATTCCGATTCATTTCAACAATGAGATTTGAAGAGGTATTCAATGAATCAGGTTCACCTAAGTAGTTTCCTCGCTTCACGATCTTGTCATTGATTTCAGGCAAATTCAACCCGATACGGTCTCCCGCTACAGCTTCTTCTCGTGGTTGTCCAAAAACCTGAATAGACCGCACTTTTGCTTTCTTTCTTTGTGGATAAAGCTCAACGTATTCTTCCAACTTGATTCTCCCTAGTTGTACGGTGCCCGTTACAACAGTTCCATGCCCCTTCTTAGGGAATGCGTGATCAATAGGCATCATAAAGTCAGCATCTTTTTTCCGTTTGCTCGGCTGCAGCACTCCCTTTAGCGTTTCTTTCAGTTCATCAATTCCCTCCCCCGTCTTAGCTGAAACGCAAACGATTGGGAATTCGCCATATCCTGTACTCCTCATCAATGAACGAAGTTTCTTCTCAACATCTTTGATGCGGTCATCACCAACGAGATCTATCTTTGTTATTACTGGAATTATTGTTTCTACACCGACGGCATCAAGAACGATAATATGTTCTCCAGTTTGTATTTCCGGCCCTTTGTCCGCCGCAACCACAACTATTGCAGCATCAATTATTCCCGCTCCAGCCACTACACTTCGAATTAGGTCTGCATGACCCGGTGCGTCAACAAGTGTCACCAGAAAATCATCTAGCATAAACATCGTGAAACCCAGGTCTATGGTTATTCCTCGGCTTTTAGCTTGTGGGTGCTTGTCTAGTCCTGCAGTCGAAATCTTCTCGCTTAGTGCTCTTGCTAGCTCTGTCTTCCCATGATCTATATGTCCCATCAGACCTACATGTACAGGAATTGGATCACTCATTATTTGACACACTCTAGTAGGAACACTCTGATGCTTTAATGTTCCCACACTATGTAGGGGAGTTTATTGGGGCGTTTGCAGATGAATGTAGTATGGTATCACGGTCACTTGAGAAGATGCTGCTGATTGCAATCGGACTTACAAGTGTAGTTATAGTTGGTATCCCAGTACTCTTTCACACTCTGAATACTATCTCAGCAGCATCAAACTTTACCATGGCCAATGATTTTGCTGATAGGGTTCATAACGCCACAGGAAGAGTTGATTCGGGTACCACTGATAGTGTGTCTATTGAAATATCCGTCCCTGATTATGTCACCATCACAGTTTCCAACGACACGATGACAATCCTGTATGAACCGACTGATGGTAGCTCACAGGAGTGGACGCGAGAGTACTCTCACGAGATTGTTCTTACTGCTCCCAACGATTCTGGGTCCCACCTTCTCGCAATCGACCTAATTGGAGATAAAATCCACTTGGAATTCATTGCTCTCAATTGATACCGAACATCTCTCAGCTTAACACAATCTTTTTAATGCTCACACAAGTTGCCGGCTTTGAAAGCGTCGCAGACGAGGAAAGAATGCCATGGCAGATGATGCCGAAGACCAAGATATGCCAGATATTGAGGATGAATCCCCAGCTCAAGTAGAAGATGAAGCGGACAGCAGATTCAGCATACGCAATCCTGTTGGACTCATTTTCAATGTGAGAAACCTTAGACGGGTTGTTCAGATTCTGTTTCTTTTAGGCATTAACGGGTACCTATTTGCCGCATGGTTCGGGCAGGATGCAATAACAGAGTTCTGGACTACTATTGGACAGGCATTACCTACTATTCCAATTATTGCTCCGCTTGAAGCCCCCTTTGCTGTGATGGCAGGTTCCTTCGATGCTATGCAGAGAGTTATGACCTCGGGTATCTTCCCCTTTTTTACCCTTGGTGCCATGGTGATTATTCTTACGGTACTCGGGCGTGCTGCCTGCGGCTGGGTATGTCCCATCGGTACTATCCATGATTTCTCAGCATTGGCAAGTAGGTCAAAGGTTAGGCCCTCGCCGGGAACCGAGAAGGAGCTTCGAAGATTCAAAGCATATGTCTTTGCCTTGGTGATGTTCTTTGCATCTTGGGTTGGGATATCTGTAGTCTTGGGCAGTGCACAGTCCATACGTAATGCCTTGGGGATTTTTGCCGACGCTGCCTTCGATCCAATCAATCCTGCCTACATTCTATTCGTGAAAATTCCCGAATTAGTTGAGTCTGGATTTTGGCCAACAAGCATAGACACTCTTTGGCGTATTGGCTATTGGACTCCCCTATTTTGGTTACAGATTACTTTTGTTGCATTGATAGTAATTGGTTCAAAATGGTTTCCGAGGTGGTTTTGCCGTTGGGTCTGTCCTGCTGGATGGTTCTATAGTGTATTCTCTAGGTCTGCACTCATTGGAATTGGAAGAAATCCCGCTCTATGTACACCAGATGTATGCAACACATGTGAGGTTGTATGCCCAATGAACATCAGGATCCGAAGATTCCCGTATCAGCATCTATACTCACCTGATTGTATTATGTGCCTAGAGTGCAAAAGCCATTGTCCCAATGGTGCTATTGAAATCAGATTTTCATGATCTATGCTCTTCAACAGCAGAAGAAAACTCATCATCGACCTTTGAAAAGAGATGCATCAGACTCTTTCCAAAATCAGTAACATCAGCTCCGCCGCCCCCCACATTTCCACCTTTATAGGAATGGAGGAGCTTCACATCCAGCTTTTTTTCTATCTTCCTAATGACACCCCATGCATATCTATAAGACATTCCGAGTTTCTTTGCGCCTTCTGTAATGGTACCGGTTTCATCGATGCTCTTCAAAATAGCATAAGCTCCAGGTCCAAACACATACTCTCCATCGTGCTCAAGCCAGAGCTTGTAGTTTGGTTCTAGCTTGGGAAGCTCTTCCTTTTCCTTCATTACAGAACGCCTCCTGTGGATATATGCATGAATAGCACATAAACTGGCCCTTTCATGGTCCCCAACGCATTCTCTCGGGAGCTCTAGCCTTCTTGTATGCCTTCTTGACCTGTTTCCAGTGTTCTCTACAAAGGTATGTCTTACGTTGTCGTGAATCCTCCACAGTCAATCCAACTTTATTGACACTTGGATTGATTCTGGGTGCTGAGAATGATCGCTTCGATGGTTTATCGCAACCAGTTATGCTACATGTTTTTTTCGAGCCCGCCAATATAGACACTTCAGCAACGATGAACTGCTAAGACCATTTAACTATAATGGCGCAGGAAATCATCTATATGAGCTTCGCGGCGTAAGTATTGGCCCTTTGGAGAAGTCAAAGATGACCTTCTCCTCATCGCCCATCCTCAATCTCAAAGACGCACCTGAGTCAACTTCTCCTATTCTTATTGCTTCCATTTCATGGTCCTGTGCAATGCGTGAAACCTTCGGGACATTCCGGACAGGAATAGCAATGAGAAATCCTAGTGATATATACATACGAAGCCAGTCCAAGAGGTCAAGACCACTAGGGGCAGATTTGCGAATTATGTCAAGGTCGATTATGCCGCCCACGCCAGAATACTCTACCAGCATCCCTGCGGTACCTATCATGCCCGCTACAGAAACATCTTTGGAGGCATTCACCAGCCCCTCTTGGGCAAGCTCATTCATGACAGTTAACCGTTTGATTACTTCAGAGGATTCTCTATCTGTCACTGAATCCCATCCAAGGGTATAGTGCTCCCCGCGTCCACCAACTCTGTCAAAGAGAAGAACCAATGTATCACCCTCCTCTGCACCTCCTGCTGTCAATATTTGATTCTCCTTGACGGTACCTGTTGCAGACCCAACGACATAGGTAGAGGTGGATTTTGAATTAGTATGTCCCCGTACAATTGGCACTTTGAATGTATGAGAGCCGTTGATCAGTCCTTCGAGTAACAGCCTTCCCGTTTCCTCATCTGAATATGAAAGGGCAACCGCGAAGGATGTGGGCGTCCCTCCGGCAGCGTATATGTCCATTATATTTGCGAGTACGACATTAAATCCAGCAGCCTCAGGATGATTTACACAAAGCTCCTCAACAATTGCATCCGTCGTCAGGAGAACAAATTCATTCGACCCTGTCAATATTGCTGCAGAGTCTTCACCCAAAGAATGTGGTGTGTCTCCGTTATAAGACACATCTCTGAGCTTGCTTATTATCCTTGGAAGGACGAATTTACGTGAAATCCCGTCAAAAGTCAGAAGCGTTTCGATTATTATGTCGAGGTCGGACAATACAGCACCGCGCCAACATGGATTTAGTTCTAGGATAATGTCAAAAAGTCATTCAGGAATGCTCTCTGTCCAATAATGAGTCCAATGGCCAAGAATGATAATCCAATCATTAGATAGATCAAGGCTCTCATTTCTGGCCTGACTTCTTCAAACATGATATGTACCTTCTATCACCTGCGATGGTCTTTGGCATGCTTATAGACATTACGGGCCCGACTAAATTTTGGCTTCTGGGATAATAATGTACTATCTCACTCTTTTGCCCTTGATTTTCTTTGCAATATCTTTTGGAATCGCATTTGGGTCTACGAAATCATCGTCTAGGTCGTCGCCCTTCGGAACTGATTTTGTCAGCTTGCCTTTGCATTTTCCAGTATCTGTCATTCGCCTGTCTTTGCAGAATCCAAATTGACACCATGCGCCATCGCATTCATCATCGACCCATGTGCACCAGGCAACTTTCTGCCCACGCTGTTTGACTATTTTCAAAGCATTTGGTTTTCTTTCACAACGGAATTTTTCACAAAATGGTGTACAATCTTGCAGTTCGCTCAGCACAATAAAACACCTCGAGATTTCACCGCCAGACTTATGCTAGTGCTTTCTAGCAGTATCAAGTAGTTCATTGAGAGAATTCATACCCCCTTGAATGATTTCGATCTTACGACCAATTTCATTTCTCCTCGATTCATAAATTGCGACTGAAACATCTCCAATCTTGAGTTTTGCTTCAAGTCGAGTCTTCTCCTTATTGAGTGCCCTTAGTTCCTTTTTCATCCCTTTTATCCATTTCTTTGCTAGCTTCACTTCATTGTCAATATTCTTTTTCAAAATGTCGATGTTTTTCTCAATTTCCTTCTTTTCTTCTGTAAAAACAGCCTTGTCAATTGTATCTTTTGCTTCTTTGAGTCTGTCAAGCTTATCTTGCTCTTTCTCGATTACCTCCAAGAGCCGGGCCAGATTAAGCTGTCCAGATTCACCTACTAGGTCGCCACGTCTTGTTTTGATGGCGTTCAACTCACGTTGAAGGTTGTCTGTTCTCTTTGCCAGTACTGCTTTGTCCGAGCTAGGAAGATCCAGTGCCTGTCTAGTCGATTTTATTCTCTCAATCAGACTCTCAAGCTCCGAATCAATCACATCCAGTTCCGCGTTCGCAAAAAGGAGGGTTTGCTGTTCGTCATCCATCTCTCCAATGTCAAAACCAAACTCAATGGGTACATTTTTTTGTGAACTAGCTGAAGCTGCTCCATCAGAATATTCGCCACTAGCTGAGGTATCGTGAATATTCATGGCGTCTGAATTGTCAGCAATCAAGTAACCACAGTGACTACAATACTTACCAACCAATGCTCGGTGTCCGCACTTGGGGCAATCAACAAATTCTTCTGGCATAGAAAGCTCCTATCCTATTACCAACGTATATGAGCCTTTTACAAAGCCCCGATGAATTCTCGTTTCTATTCTGTAAATTCAGCTAATCTACTGGCAGCTTGGTCCAGTTTTGGCTTAGTGGTAACAATGCTTTCAGCACCATATGTTGGCAAGACTTTTAGTTCTTCAATCAAGAGCGCAATTGCTTGAGTGGAGTCAATTTCATTCTGTTCAATAGAGGCGTCCGGAAATGTCAGCGATGCTTCTTTCCAATTCTCATTAGTTTCATCTAGAGGGAATAAGCAATAGATGTAATCATCATTACTAATGATGAAGGAAGGTGTGTTTTCCCACGCCTGTGCGAGAAGAGCTCCGAAGGTCTTTGCATTCTCTGCCTTTTTCGACATTAGCAATCACCGTCATCGTTAGATGAGTTATTCAACAAGAAGTAGTCGCGCCTTTATGACCTTTTCTAAGCCTGAATGCAGGTAGAGAGCTAGAAAATTGCGGGATGTCGCTGAATCTAAGGCTTGAACCAGACAAAGGAGTAGTAAGCAATATCTCCTGTTTCCTTGATAGTAGCAATAATGAATTTCTTTCGGACACTCGTAGCAAGACGCCCCGCACGGACGATATCTAGTGGTTCCAGTCCTTTCTTGTAAGACACAACATGAACAAGAAATGGTGCATGGTCCTTTCCTGGTCCTTTTCTATACACAGCAAAATCAGTGCCAAATTTCAAACCTGGTCGCAACACATAGCCCTTATCTCTAAGGCTTCTGTAGACATGATACTGGTCTTGGAAACCATCCTGTCGCTCTATTCCAAGTTCCATTATCTCACTGGCTTTCAAGTTCCTATCACTTGCGGGATCAAATACAACCAGCATTTTCTTCTCGGTTAGGTACATGGCCTCCAGCAAAGAGAGTTCAAGCGGTTTATCAAATACCGGTTCTTTTGGCTTTCTTATCCCGACAGGTTGTCCGAAATAGCCTAGGGAGTAGAGTCTGCTTCCTTCTTCTGAATCCCAAACGATGGCTCTATCCGCCACTAATTGAGCTTTTGCAGCTCCTTGGGGTTCGGACAAGATAATTCAACCTCATTAGACTCTCAATGTCAAGGATAGGCTTCTGATTGCAATGGCTGCGTCCTCAGTCAAGTTCGCAATTTCTTCCATAGTGTTCAAGAAGTCTCTGAAGCGCAACAATTTGTCTAAGGGGATTTCTGCTGGATAGAGCAGTGATTTGATATCTCGCTGAAGTATATCCATCTCCTTTTCCAAACTGCAGATTCTGTTTGCGCTCTCCATAGCTTTTTCCATGTTCACAGATAGCGATCTCACAGCTTCTCTCTGTTCGTTAATGCTGTCCATCAGGAGTCCGCCAAGTATTTTCACGTGTTTCTGTAGTTGCCCATCAGGAACCCAATTAGTGTTAACTGATGCCAAGTGGTAGCATGCAATTTCAGCGCCATCAATGAGCTTGTCATTGTAATGTACTAATCGGAGAAGATCTTCTCTCTGCATCAGCGCATTTGCTTTGGCGAGTTCGTTTACAATCCGATTCTTTATCTTGTCACCCTTCTCCTCGAAACTGGTGATCTTTTCAAGATTTCCGACATCAACTTGCTCGCCGGTATCGAGCCATTCTTCAAGTGACGTAGTCACAATCCTATTTGCAGATACTACGATTCGAAAATGATCCTCAAGCATCTGTGTGATATTGCTTAGTTCTTGCGTTAGAAAACGCCCATTATCAAGCACCATTTTGTGCACCTCTTGGCCGAGCTTTCAGCCAAATAGATTAGATTTAAGTCTTAGGTACGTGGTGCCTGCATAAGAGGTACGTACAAATGGAGTTCTGGCAACTGATTGTGGCACTCATCCAGGGCCTAGTTGAGTGGCTTCCTATAAGTAGCGAAGGACAAGCAGTACTATTTGTTTTCAATATTGGAGCAGTACCTCTGGAATCTGTCATAACATTGGCTGTTTGGCTCCATATGGGAACTGCTATTGCAGTGATTGTACGATATCCCCGAACAATAATGGAAATTCTGTCACTTCAAGACCGTCAGTTATTCAGACACCTCTTAATTTCAACAATTTGCACTGCAATAACCGCCATGCCATTATACTTCCTCTTGAAGAATGCCATTAGTATCTTCCAGGGGGAGATATTGAATATCCTCATCGGCTTCCTTTTGCTTGCAACTGCCCTCCTCTTGTATCTGCCCTCCCGTACGAACTCCAAGGCGACTAAGCCAGAAACGATTGAACCAAGTGATCGAATAGCCGCCATGACGGGTTTAGCTCAGGGCTTCTCAGTATTGCCTGGGCTGAGCAGGTCAGGAATAACAATATCCGCCCTCCTCCTGCAAAAAGTCGACAAAGAAAAGGCACTTCGCTTCAGTTTCTTGATGAGTGTTCCCGCAGTATTTGGAATCTTTGCTGTCGAATACATAACGGGAGGTGCAGCTCTTCCTACAATTGCACCTCTAGACCTCCTTGGCATGGAAATAGTGGTCTTCGTAGTTGGACTAACCAGCATGGAAGGCTTACTTCGTTTGGCACAATCAGTTAGTTTTTGGAAACTATGCTTATTCCTAGGCTCTCTTGCAGTTATCTTCGGGATTCCCGCTCTGCTATGAAATCTCCTCACGCTTCTGGAATACAATGGCAATCGGTGCATTTGCTTCTCGCCATTCTGCAAGCTTGCCCTCATAGTCAAGAGGTATCGAATGTCGACCATGGTTTCCAACTACAAAGAAGAGGGTGCCTATTCTGGCTTGTCTCAGTAGCACCTTTATCCAGTTGTCTGTTCTACGAACGATTTTCTCAAGGAGCGTTTTTGGTGGTGTTCTGTGCCCATATTGGGCGTATAGGCTTTCGAAGTCCAAAAAGTGAGAAAACATCAGCTGGCTTCTGAAGACCTGTTTCGTCGACTCGATGTAGGTCGCCATATCATCTCGTACGGTGACTGAATACTCATTACCGAAGCCTAGGTCTTGAATATCGTCCTGTCGACATATCGCCCTTACAACTTTTCCAGATCTGTTTACATAATTGAATAGATGAAATCCACTTGATACTGAGCCGGACAGAATCCTCTTTGTTAATGGTATGGCATATGGATTATCAGTATCTATCAGAGCCAAGATTTCCATGTTTTTAATGAGGGCTTCTGGCTTGTAAACCACCGATTCAAACAGACCGAAGTTATCGATCATCACCATGACGACCGCTTTCGGATTGAACATGTCTACCATCTTCTGGTCGGGTTTCCTCAACTCCTCCGGTGGCTCTATGTTCAATAGCCGGAGAATGGAAGCTGGCAATTGGTCCGCTGTAGTTCGTATTTGTGGAAATGACATAGGGGCGCCTCTATATGCACATCTTTGGTTATTCCGTCAACATAAGTTGCTATTGGAATAGTATAGTCGTTCTCTTATATTCAATTCTCATTCGTTATTAGTATCCATCTGAATAAGGACATTCCGTACTCATGGAAGGATTAATAGAGACCACTCCAGTTCACCCATTTGAAAATCCATGATGTCTCTGAAGGAAATTGTAGAGAACAAAACCATCAAGTTCATTCTCAGTGGCGGCAAAGGAGGTGTGGGTAAGACAAGCTGTGCAGGAGCATTGGCCCTCTTATCCGAAAATCAGGGATTGAGAACACTTGTTGTGTCGACAGATCCCGCTCACTCACTAAGTGATAGCTTTGATCAGAATTTATCCGGTGGAGACCCCGTACCCATAGAGGGTGTTGACAAGTTATGGGGCATGGAAATTGATACAGAAAAGGGAATGCGTGAATTTCAAGACAGCATTGGTGAAGGAGCTGCAGGTCAAGACATGGCAATGGCATCCTCATTATTAGGCGATGTCAGCGGAATGGCTCCTCCTGGCTCAGATGAAGCAATGGCCTTTGGAAAAATGCTTGAATTCATAGAAGATGCATCCTATGACAGAGTGGTTTTCGATACCGCACCAACAGGTCACACCTTGAAGCTTCTGGAGTTACCCGACCTACTTGATAGCTGGCTTGGAAAAATGCTGACCTTGCGACAGCGATTGAGCTCAATGATGACCGGACTGAAGTCCATGTTTGGTGGCGCGGAAGCGGAACAAAGCTCATGGGATATGCTTCAACAGACGAAGGATAAAATTCGAATGGCACGCATTGAGCTAAGCGACCCTGATACGACACAATTCGTTATTGTTATGATTCCTGAAGCGATGGCTGTCTTCGAAACCCAACGACTTCTTGGCAGTCTGAATGCTTGGAACATTCCAGTATCTAATATCATCATCAATCAGCTGGTTCCCGAGAATCCTAACTGCCCATTCTGTTCAAAACGACACAAAATGCAGCAGAAAAATCTTGAAGATATTCGCGACCTCTACCAGGATTTGAATCTCACCGAGGTCCCTCTTTTTGAAAATGAAATCAGAGGAATCGAGGGGCTTAGAAAGCTTGGTAAAGTATTGATGGGAGAGGACACCAAAGAATGAGATATGCACTAAAAAGAAAGATACTGTCTATACTTTTTGTCCTTCTTTTTCTAGCATCTATGGTGGCAGCAGTATATCTGCTATTCAGAGGCTAAAAAGAAAATATTGACGGCCTATACGCCCTTTACACGCTTGACAACTGGTGGCCTAACTTTGTAGAGAATGCGGCCGCCGCAATACGGACACTTAACTCCAGGAAGTGTCTTGAGACCCTCCGGGGTCACCTCTCGCTTACAAGCATGGCAGATGTACACCAATTCAGAACACCAAGGTTGTACCTCCGGTTTGACAATATGAAGCTTTTCTTCTAGCAAATCATCTATCAACCATTTCCCATGTCCTCGACTCATCACGACCTAACCTGAATCCGTTGGAGTTCCCTCAACTTCCCCCTTCAAAAGCCCTGGGCTCAAAATCTGGGTGACTCTGACATCCAATATGCGACCTGATGAGTACCCTCCCCGAACCGTCATCAGAGGGCCTTCTGCTAAGGGATATACCATAGTAAATCCATGATGTGTGCTGGAGGGCTCGGCGGCAATTCCTCGAACTCTCTCTCCAAGATAGTTCTTTTTCTTCCTACGATTGATTTTGGAAGCTTGTTTCTTCAGAATTTGACCATACCGATATGATGATGTCGGGGATGGAAAATCAGCAAAAGCAGAGTTGGGTAGAGGTCTAAAGCCGTATAATATGATTCTCTCTGCACCAGCACTACTCACCTCATTCATTATTCTGAGCGAGTCCTTCAGTGATTCTTCATCCTCTCCAGGCAGTCCATAGATGAAATAAACAAATGGATGCATGTTGTACTTTCTAGCAGTCCGAACTGAGTCAACCACTTGTTGTGGCCCGCCACATTTGCCAATAAGTTCTGAGTGGCGCTCTGATCCTGTTTCTAATCCGATATTTGGTGAAATATCACCAAGGAATCTAGAAAGGGTTTCTGCAACCTCTTCGGTGAAGAGGCAGGCCTTGATGTTCTCTATAGTGATATGGGCCATACCTTTTTCAAACTCTGGGAGACTTGTCAATTCCTGTAGAAGGGATGAGATAGCATCCAAGTTTGGTGGGGGCCTGCAGGGGTCGGTGAGAGGCTCATGTTCACCATTTCTCTTGTAATCAAGGAAGCCGGGAGCTTCAAGGACGATACGGTGAACACCTAGCAATAGCAGTTCTCTAACCTCAGTGACAATTTCATGTTCATTACGACTTCTAGGTGGCCCCCAAGTGGCGGGCACACTACAGAATCCACAACCTGGAGGAATATCCTCTGGACACTGGAAACGTTCCATAGGATCTTCGGAGTCACAGTTTCCGCACTCTGAACATACTCTGCCATCCGGAAGCTGAGTTTTTGTTCTATTAAAATTCGAACAACCTCTTACAGCTTCGACGTAGACCCTACTGGCTCTATAGCCTTTGTAATCAACTATCCTATTAACCGAGGGGCGGTACTTATCGGATAGCTCCTCCTCCGAAATGTATTCGCGTTGCTTGGTTGTGATGGTTCTTCCATTCTCTCTATACGCGATTCCATCAATCGAACTGAGGTCTATTTTCTCGCCGAAGAATCCCTGATGGACCAACTCTTTGAGGGTGCCCTCCCCCTCACCAATAACCAATGCATCTGCTTGAGTCTTTCTCAATATTTTCTCTGCTTCAAATGCTATCGGCCCTCCAATGAGGATACGGCCGGCTCTATGTAATCTTCTCCAATTCTTTGCTATCGTTCTCACTGCAGGAGTATCCATAGTCATGGCACTAATTGCAAGGTTCTCGAAAGCCTTCCATTTTCTCAGACCTGATATGAGTTCTTCCGCACGAACAATTCTACACTCAAGCCCTTCTCTCTGCATCACTCCGGCAATGGTTCTCGGTCCACAACCAATGCTATCGCGTGAACTAGTCCTAGTTCCCTTTCCCGCGCTTAGGGCATCCACGATCAGCACTCGATTTGCCATTGTTCAATGAATACATCCGACAGGTCACATTTTACTCTTGCTACATTTATACTGAGAGAAATCACTTATATGGGTGAAATCATCCCTAACAGCATAGCTTCGTGCTAAAATTAACAATCAGGAGTAAGTAACTTAGTGCCGGATGAAGGTGGAATCTGTCCGAATTGCGGTCTTCCTCAGGATTTGTGTGTTTGTGAAACAATCGCTCAGGAAGAAGCGCGTATTACTGTGAATATTGAACGAAGAAAGTGGGGCCGGGTATATACGGTCGTTGAAGGATTCGATAAGAATATCGACCTTGGGGATTTGGCCTCAAAACTCAAATCTAAATTGGCCTGTGGCGGAGCAGCCAAGCATGGTCACATCGAATTACAGGGTGACCATAGAGGCACCATTAAGGATGTCTTGTCCAAGATGGGCTTTCCGGAGGAGCAGATTGTAATAGATTGGTCTCAAAGCTCTTCAAGGCGAAGATAATACAGAATTGTGGCAGAGATCCTACTACTGGACATGGCAACATGCCTTAGTCCTTGTCATAACTGCTTGTCGCCATAGAGAGGGTATCTATTCCCAGTTTATCTACCATCTCTTTGTATCGATTTCTAACAGTGACCTCTGTCACTCGGGCCACTTGAGCAATCTCCCGTTGTGTTTTTCTATCATCTAACATGATACTAGCAACATAGATAGCGGCAGCAGCAAGGCCTAGGGGGTCTCTTCCGATTGTGAGTCCCAAATCTCGGCTCCGCTTTAGAATCTCAATGGTTCGCAGTTGTACCTGGCTTGACAAGTCCAATTCTGTAGAGAATCTTGAGATATAGTCCACAGGATTCGAGAGCGGGATCTTGACTTTTATGTGGCGAAGAAGCAACCGATAACATTGACCGAGTTTTTTCTTGTCAATTCTGGTGGCATCAGCAACCTCGTCCAAAGGTCGCGGTTTCTCACGAATTCTACATGCTGCATAAAGCGTAGCTGCGACCATTGCCTCAATCGACCGCCCTCTAACCAGTTGTTTCTGGATTGCTTTCCTATATAAAAGAGCAGCAATCTCTCGAATCGGATTGGGAATACCTAGCTGAGACGATAACCTCTCTAGCTCCGACATTGCCTGAGCCAAGTTCCTGTCTATTGAGCTATGTACTCGAGAACGTATCTGCCATTTACGGAGTCTATAGATCTGGGATCTTTGTGATGCGCTCAACTTCCTGCCAGAGTTGTCTCTATCACGCCAATCTATTACAGTGGAGAGCCCTTTATCATGTACTGTATACCTCATGGGCGCACCAACTCGACTTCTAGCGTCTGCCTCCTCAGCACTGAATGCCCTCCATTCAGCTCCACTATCAATTCGATGATCGGAAAGAACCAAACCACAATTGCTGCAAACCTTTTCGCCGCGCGCGAGGTCCTCTACTACGGTGGTGCAACCACACTCGGTACATCTAATTTCCTCACTTGAGGCATTAAGCTGACCTCCCTTCTTAGATGCTTTCGCCTGTGATTCCTCCACTCTCTCTCCTCCAATAATGGTGGGACCGCGAATGAAGGTATATGTCACTGGGTGGTCATAGAAGTGAATGTTAATCTCCCGGGTTCCACTCTATATACAACTGAAAATATACTTTTAATGATTTTGGGCTCTGCTTCCGGTCTCCAGAATAACCATGATGCTTGAATCAGACTCTAGGTAGTCTGGAGCGCACCATCTTCTGTTACGATAATCGTATGTTCATGTTGTGAAACCAGTTTTGTTTTCTCTTCTGTAAGAATATTATGACCGATTAATACACCATTTTGAGTGAGTTCACGAATTGCCATTTTCAGTTTCGCATGCCCCATTCTCTTGGCAAGCCATCTCTCTGCAAAAGGGAATTCCTTGTATTCACGACGGGCGATTCCCAGAAATTTCTTAGAACCACTGAACCGCACTGGAACTCTGATCGGAAGGAGCTGATAGATTTGAGGATTGGGGAGGTCGGTGACATTTCCTGAACCCGTTGATGCGAAGGTTTCAATGGCGTAAATCTCTCCCTCTTCAACTAGGACCTCAGACTTCCCTGCAACACAAGGTACTTGCTTTTCAGAATGAAGCTCGTATTCCTTGAGTTGGTGTCCTGTCAGTTGCTTTACTGGCTTGAATCCTGCATTCTCAATTGTATCTTGAATGAGGGCGCCGATGGTGTTTAATTTGGCACCTGGCCTCATCATTTTGATGGCTGTCTCTGTGGCCTCCTTTGAGGCTTCAACTAAGTCTTCGTGATCCGGGTCGAGAGCAACTGTGAATGCAGAGTCTGAGATACATCCGTCAATATGAGCGCCAACGTCAATAGTGACTAAATCGTTTTCGTTAATCACCGTTTCATCATCTAATGCTGAGGTGTAGTGTGCGGCGATTTGGTTGATTGCAACATTACAAGGGAAGGATAGACCTGTAGCGTTCTCCAGAATATAGCCTTCAACTGCTTCTACAATATCCAGTACTTTCGCATCTGGTTTTATCATCGGCCTGGCTATCTCGAGTGCCTCTCTAGCAACTACTCCCGCCTCTTTCCATTTTTTCCAAGGATCGTCCGATTCCTCGCCATTCTTTACCTCTTTTGGTTTCTCTTCTGGCACTGCAATCACCATGTATCTCTATATTTGCAGACTCCTCTCTATTCAAGATAAAAGTGTTGGAATGCTTGTTTTAGAGGCTTGCAGCAATCTGACGGGCAATCTTACTCATCATAAAGAACAGGTATCCCAGATTCACCCTTCTATTGGTCAATACAGCAAGAATGGCATCTTCTCCGGCTCCTCCGATTATGACATATCCGTCATTGCCCTCAATCAGCATTCGGACTAGCGGACCACGCTGCAATTCCTTGAACACCTTTCCAGTTGCCATCTGGATTTGAGTACAACGGCCTGCTATAACATCCTCTTGGGGAACAGTACCTTCTGGTGCATTTGGAGGATAATATGAGCAAATCGTTAGTCCCTGTGACCGTGATATAACTAGGGCAGCTTGTATATTCCCTTGCGATGCCCTACTCAATTCTTCCAGTAATGAGGTGAGAATCTCTGTCTTCGAAGACACGTGCGGTTTCCTCCCTTAGAAGGCGTTAGTCATTGACTCTAGTAACGAGTATTTAAACATGACCAGCACGAATGCTCGTTTTATTAGATACGTTTCTTGCCTGCTCTCTTGAGCGCGCTTACAATTTTCTCCAAGCCCTTGCCTTGGTCTTTTACAACGTGCTTTTCCAAATATGTTCCTTGTACAATAATCGACGCCCCTGCCTCTACTCCCCTGATGACATCTTCAGCAGTGTTGAAGCCCCCACCGGTAATTACCGGAATATCTGCAAATTGTGATACCGTTGAGATAAACTCAGATGGAACGCCGCCTCCGTCTGCACCGCTCCCCGCTTCCAAGTATACTAGTTTGAACCCCATCAATTCAGCTGCTAAGGCGTACATAAGAGCAAGTTTGGGTTTATCTCTGGGAAAGACCTTCGCATCGCCTACCCAAGCTGCCGTCTTTCCTGGTGCTACCATTAGATATGCCATAGGAATGGTTTCTATCTCAGCCATCTTTACCCCTGCAGCAGCTAGTGCCTGTGCACCAACTATCCAATACGGGTTAGTGCTGTTTAGCAGGCTCATGAAAAACATTGCATCTGCTTTTCCGGAAACGCCAGATATGTTGCCTGGAAACAGAATTGTGGGGATGTCCACAGCCCGTGTGATGGAATCTACTGCATCGTCAATCATCCCAAAGATTGTACTCCCGCCAATCATGATAGCATCAGTTCCTGCCTTCTCAGCCAATTCAGCTATTTCCACCACTGTATCCGTGGTCATCTTGATTGGGTCGGGATCAAGCAGCGAAAAATGGCATGCGCCCTCATTCTCGAGCTTTTCCATTATATAATTCCATACTTTCCTGGGCATTCAATGGCCTCCCTTAGACTGACTTCGAACGCCAAAAGCTGCCTTTTATGGTTTTGGTCAACGAATCCGCGGAATGAACATTCCGGTACGTTGTCTATATTTAACGTATTCATCCCCAAAATGGGCCAAAAGCATTTCCTCTTCTCTTTTGGCTATTAAATAATAGCCCCAGATTCCCGGAATCAGAAGCGCCGTCACTAAAGAAGGAATCAGCAAAAATAGTCCAATAAAACACACGATATAAGCCGAATAAGATGGATGTCTAATGAAAGAATAGGGGCCACTGGTAACCAATCTATGTTCCTTATCCATCGCCCATGATGTTGCCATCTCCTGCCTTGTATACCGGGACCATATATGAAGTACTATCCCTAGAGAAGTCAAGATATATCCAATTGTCCAAAGAACTTCACTCTGCAAGAAAACGTAAATCAAAAAGGTACTGAGAAAACCAAGTCCAGAACCACTACCCCATGAGTATATGATTATCAGCACAAGTGAAAAAGATAGAAGAGTCGAGATGCTGGCTGCAATCATTGCTCCGGTTGGCGTACTGAACTCTGGTTCCCGTTCTCTAATACTACCTTGCATTTTCAGCTTTGACCAATCTAGCCATATATGCAGCAAGATGTCGATTGCAGAAAGTAGGAGTAACGAGACACCCGTCATATCAAATAGGGACACCGGGATGTCGATCTGCAAGATAATCACACCCACATAGCATGAAGGATTTATGTTTCTTTCTCGGAACCTCATATCAAATTCTGTGCGCGTTGCCAATGCATTTTTTTGAAACACTGTGCACTCATGAAAATGAGGATAGAGATTCAATGAATTGGATTTGAGCCTGCTTTACAATGCTTTATTCCTCAGACCAATAATGTTTTTACTACAAAATTAATGCGAGACTAAAGCCTCGGACGAGCGTTTGGCGGCGCTCCGAAACCCGCAATACATGTGAATCCAAGGCACAGAGGAGCAAAAAATGCCTGAAGAACAAATCGGTGTCTTCGTCTGTCATTGTGGCAGCAATATAGCTGGCGTAGTGGATGTGGAAAAGGTTATTGAAGCAGTACAGGACTTACCTGGGGTTGTCCATGCTGAGGACTACAAATATGTCTGTTCTAAGCCGGGTCAGCAGATTCTAAAGGACCGCATCAAGGAACATCGCTTGAACCGCATTGTCATCGCCGCATGCAGTCCCCGTATGCATGAACCGACATTTCGAGAGACCATGAGGCAGGCTGGATTGAATCCCTACCTGCTTGAAATTGCAAATATCCGTGAACATGTCAGCTGGATACATTCTGAGCAGCCTGACCTTGCGACTGAGAAAGCAATGGATCTGGTGCGTATGGCTGTTGCTCGAGCTAGGCTTCTGGAGCCTCTAGAGGAGAAAGAGGTTGCCATTGAGAAACGGACGCTTATCATAGGCGCTGGTATAGCAGGAATCTCTGCTGCTCTTGACCTAGCTAATGCAGGATTCAAAGTTTACATGGTAGAAAAGGAACCCACTATAGGCGGCCATATGGCTCAATGGGACAAGACTTTTCCGACGCTAGATTGTTCTTCTTGTATTTTGACTCCGCGAATGGCTGAGGTGGGTTCTCATCCCAATATTGAGCTACTCACCATGGCTGAGGTGGAAAAGGTGGATGGCTACGTTGGCAACTTCCAAGTCACCGTGAAACAACGCCCTCGTTATGTCATTGAGGATAAGTGCACCTCCTGCGGGGATTGTTCAGATATTTGCCCTGTGGATATACCATCTGAGTTTGATGCAAGTCTTGCCTATCGCAAGGCCATCTATATCCCCTTTGCACAGGCTGTACCGTCAGTATATCTCTTGGATATGGCGAATTGTCTTGGCGTAGATGCAGTGCGATGCGGCAAGTGCAAAGAGGCATGTGAGGCTGAAGCAATCGATTATGATGACCATGAGAAGACATTCGAGCTTACTGTCGGAACAATCATTGTTTCCACAGGATTCGAGCTCTTCGATGCAACACAAAAGGACGAGTACGGTTATGGCGAGTATTTGAATGTTGTAAATCTCGGTGAAGTTGAACGGATGCTCAGCTCTGCAGGACCAACTCAGGGACATGTTGTTCGGCCCTCCGACTTGAAGGAACCCAAAAAGATTGTCTACATTCAGTGTGTGGGAAGTCGAGATGAGCTCACCAACAGGTATTGTTCCAGAGTATGCTGCATGACAGCTATAAAGCAAGCTAGGATGATTCGTGACAAGACAGGTGCTCAAATTTGGGTCTTCTATATTGACCTGAGAACCTTCGGAAAAGGATACGAGGAGTTCTATGAATCCACCTCCAAAGCAGGAGTGACCTTCATACGCGGTAGGGTTGGCGAGATACTGGAAAACAATGATCAAACCCTTACAGTACGCGGTGAAGATACACTACTCAGCAAACCCATGGAGCTTACTGACGTTGACCTTGTTGTACTATCTACAGGTGTAGTACCTCCCGCAAAAGCGAAAGACATCTCAAAGAAACTTGGCCTTAGCGAGTCTCCGGATGGTTTCCTTATGGAAGCGCACCCGAAGCTGAGACCAGTAGATTCCTTCAATGATGGAATCTTTGTGGCTGGAATGGCACAGGGTCCAAAGGATATCCCTGATACTGTTTCACAGGCCAAAGCTGCAGCCGCTGGTGCTATGGCTCTGATGGGTAAAGGTAAGGTCTCTATTGAACCATATTTCAGTGTGGTTGACGAAGACAAATGTGCAGGCTGTCATGTTTGTATATCCGTCTGTCCCTATAATGCGATTAGTGTAAATGAACGAGGACACGCAGAAGTCAATCCCGCCTTATGCAAAGGATGCGGCACATGTACGAGTACCTGTCCCAGTGGAGCTATATCCTCCCAGCATTATACCGATGGTCAAATCTCAGCTATGATCACGGAGTACCTTTCCAGTCTTGAATGAGGATTACTTGGACATCAAAGCCTCTGTCAATAGGTAACCCACACCGAAACTTCAGTTGTGTTCTTGACAACTGCGAAGCCCTTGTCAACCCAACAAGTGACACTATGATTACAAATGAACAACTCATTGTCGTTACGCATGGAATAGCTTTGCATATTATGGCAGGCTGAAGATATATCTAGGAGAAGAAGCTTGGCTGAAGCAGTCACCTTATGCACACATCCTTAGACCTTATCAGTAAGTATGTAACCACTTGTTTCTTGGTGACGATGGAACCTACTAGCAAAATAACACAATTAGCCATCTTTTGGGATATTGAGAATGTCCATGATATTCCATCAACTCATGAGCAGATTACAAGTCGTATTCGAGAGTCTGGGCGTGTGGTCAAAGCCTACGCTTTTGCAGACTGGGATAGCAGAAGAATAATCGCTGAGAATCTCCATCAATTGGGATATGACCTCATCCATATTCCATCACCTAGGGACAACGCAAGCGATTACAAAATGGCATCCTATATCATGGAGCATGTAGTGCGGTATCCAGAAACCGATGAATTTGTCATGATTTCTGGAGACGGGGATTTCAAGCTGATAGCAGGAGCACTACGCGACCGCGGGCTGGGTCTTTGGATTATCAGCAATCCAATCATCACATCTACTGAGCTTATAGATCTGGCCACCAAGTACTCCGATATTTATTCATTCAGACCAAGTGCACTCAAATGCGCTGAACCAGAGGACTGCCTTTCAGATTCTGCCCGCCTTGCAGATCTTAGAAGGATTGCTGGAGTCAAACTCCAAGAAGCGGTCAAAGCCATAGAAGATGCTGACAACACCCCCGGAATCGGTCATGTTAAGCATGTAATGAACGCCCTTAATCCCAATTTCGATGAAAAAATTCTGGGCTTCCAGAGCTGGATTGACTTTCTCTCATTTGCAGAGGATGAAGGATATATTCAACGGAAAGGACAGCTGCCCGGTACTATCCTGAGAATACCAGATGGTTCCTCCCCGGAGAGCGACCGCATATCTGAAGAATCTAGGGAATCTTTCAAAGCGCTCTGTGAGATTGTAGAAGAACAAACAAGTTCTGGTGAACGTCCAACGCTAGATTCTATATTGCCTAGTATTCGGGAGCGGGATATAGACTTGGCTTCTCTTGGCTACCCGTCTCTTGCGGATTTTGTTCTCGCTGCTGAGAAGCGTGGTTTTGTAAGAGTCGTCCCTCCCGAGGAAGAAGAAGAGCCACACATCGTTCCTAACGTAACAGCTGATAGGGTGCGGACTTGGTTTGAAGAGAATGTACACTCATTGTTTGGACCATCTGTTAGGGTGCCAAAGGAACAATTTCTCGAAAAAATAGCGGAGATGCTTGTTCATCATGAAGCAACCCTTCGTAGCTTGGAGTCATATTTGCAGGATGAAGACATCAAAGAAAGATACCAAGAGATTTTGGACAGGAGCAATCTACCGTTCCTTCCTCCCTATCAAATGAGTCTAGCTCATGTATTGCTCGGAAAGGGCTTTGATTGCGATGAAGTCATTAAGAGAGTAAATGAAGAATTGACGCCTCTAGGTATCACTCTGTCTTGTCATGTCGAGGATTAGTGCGCAAGTGATCAGGAGTTATTGGGGCATAGAACCAGTGTCAACCAATATAGAAACACAAATTTGCCAGATGCCCATTGGCCCCTTTCCTTAATCAAAACCCACCAATCGTGATATTCACTTGTATGTTTTTTGATTGTACTAACTGTGATAGGATTCAGATGCTTTAAGAAGAAGAGAGGGAATAATATATTGAGCAGCCTATGACCATTGAAACTGGGGAGAAAGAATCTAAAAAATCGGGGAAGAAAACTACGAGAGGAAAATACATTCCCAATCTCGCTGAGTTTTACTTCAAGCCAACCCATGATTGGAGTGTTCAGAAGGCGAAAAGAAATTACGAGCAAGCCCCTGACAAACTGGGATCTCTTGAATTGGATACGATATGCTTCAAAGATTGTGTAATTGGAATGAGAGATATTCCTGATTCCTCAATCGACCTTGTCATTGCAGACCCGCCATTTGGCATTGATTTTAATGGGAAGAGTGGTGCTTACAATAGAAAAGATGACTTCGTAGTATCAGGATATGAGGAAGTGGATGAATCCTATGGGGATTTTACGCTGAGATGGATGAAGGGACTTCCCCGTGTCATTACGGAACATGGCTCAGTTTGGGTATTCAGTGGTTGGAACAATTTGGAGTCGATTCTTCATGCTGCTCGAGTTATGGGATTGGAAACCCTCAATCACCTCATCTGGAAATATCCCTTCGGTGTCTATACTCGTAGGAAATTCGTTACTAGTCATTACCATCTTCTCTTATTTGTGAAGAATATCGATGAATACTTCTTCAATAAGATTGAACACTATCCTCAAGATGTATGGGAAATAAAGAGACGTTATCGTGCTGGACAAAGGAAGAACAGCACAAAGCTTCCGCTGGAAGTAGTTGAGAGATGCATCGATTTTTCATCCAAACCCGGCGACGTTGTTCTCGATCCCTTCATGGGGAATGGAACCACAGCAGTAGCCGCTAAATCCAGTTGGAGGCATTTTCTTGGATTTGAAATGAATGTAAATCTGAAGGAAATTATTAGAAACCAAATATCATCGGTTTCCCCAGGTGAGGGATACACGCCTTACGCCACGCGACTTCCATCTGTTGACGAGCTTGCAGAAAGGTACCCAAAAGCCTACCGGGAGTACCTTAAACGAGAAGGACAGAATGAATGAATGAGATACAATTACGATGATTAATGGAGCTGTGATCATTTGGATATAGAGGACCTATTTGAGAAGCATGGTTCTGCTATTGATAGGTTGTCAGATGCAGTAGGCACCATAGACGTCTTTGAGCGCCAGATGGGTGCTGAATTCACTTCTTGGGAGCTTGCAATGCAAAAGCGATTGAAAAAGAGGATCTCTGGCAACAAATTCAGAATCTCTGGATTTGCCCATCATACACGCGATCCATCCCTTGTTCTTCTTACTCCGAGTCCATGGTTATTGGAGGGCATATTTGCTTACTTCAAGAGAGACCAAGAGCTACCCGACGAAGGGGCACTGGTCGAGATAACTGGAAAGAGCGTTGCGGCCCCAAGAATGCTAGAACGTGGCTCAAAGACAGTTCAAGCTATCACTGCAGATTCCGTGGAAGAAATACCACAAGCACACATCTCGGAGATAACACCCCCCCTCAATTTGCGTGGCGTTTCTGACATGCTCTTTGAACATGTGGGGATGGCTGAGGCGAGCAAACGTGTTTTCGCACGATTGTTTGTGTCAAGTCCTCCTTTTCAGGAGAATATTGGAGGCTTAACCACCGGAATCCAAGCAATTGCCTCGAAATCCCAAGTGAATCGATTATTATCATTTATGAAGAACGTTGTCCCGCCATCGATGCGAGGTCGTCGAAGAAAGACCAGAAATGTGAGAGGTGTTCGGGTAGCCGTTCCCAAGATTTGGAGGATGGATGTTGGCAAACCCTCAATTTCAAAAATGAGAACTATATGCATCGATAGACGTGATCCTTCTGGCTACAGCGAGGTTTCATTGAGTGCGATGACCAACCAGAAGACGGCGTCGCTGCCCGATGTACCTATTGCATTGGCATCCGAAGACTTCTGGGTTGAAACTGCAAAACCCACCGAGCTTCAATTGCCTATTTTGAAGGCTGCAATCACATACAAATTAATGACTCCTCAAATTTCTTCCCGAAGCATTGATGCAGGAGTAAAACATGTGATTTCTGGGCTTGAGACCCTTCGTGATAGTTTCGGGCTTGATGAGGCTGCATTGGCCAAGGGAAGCGTGCTTGATGCTGATGTAATAGGACGGCCTCTGAGTACGATTAGAATCGCACGCTCTACTGCTCGCGCAAAATGGAAAGATAAGTTAACTGCCAAAGACTTGAAGAATGCTTGGAATTCGGTGTTAGAACCCGCTCTGAAGGAGTTTCTAGAACTGACAGCGACAAAAGAGCAAGCACAAGAGCGATGGGGCGAGGAGAGTAGGATTGATAAATTTAATACAAAGGTCCTTCGAGCCCTCCAGAACCTTGACTCGGGTAAAAAGGGCTCTCTAGGACCCAATATTCAAGATATTGCTGCTGAAGCCGGTGTTGAGATTCATGAGGCGGCAAATGCACTAGCTAGAATGAGGGATTCTGGGGCTGTGTATGAGCCCCGTGCCGGTCATTTCAGGATAGTATAGTTATTAGCCAAAGGCATCAAAGAACTCTGCTGGTTCTTCTCCCTCTTCGATAATTTCAATATCCTGCACGCCAACTCTTTCTGCATCGTACCTCCTTGCGATGATATTGCCGTCGAATTTCTCTCTGGCTGTTGCTTTCTTTCCTCTCCAAACGTAGATGTCATCCCATGCATCAAGTACAAAGACATCCCCAGTATCAAGCGAGGAACTATCTAATGGTACCTCCGCAAAGTAGGTCTCATCTCCTTGCCTATGGACCCGCCAAAGTTTGTACTCATGCGTTTCAAGTCTTACCTCCCGTAGTATGCCTGCTGTGTCTTGGTCGGTAATCTCGAAATCATCGAACAGGGCTTTGAATGAATCTGGCTCATTCCCTCCATCTATTCTATCGATATCGGCTTTCCCCTGTCTGGCTGTGTCGTGCATCACTGCCTCTGCTGCAGTTAGGAATTTTTCATCAACAGTAGAATCTGGTCCTATCCACAGGTAAATCTTGGGACCAGCATCCACCAGATAGCAATCTCCCTTTCCAAAGGCACCTGGGTCTTCCAAAAGAACTAGGCGGCCTTGCTGAATATGGTATACAATTGGCTCAGTCATGAATCACTATTTTGCGCCCCTACCCTTAAATCATACTCGAATGTCCTTACAATTGAATGATGTGCTTGAGGATAGTCTTTTGCCCGAACTCCCCGAATTGAAAGTAATTGCAGAAAAGCTGTCTACATTATTGAAGGGTGAAACAATCATCCAGGCATCTGTAAATAATCCTCTTCCAATCCATGGCACAACGGTGGATGAATTCAAAGAAACATTGCAAGGCAAGATAATTGATGGATTTGAGGCAGATGGCAAGTTCCTTCTGATTAAATTCCGTGACGACTTCGAGATCATAATCAATCCAATGTTAACCGGAAGATTCAGCGTCCGTGGCGCAGGTGGGCGCCCTTCTGCTAGCGACATCTTTCGTTTAAGATTCAAGACCAATTCTCTATGGTATTCAGACAGAAAGAAAATGGGACGGGTATATCTAGTTTCTGGACATGACTACACGGATGTGGCTGAGTTTACCAATAGAGGGCCGTCAGCTCTAAGCCCAGATTTGACCTTGAAGGAATTCAGTCGGTTGTTGCAGCGTCGTCGCGGAGAAATCAAAAACATTCTGCGCAACCAGCGTTTTGTGAAGGGCATTGGAAACGCATATGCAGACGAGATTCTTCTCTATGCAGGCATTCTTCCATTTAGAAAGAGAAGTACTCTTACTCCTGAGGAAATCGAACGCCTTTTTCATTCGATGAGGAGCATCCTTACGAAATTCATGGATGTTCTTCGCGAAAGAACGCTCCCTGAAATCACATTAGAGAACCGTGATTTCTTAATGATACATGGGAAAAAAGATGGCGTTTGTCCGCTGTGTGGCGGGCGAGTGTCCGAAATAACTGCCAATCGTTTCAAGACTAATTTCTGTCAGACATGTCAGAAGTGATGCTCTCAAAAGGCTAATGAGTAGGATGTATCACCTGTCTATTATATCAATCAGGAGATGGCATCCTATGGACAAATGGGAAGAAGATTTTCTACGCGAAATTGTAGAGTTGGACACAAATAGTGATGAAAAGAAGAATTACACAGAATGTACAGAAGTCATTGGAAGATACTGTGAAGATGCTGGACTCAAGGTGAGTGTTCACGATTCAAAACATGATGGAATCAATCAGCCAAATATAGTGGCCGAGCTCGATTCAGGAGCGAAGAACACGATATTGTTATGCACACATTATGATGTAGTTCCTGCCGGCGATGAAGAAAAATGGACGCACCCTCCATTTGAGTTGCTAGTCAAGAACGGAAAAGTATACGGCCGTGGAACTACCGATGATAAGGGGAATATTGTTGCCTGCGTCAGCGCGGCAAAAGAACTGATTAATCGAGGTTCATCCAAGGTTAACTGGAAGATTCTAGTTTCTCCAAACGAGGAAATTGGTGGCGAGTGGGGTATTGATTATCTTATTAACGGGCCGCCCAAAATACGTGGCGATTTTGCCATCGTCGTTGATTCCGGGCCTAGCTACGTGAGCATTGGAGCTAGTGGGGTTCTGGCAGGAACAATAACCATCAATGGAACACAGGGACACGCCGGATATCCGTTCAAATTCAATAATGCCATTCACTTGTCAATCCCTTTAATGAATGAGATGCTGGGATATTCTGATCGTCGGAGGAAAATCACGTCCAAGCTTCCTGCTCCACCGGGGAGTCCCTATCAACATCTTTGGGGAAGATTCTCGATGACAATGTATCAAGCTGGTAGCAAGACCAATATCATCCCCGGAAAGGCAGAGCTCTCTTTTGACTGCCGTTTGATACCAGAAGAAGATCCAAAGGATATAGAAGAAGATATCAAGAGTTTTCTGGCAGAAGCATCAGAAGCCGTCTTCGTCGACACAGATATTGAATTCAAGGTCAGGCTTCATGGATGGGGATCAGATCCCGAAAATCCATTCATTAAGACACTCCATGCTGCTGTGAATGATGCAGTGAGTTCAGAGATTCCAATATCTGCAGACTTGGGTGGTAATGATGGCCATTACTTCACATCAGTTGGAATTCCCACCGCCTGTTATGGAACCATAGCAGACGATAGCAACTTCCATGGTATTGATGAGTGGTTGTCACTTGCCGATTACGAGAACGTCAAGAACACACTAATCACGTTTTCAGAGATGTGTAAATAGTGACTGATATCCACCGGTTAGAGATTGGGGCTCCCGGCCCTTTCCTGCCTCCCTGGAGTAATGTGAAGAAGAACGCTCAACTAATAGATGGCCTTGGATATGACAGTATGGCGTTCCCTGACCATTTTGCGGGATTTGTACCGGAATCAATATGGACACCTGATTTTACCCCACTCGCACTTCTTCAACAGTCGCCGCATACATACTTTGAATTGGCTTCAATAATGTCGGCGTGTTCTGTCGTCACTGAAAACTGCAAAATCCTATCAGCTGTGACTGAACCCATTCGACGTCATCCAGTATTGCTCGCTCAAACATTTCTCACACTAGATCATATCAGTCAAGGTCGAGCGATACTTGGCATCGGTGCGGGAGAGATAGAAAATCTTGAGCCCTATGGTTTGAATTATTCAGGTCAGGTTGGGAAACTTCGTGAGGCACTGCAAATCATAAAGCTAATCTGGGAGACTCATGAGCCATTTGATTTTGAGGGAAAATTTTGGACACTAAGGAACGCTGTCATGTCACTGCGTCCCGCTGTACAAGATAAACCACCACCAATCTGGATCGCTGCCCATGGGCCTAAGATGCTGAAACTAGCTGCCGAATTTGGCGATGGTTGGATCCCAACTCTCTTGCAACCCAAGGATTATGCAAAAAGACTACGGACTCTAAAGTCAACCAGAGAGAAACTGGGACGAAACGGATTATTTACCGCTGCATTATGGAATTGGTGTATTTTGGACGAGGACGATTCCACCCGGCATCGCTTAATGAGAACTCCCTTAGCCAAGGCATTCGCCCTATTACTGCCTGCAAGTGAATGGAAACGACTTGGACATCAGCATCCGTTTGGAGATGATTTCTATTCACTGCGCGATTATATCCCTATGGACTATGGGAGAAACGAAATGCTGAAGGCAATCGAGGAGGTTCCAGATGCAGTGCTCGAAGCATTCTACATGATTGGTGGCGCAGAAGAGATAATATCGCAATTGGAGGATTACTGCTCAGCTGGACTGGAACACATCATTCTTTGGAACACTACTGGCATGTTTGATTTGAATAAGACCAAGGGCTCATATGGAATCATGAAGGAGGTTCTGTCCTATGTCAAACAGTAGAATCCTTCTTGTCACTCAAAATGAACACAAGCTACGTGAACTGACGCCACTCTTCAATAATTATGGGGTGGACTTCGAAACCTCTCCTCTTGAGAAACGGGAAGTACGCTCGAACTCTATTGAGGTCGTTGCTCGCGAAGCTGCCAAGTATGCATTCGCAGAGGTTGAGAGACCCCTGGTCTTGGATGACACCGGTCTATTCATTGATTCCCTCAATGGGTTTCCTATGGCATATCCTGCGTTTGTGTTAGAGACCATCGGAGTCAATGGGATTCTAAAATTGATGAAAGGCGAGACCAAGAGATCAGCTAGGTTCGTTACAGCTGTCGGATTTGCGGATTCTGATGCCGTGGAAGTATTCACAGGTGAGATGATTGGTGAAATCTCTCTGGAGGAAGCCGGGAGTGGCGGGTTTGGCTATGACCCGATTTTCATTCCCCAGGGAAATGAACGTACTTATGCAGAACTGAGCTTCTCTGAGAAGATAGCCATTTCTCACAGAACAAGGGCTTTTACTCAGTTCCTTGAGTGGTACAAGGAGCGAGTCTGATAACTCTTAAGACCGACTTGGTATCATATATGAATTGATGCAGATGTCCGTCAGTGAGAAGACTCTGAAAGCGTTGAAGGAATTTGGATTGACTGAATATGAGGTGCAGTGCTATGTGTCCCTTGTCGACGGTGGAGAAATGTCAGCATCTGACATCAGTTCCGATTCAGGAGTTCCTTATTCACGGGTATATGACGTGCTGGGGCGATTGGAGGAGAAGGGATTCATTCAATCGCGCCGGGGGCGACCCACTATGTATATTCCAAAGGCTCCGACCGAGGTTACGCGATTGGTGAGGATTACCTGGGAGAACCGCTTAGAAACAGCAAGTAAAGCAGTAGTTGAGGAATTACAGCCACGATTCGAGCAAGAAACTCAGGTCACAACGCGGGATGTGTATTTGCTTCATGGTAGAGCAGCCATTCTTGCCAAAGCTCTGGAGATGCTTGATGCCGCGAAGGAAGAGGTTGTCCTCTCGGTTCCTACGCTAGATGTGGAGGCTATTGATATCGATACTGACCTCAAGGACCTCTCAGATGTGGTAGATCGAATACTCACACTCAAAATAGCAAAAGTTCGAGTCTTGACTGCTGATATTCCTGAAGAAGTACAAACCTTACTTCCCGATTCTATCGAGGTTAGAACAAGACCTCGTGTCTTTGGCATTGGAATGGTAACTGACGCGAGAGAAACTTTGATTATGCTTGCGGGTGCTGGTCAAGATAGGACCTTCTTAGGGATCTATTCAAACCATGCAGTATTTGCTGAAATTGCGAGCACATACTTCAATTCGCTTTGGAAGGAAGCAAATCCCGTGTAGCTTTTTAGTGGTTTTACAGTACAAAATCACACATTATCTTTCATCTACTCATTTATGTTTTGGGAGCGCAAAACAATGAACGACATAAAAATTGAAACCAGAATCGACAACAACCTCTCCCATTCAGCTGCGGCACTATTGCAGGCTCTCAAAAATATGCAGTGCGAAGATGATGCGGGTATATTTCAACCTGGGCCAGAAGTCGGTCAGCTAAGAGAGTATCTTGCAACCTACAAGGGTAATCTCTATGATGCGGTCCTCGGGCGTCTGGAAGACTTGATAGGCCTCGGCGGAATCGAAGTAGTATCTCAAGATGTATTGCTCAATCTGATTAAGCGTGTCTGGAACCGTAAGGTAAGCAAACTGAATGGAACAGAGGTAAAGGCAATTACCGGGCTACTCAAATGTCCTCACCTCTCAATCAAAGATCTCGCACGACAGATAGATTTGTCATATGGACAGACAAGACGTGCCATAGAACAGTTACAATCGACCTCTATTTTGGAATTCAAGTCTATTCCCAATGTCGCCAAACTTGGACTTGATCGGATACTCATCGAATTAGAGGAACCTGAGACTCTCCTCATCTCTCCTTACATCACTCGATATCTTTTCGTCGATGGCCCGATACGCCGTGTCTTCCTCATTGCATTATTTCCTTCTAACTACCGGGACCAAATTCTTAGGGTTGTTCGAACTCTTCGGCGTGATTCTCAATCAGCGACCGCATGGAGGCTGTCTACAGGGAAGCCACATTTTTCTGCGAAATACTATGACCGAAGAAAGAAACGCTGGCATGTGAACGAGCTACACTTCAGACTACTACTCCGAACGGATCATGATCTTGCTATGGGTGAACTCCCCACGGTTTCAAAATTATCATTTCCGCCCAAGATGTCAGAAACAGAAGTAATGATTATAGATCATTTAATGGAAGACTACAATGCCAGTGCACGAGAGATTGCTGATAGCGTAGATGCATCAGAAAGCATGGTGTATCGTTATCGTTCAAAAATTCAGTCAAAGAAGCTGGCTATCCCTCGCGCTCGGATTTCAGTACCCCTCTTTACGGATCGGATCATCGGAACATGTACTCCCGCAGTGTCAGCAAAGATAATGCATGCATGGAAACGGCTCCCTCTAACCTATATCAGTCAAATCAGTAATATAGAGAATCATCGGGAACGGAAGGTGTTGTTAACAACAGCTTTGCCCGCGGGCGGTGCGGAAACGATTATTGAAGCTTTGACCTCAGAGAACCTCATGGTGAGAGAATTTCAGCTATACAAAATGGATGCCAGTTTGTCTTCCTCCTTCAGATTCTCAAACCGTTATGACCACATGGTTGGAAATTGGCTTTGGGACTCAGATGATATCGATATCACAACCTACCCTACAATGCGAAGTAATGCTGAATCAACGAATCTTCCACTGGATCTGGCTTGATTTGCGACTGAGCAAACAATATCAATCAGTCTGCACAATTCTAGACCAGAGTTGTAATGATTGAATTTGTAGTTCTAGGCTCGGGCGGTTCAATCCCCCTTCCCGGACGAAATCACCCTGCATATTTGATACGTTATGAGGGATGGAATCTTCTCTTTGACGCCGGAGAGGATGTTCAGAGGCGCTTTGTTGAGGCAAATGCAGGAATGAACAAGCACATGGCAATATTCATTTCCCACATTCATGCGGATCATGTGTTGGGACTTGGTGGTCTTTTGTTGCGATTCTCTCTCTTAGGTAGGGAGCGTCCCCTCCAAGTGTTTGGACCTGCTCCTTTGTTAGATTTTGTTAGAGTAAATCAAAACACAATCAATCTCGGAACAACCTTTCCCACAACCGTACATGCCATAGAAGAAGGTATAGTCTTTGAGCAGGAAGATGCCGGAATTCGTGCCTTTCAAGTCGACCATAGAGGATTTACACTTGGCTATGAATTCATCTACCAACGGGCAACAGGCCCTTTCTTGCCGGAGAAAGCGAGAGAGATAGGTGTTCCAGAGGGGCCGTTATGGGGCAAGCTGGCATCTGGTCAGACAATTGAATTGGAATCAGGCGTATCGGTGGAACCCGAGCAGGTGACAGGAGAACGAGATAAGCCAATCAAGATCGTATATTCGGGGGATACTCGACCCTGCAATGCTGTCCGAGAATCAGCCAAAAATGCGAACCTATTGGTTCATGAGGCAATGTATGCAGAAGAGCATGCTGATTTAGCAGATGAACGTGGGCATACAACAGCGAGAGAAGCTGCCGAGATTGCAGAGGACGCTGATGTTGAGCTCCTACTGCTCACTCATTATAGCCCTCGATATGGTGATGGACAAACGATATTGTCTGAAGCTAAAGAAGTCTTTGCAAATTCGATGCTTGCTCGTGACCTGATGCGGATTACCTTTGACTCGGACGGGAACCATACAATCAATCTCCCTGAATAGAGACCTCCCCTGTGGTTCTCAGAATCTACAGACACATCACAAATATGATCTGAAACATAGGGCGAATTAGGCAAACCATTAGAGAATAGAAGAGCAACTATCTAGGTCGATGTTGAAAAGAAATATACCTGTGACGAATTCTTCCTCCTGAATCCTGTCATGTCTACTAACGCAGAAGGCACAATCTAATCCTGCATGCTTTCTATCAAAGAGATCAAAGTGCCCACAACGCTCCGGATTTCCGATCCACATGAGCGGAATGCCACTATCCACAATCTCAATGCTCTTTGTGGAAAGATATGGTTCCCATGACATAATCGCAATGGCTGGATTGAATTCTGCAATTGCATCCTCTGCATCTAGTTCATGAATCCATTTTGGATACGCGATATTATATCTCTTGGACTTGACATCAGTGGCAATATATTCTCTCTCAAGTAGAGGTCTCAGAAAGTCCGCCAGTCTACCATCACCCGCCATTACTTCAAGGATAGGTCCATCCATATCGATTTCACGGAGTATGTTTTCTACGATATCAGCCACCTGCTGAATGAACTCGCGAGAATAGATTTGGAATAGCCACCTCGCTCCTGCATTATTGCCGTTACTATATTCTTTGATTGAATATTCATCCTCAACATGCTTCAAGAAATCAATAACTTCACTATAGGTATGAAGTTGAGCATGCAAATCTATGAATTCGCCGTGTTCGTCCATAAACCAGTCATGAATAGGACTGTTTCTCTGCTTGCTCAATCCATCCTTGCTCTGGGGCATGCGGTGTTCCGTTTGATAATGGACTATAAACAATACCATCCGGCCATGCTAGATTTTCAACAAAAAAGGAATGAACTTCGCAAAATGTTAATAGGCTATTTGTTGTTTGTATCGTGGGAATGGAGTTCAGTAAGTGGAGGTTGTGGGTGTCCATTTGAACTTCAGGCTATGTGGTAGATATGATAGATGCGCATTGTCACTTGACTGTGTACGGGGACAAAATTGAACGGGCAATAAAGGACATTGAAGACACCAATATGGTCGTGATAGCGGTATCCTCTGATTTTGCGACATTTCATGAGACCGAGTCGTGCATTCACGAATCCGACTGCATCATTCCCAGTTTTGGTATACACCCAAAGGTTGCTCCGCACCATAAGAATCGACTAGATGAAATCTATCAAGAGGTGGTTTCTGCTGGTGTAATTGGCGAAATTGGCTTAGATAATAAAGGGGCATTCGATGAGTCAATACTTAATGCCCAGAAAAAAGTCTTTGAATCAATTCTTGAGGCTGCGTGTGAATATGATAAAACGGTCAATGTTCATTGTGCTGGCGCAGAACGAGAGGTTCTCTCTATTCTGGAAACATACAACCCTGCTGGAGTGATTCTTCATGGCTACGAGGGGCCAGTTGAGTCACTATCAAGAGTTATCGATAATGATTTCATGATATCAATTGGGCGGGGGATTCTTCAGGAGTTCAAGGATCGCAACCCGCTGTGGAAGCGCACAAGGGAGATTGCAGAACACACCCCCTATGACCTACTCTTGGTAGAAAGCGATATTCCGGTTGTCAATCCGCTCACGATGCCATCCGAATTGATTTCCGAGCTAATCGAGGAACTCTCCATCATCAGGAAGGAAACTGCCATTGAGATTACCGCTCAAACAAAACGGAACCTTAGGCAGGTCTTGAGCTCCACTGCTGGTATGCAGAAGTATTGTGAGAAACTACGTATAGTGAAATCCGAATGAATGGGGTGGTTTCTTGGAGTAGGAACCAAGTTTTTAATATACCAGAAAAGAATGTCAATATAGCATAAATCGGATTTCGGAGGGCACATTCAGTTGGATTTAGAAACGCAGGATAAGCTACGAATCGAGTGTCCCCGTTGTGGAGCATCATATCTCTATTCGAAGAAGCATATTGATGATGACGGGTTTGTAGAGTGCCAAAATTGCGGAAAACCTATGGAGGCAAGTATCCAAGAAAGTGCAGTTCCCCCTAAGGTGATGCCGCTTGAAGAGCCAGAAGAAGAGTATATCCCTTGGGGTAAACGACCCGAGAATGTTGAAAGAAGCATCATTCAGGACCTTCCGAAATTATTCGCCCAAGGCTTTTTGCTTACATTGATATTTGGACTAGGTTCCTTCTTTTGGATTTTCTTTCTAGCAATTTTCATTGCTCTGGGGAGTATATTTGGATTGGTTATTGGAATCATGGCAATGCTCATTCTAGCTGGCTGGATCAATATGGGGTTGTCCGGGTATTTCTGGTCAATAGACGCCAAACCAGATTGGAAGGCACTCCTAGGACATGGTCTTGCCCTCTTGGTGCTAATCGTAGTCGTTGGAATTCCAATTCTTATAGTGAATTTTATCCGAGCAACGCTTGACCTAACACTGTATATTCTCCTGCAGTTTCTATTCCTTATTGTCTATACTCCTATCTATGGTTTTATTGGAAGATTCGTGGCTTTGCATTTTGAAAAAGGTAAGGTGTATGACATGGGCAAGCCCTCGAAAACAGCACGTAGAGCAAAATGCCCCAACTGCGCTGCCACATATTTCTATGACGAGTCCTCCGTTGATTCACAGGGAAAGATACAATGCCAGAACTGTGGAACAAGGTTCAACTTCCCAGAGGGACCAATACCGTCCGGAATCGGGTCTGAGTTACAATAGAAAAATCGAAAAACGCGGCATTATTCTCAAAGGGAATTATGCAGTAATGCCGCTTGATTGTCAGTCAGAGTGAATCTAGGTTAAGTGGATTATCGCCACGGGACATGCATCTGCTGCAGATTGTGCGCATTCCTCCTGCTCTTCAGGTATTTCCCCATGCGCAGTATCTTCAGTCTGGTATTCTTCGACTATTTCCGCTATATCATCCTCTCCGAGAACAAAGACCTCTGGACACAAATCTTCGCATGTTCCACACATTATGCATTCTTCTTGATCAATTATCACTTTGATAGCCAATGAGTTACACCATTGGTAATCTAAACAACGCACATTATAACTATAGTGAAATGACATCGTCGAAGAATACCATTGCAATTAGGTCAACTGCAGCTGACCATAGGTCTAAAAAGCGGTTCATGTATCTAAAAAAGTGGATGTGAACCTAGGTTGGATTGCGTTCTTCTTAGATGAAAGAAGCTCTTTTTGCGAGTCCTTTATAGCGGATTCTGTTCACAACCGACTAATCACTACCTTACCAGAGGTCTCCAAAGATGAGTGAGTTTGCCGAAATAGAGAGAAAATGGCAGAAGAGATGGAAACAAGAGAAGGTCTTTGAGGCAGACCCGGGCGAAACGAGAGAGAAATTCTTCCTGACTGTACCTTATCCATACGTCAATGGAGCGTTGCATATCGGCCATGGACGAACCTACACTATAGGCGACTTGATTGCTCGTTGGAAGCGGATGCAGGGTTACAATGTCCTCTTCCCAATGGCGTCTCACATGACCGGAACCCCCATCCAAGGCATGGTTGATAGAATCAAGGAGGGTGATCCCGATGCCATTGAACAATATGAGAGGGACCTTCGTCTATATTTTGACACTGAAGAAGAAGTACAAAAACAGATGGCGGAATTCACTGATGCTTGGAAGACTGCAGAGTTCTTTGCTGATGTTATTTCCAAGGATTTTGACGCCTTGGGCTATAGCATCGACTGGCGGAGAAAATTCACAACAGGAGACCCAATCTACAACAAGTTCATTGAATGGCAATATGAGAAATTCATGGACAAAGGATACATAGGTCAGGGGAACTATCCTCTGCTCTACTGCCCCAGCTGCGGAAATCCTGTTGGTGAAGATGATCTCTTAGAGGGCGAAACCGCCAAGATAAAGGAATTTACAGCCATCAAGTTTCCTTTCAAGGATGGATATCTGGTTGCTGCAACATTGCGACCTGAAACCATCTTTGGTATAACCAATATGTGGATCAACCCCTCGGCAACCTATGTCTGGGTAGAAGTCAATGATGAAGCAATGTTCAAGGAGGAAAAATGGGTTGTATCCAAGGAGGCTGCTGAGAAGCTCCGCTTGCAGGCCAAAGAGATTGAGATCATGGAAGAATTTCCTGGTGAAGAGATTATTGGCGAGCGCTTTAAGGCATTACATGAGGACAAAGATTTACTCATCCTCCCTGGTCCTTTTGTGAATCCTGAGAATGCGACAGGCGTTGTCTACTCAGTCCCTGGTCACGCTCCATTTGACTATGTAGCTCTGCGGGATTTGTGGGATGATCCAACTCCCTTGGAGAAATTTGACATCTCTGCTGAGGAAGTGAGGGAAATCGAGATTATCAGCATGATAGATATCGAAGGATATGGTGAATTTCCAGCGAAAGAAGCTGTGGATTCGCGAGGAATAGAGTCTCAAGACGAGTCCGAGAAGTTGGAGGAAGCAACGCAAGAGATCTACAAAGCAGAGTTTTACGATGGCGTCATGAAAGACAATTGCATGCAGTTTTCAGAACGTCGAATCAAGGATGTCAAAGAGGATATCATCGGATGGATGCGAGAGAGCAACTCTAGTGATGTGTTTTTCGAGCCAGATACGCGACCTGTTATCTGCAAATGTGGAACTGATATCCAAGTTGGAGTTTTCTCTGGTCAATGGTTCTTAGATTATACCAGTGGAAACTGGAAAGAACAGGCTCGGAAAGCTTTAGATGACATGTGTATCGTTCCCGAGATTTTCAGGAATCTATTTGAGGCCACATTCGACTGGCTGAAGCAGAGGCCTTGTGCACGAAAGCGTGGCATTGGAACGCGTCTACCATTTGATGATGAATGGATTATCGAGAGCCTGTCTGATTCGACTATCTATATGGCATTCTACACCATTGCCCATCACATCAAGAACAATAACTTGAAGCACAATCAATTGATTCCTGCGTTCTTTGACTACGTGTTTCTAGGCAAGGGTAAGCCGGATGCGGTATCTGAGGAAGCTAACATCGACGCGTCACTACTAAAGACGATGCGCGATGAGTTCTTGTACTGGTATCCCAATGATCAGCGACATACTGCGCCATCTCACATCTCAAACCATCTGAGCTTTGCCATCTTCCATCATGTCGCCATATTCCCCAAGGAACACTGGATACAATGCATCAGTCTGAATGAACACGTGAATATGGAGGGTGGGAAGATGTCAAAGAGTAAGGGTAATGTCATTCCGTTGGTTGAGATTCCAAAGAAGTACGGGGCTGATGTGTACAGAACGTACGTAATCTCTGCAGCAGAACCGGGTAGTCTGATGGATTGGCGTGAGAGAGACGTACCCGCGGTGAAGAACAGATTACAGCAGTTCATGAATATCATCAAACGCTTCTCTGACAAAGAACCAAAGGCCTTCAGAAAGGAAGACAAACCGTCCAAGATGACACAGTGGTTGCTATCAAAGGTTAACTCCATAGTGAGGGATAGCACCGAATTTCTAGAGAACTTCCGATTAAGAGACTATGCCATTTACTCCACCTCGGAGATGACACGGGCCGTCAACCGGTATCTGCAACGCTCAGATATTCCTGAAGAAGAGGTCAATGGTACGATGGCTTATGTCTGTGATATCTGGGTGCGATTGGTTGCCCCCATGACACCACACGTTTCTGAGGAACTATGGTCCATCCTGAATGGCGAGGGATTTGTTTCATTTGCACCCTGGCCACAAGCGGATGAATCATTGATTGACTTATCGGTAGAAAAGGCACTGGAAGTGGTTCAGTCCACAATTGGCGATATTCGAGAAATTACCAAGCTATTGAAAGGAGAAGACGCGGAAACTGCTCATCTGTACGTTGCTCCTCAATGGATGTTTGCCGCCATGGATAGCATACGTGAGAACGACGTATCTTTGAATATTGGTGATATTATGAAGCATCTGATGTCCCAGGATAGATTTCGGAAACATGGAAAAGAAGTCAAATCCATTGTCGATAGGAT
>SDNP01000041.1 GCA_004524445.1 Candidatus Thorarchaeota archaeon | reverse complement strand
CATAGAGGTCCATAGGGTCACCAGGTGGGCCAGTTGTGTCTGTGGTAGTATCAGTAGTTGTGGTTGTTGTGGTCGTAGTGGTCCCAGTCGGAGGTAGAGTCTGTTGAGCACTTGTGTACGATACAAAAACTGGGTCAACATGAACAGCGTGACCACCCCAGTTCACGTATCCAGCGGTCATGAAAAGCATGGATGCCTCAATATTCCAATTAGTAATGCTCTGCCCAGATTGAGATTGGAACATTGCACTGAAGGCGCCGAGCGGTGCAGTTGAAGATCCAGAGATATATTCTGTAGTGAAGTCATCCCCACCCCAAGTGTACGGAAGACCGCCCATCGATACGTTTGCAAAAGGACTGTTTTCATCGCCAAAGACGTAGTAATTTGCCCCGACACTGTCCGCATTGGTATCTGCCACAGGCTGATTGCCTGCCTGGTATTGGGTTCTCTTTGCAGTAGCTAGGATACCGAAGTAATTTACTGCAAGGCCCCTTCCGTTCAATACGGAGTTGTCAAACTCGTTCAATGACCAGTTACCAATAATCTGGTCGATTTTGAACGATGCCGCGTGATTCCATGTTTCCTCATCCTCGGCATCATACTCAACCATATCAACTTGGAATGTGATGTCAAAGGCCATCTCATCGATTGTTGCAGTAGAAATCGCATAGTCAAAATTGGTCTGGTTGAGGCCCATTGCACCGTCGGTGGATTGCCTTAGTTCCCAAGGGCTGCGTATTCCTTCTGCGTTCTCCCGTTTCAGCGGATAAATTGTCACATTAACATCGTAGATTGAAATTCCGAAGTCAATCACTGTGTCAGGAGATACTATTCGGCTGTCGTGATCCGCCGTAGAGTCGAATGGCCGTCTGAGCTCAAGGCCACCAACGCTGTCTATAAGAACGAGGTGAGTGACCTCATTGGACTCGACACCAGTTTCCTCAAAGGAGAAATCTGGTGCGTTAGGAGAATCCTCTGATTCCAAGTCGTTGAAAATCAGCATGCCAGCATACTCTGCTCTGAATATGGCCCATTCCTGTTGGGATTCACGGGTCGTGATATTGAACAACTGAGATGTGCCCCAAGCAAACCAGGTATTTCGCCATACTCCGGATTCAAGCTCAGGAATGTGACTCAGATCAATGGTTCTGTTCTTGGACATCCACGCCGTGTATTGATACTCAGGCTTTGGCACGTTCGCCTGCTCATCAGCCCACATTGTCTCACGGATGTCCTCCATCTCACTTTCAGACACAAGCTCGAAGGTTTCCGCCTTATACCAGTGGAAGGTTTCGTTGGCTTCAAACTCCATGACCATCTCGACCACACCCATCCAAGAACGAGAGAAGAACTCGTCGCCGCTCTCATCTGGTGATGGTTCAAAGATGATGTCAACTTGCATACCCTCAATGCTAATATTCCCCCAGTCTTTCCAATAGCCTGTTCTCTTTACATAGTACTGGTCATCTGTAGTGAATGTGTTACCATCTAGGTCGATGGCACCGTCATCCGTCACCGTCCAAGCCGGAGGAACCCATAACTGCACATTCCCAAGCTTGAAGTGGCTAGGGCTCCAAACGATTTGATTGGATACATCTATCTTTTTGTATTGGTCAATCCAATCTGCATATTGCTCAGGTGGTAGCCAAGTTGGTAGCACAAAATGTGTCCCATTCCAAATCCTTAGGTTTTCAACCTGACCTACCGTCATCTTCGCTCTTTCAAAGAGCATATCAGGAGCAAGCGGACTGAAACTAATGTTCAGAAATAGCTTAGAAACATCTTCACCTAATTCGATGCTAAAGTCATGGACTGTTAACCATGCCGCAATTTGCGTTTCGGTTTTTCCCACAGCTTCCCCAGTTCCTCGTAGGTATGTCTTCTTTGCATATAATGACCAGACCTTCGGAGAACCAGTTTCAAAATCAAGAGTGACATTATACCATGCCGCGTAGTTCCAGTAGTGCGTTTCATTCTCGCCATAGCCACTGCCTGAGAACTGGATTGATCCGTTGACAAGTTCTTCGGTCACCTGCCACGTATTGTCTTGCCACTCATAGATAGACGAACCATTGATTAGCTCTAGGGGTCGATGGATGAACATGGTTAGGTTCAAGTACTCTCCTTGTTCACCCTTATTGGCAAGGTTCCCTTCGTTATCAAACAGAAATGCTTCGATGAAGCTTTCCTTGTATGAGAGCTTCATGGTCTGTTTTCCAGTTATTTCAGGGCGAGGATAGAGTTGCTCTCCGTTGATATCTTCAACCTGAGCGAAGTATAGGATTTCACTTGGGTCAATTATGGCGCCTGTCTTGAACGGATGCCAATGCATATCCGTGTTGTTTGTGAAGTATCCACCCCAGCGGATCCCTCGACCTTGATTGAACTCATTTGTATAGGTAGAGTTTGCTACATAGTATCTACTTAGGTCAATGGTAGAATTACGCGTCATAGTGTAGTTGAGCAACCACGCGCCAATTCCTTCCGTAATCTCCGCCCAGTAGAACTCAATGCTTGGGTATCCTGCCTCTACGACTGTATGTGTAGAGTTGTGTACTAAGAACATTGTAGGAGACACGTTAAGTGCCACGTTCTCCATTGGTGCATCCGGATTATACATGGAATCTGGCCAGTTAACAGGTTGAGTGTAGTTAATCTCCTGGAAGTAAGAGCTGTTCAAATCCAAATAGGCAAATGGAATCATCACATCCCCAAATTCATAGTGCGAAAGCAGGCGTACAATAAAAGTATCATTGTCGTCAACATAGTGAATAATCTCTCCCTCGCGATTGGTAATCTCACCATAGTAATATTTGGGTAAGAAGAAATCCGCTGGGTTGACCTTTACACTCAGGCCGATCGGGGGTGTTGCAAATCCTCCAGACTGCAAACGGGAAAGCCAAGAAGGTGATACTGGTCGACCCAGCTGATCAATGGTATGCATGCCCGTCCAATATATGCCTTCTAAGGCAGTTCGGGTAAAATTCACGGCAAATATTACTCTGTAGAACGCAGTTGAATTAGAATAGCTGGAATCAGGCTCGATGAACTCGATAAATCCTGCTTCGGAGGGGGTATCAGAACCCAGTTCAAATCTCGCCGCATATGGGGCTTCCCAAGTATCGCTGGTGGCGTTATAACCGAGAGCAAAAACTGCTTTCTCACCGGGAGTTTCTGTAGAACCCCAGAATTTGAGGGTGTCCAAGATATTCCCCTCACCGAGAAATGACTTGGGCACCGTGATATTGATTAGAATCTCTGTACCCACTTCAACTCTGTAGTTGTTCTCGGTTATGCTTGTCCCGTTTTCCTCATAACTGATTATGATTGTTGGTTGTGGCCCGAAAAGCCATTGTGAGCTCTGTTCTGTATGGCCGAGTTCCTCTGTCTTGTTTTCAACATCCCAGCCGACATAGACGAATGGGTCTTCTGGATCTTGAGCTGAAACAAAGAAACCTGTGGAAATAAATCCAATCAGCATCAGAGCAATGATTGTAGTTGTAATTATCTTCTTCATAATGTCATCCCCCGCCAACATGGATGAGGAGCATACCAGATGTTGAAAAAAAGGGTGCTAAGTCCAGCACGGAGAGTGCCTAAATAGAATTGGAACTGCGTTGCTTCAGTATGACTCATCAGTTTGGATGGCGCGTTCATCATAGGAACATTCCTCATGTCCTCTGATGGAAAAAACTACATGCTGCATAAAACATTATGAAAATTTCCCTTATGAATGTTGGCTGTTTGTCCAAAATGGCGATTATACGGATTTCACAACTATTACATCATCTTTAGTGGTCAAGATTGCCTCTCCTTCTCTGTCTAGTAATCGGACAAGGTCATGTGTTTCAGCCAGGGCCAAGATAAGCGAATCCCTCGCATATTCACCGTAAAGATTTCTGGAAAGTTCAAATAGACTCTGAGGTTCATTACTAAGCAGATCCTTGGTCCTTCTAAGCTTGTTTCGGTAATCCTCTCTAAGGTCATTAAGCCGTACTCCCAAGTCAAAAATGGGGTCTCTATGCCCTGGAAGAGGGATGTAATGAGAGAATGGTTCAATTGCGTCAAGAGATAAAAGATATCTCTGCATGGAAATGCCTAATCTCCCCTCGAAGTCAAGACTTGGATTTGAACTAATCGTGCCAAGAACATGGTCGCCGCAAAAGACAATCTCTCTTTCATGGGCCAAGAAGCAAACCGAACCCAGCGAGTGCCCAGGGGTCCAAAGATAATCAATGGGCCCAATACCGCTCTCAAACTGTTGTTCTTCATAGAATACACTGACTGAGTCAACTGACTGGCCAAATTGTCCGAAGTATTTCATCATTCCTTCTGTTGAAAATTCGGCTACAATCTCCTCCGGAACGCCCCCAGAGATGATGACATTCCAATATGCCTGCATTCTCCTCTCGATATATCCTTCATAATCAGTAATACGATGAGAATCCATCTCATGGATCCAAACTTCTGGTTCTTGATGTCCGCTAGCTCTTACCGCCTCTTGAATTGCACGAGTGTTTCCCACGTGGTCAACATGACCATGAGTAAGAAGAACTCGTTCGATATCTGTGACAGAATAGTGGCTCTTGCCGAGGGCCTTATCAATTAGCGTGACGCCTTCCTCGAGATAAGGTCCCGTATCAATGAGTGTTAGTGGAGAACCTTCGATAAGATAGCAGTTCACATTACCAACAGGGAAGGGCGTCGGAATTTCTATCCGATGGATAGACTCCAAGATCTCGACCAATCCTCAAAGCTCCTCGAAGTAAACTCGCAATAGCTCTGCGACATTTCTGGCTCGAGAAACAACCCCCCGGTCTCTGTGAGGCTTTGATCCGTCAAACATATCTGAGATAGTACCTAAGCATCCATCTCTGACAGCATTCAAAACCGGCCTGAATATCTCTTTCTCGGCATATGCTTTGTTCTCAGGTGTTCGACCTTTCACATTCAAGTATGCCGAGATATATGGGCCAATCAGCCATGGATGAACGGTTCCCTGATGTGTTGCACCCGCCCTCGACTTCGGTCCTCCTGTAACTGCGCGAGAATATCGCTTATCCTTTGTGGACAAAGTTCGCAAGCCGTAAGGAGTTAGAAGCTCTTCAGTAACAACTTCAAGAACTGACTCAGCCTCTTCAGTTTCAAGTAATGGATAGGGCAAGCTGAGGGCAATGATTTGGTTTGGCCTTATCGAGTCGTCTTTCTTCTCGTCAGAAACGACATCATAGAGATAGCCTGAGTCACCGTTCCAAAAAGACTGAATAAAAGCTTCTCGGATCCAAGATGCAACTGCTCTATATTCATACGGGTCTCTTCCAATAAGCTCGCACATATCGCCCATTGCCATCAAACAGTTAAACCATAGCGCGTTGACTTCCACACATTTGCCAATTCTCGGAGTAGCGCACCAATTGCCAAAATGCTCATTCATCCATGTGACTTCAACGCCTTCTATGCCGGAGTAGATAAGGCCATCATGGTCCTCGTGTATGTTGAATTTCGTGCCAATTCTATACGCTGCGATGATGGATTCCATGGTTTCCCAGATGATGCCTCTAAGGAATTCTGTGTCATTTGTGGCATCAATGTACTTCTTAACCGCCATGATAAACCAAAGAGAGGCATCAACACTATCATATTCCGGCTGAATACCTCGCACAGGAAAGTCATTGGCTATCAATCCGTATCTTGAGTATCGAGCATATGTCGTTAGAATTTCTCTCGCATCTTGAAATCGTGATATGGCAACAGTGAGTCCAGGAAGAGCAATCATTGAGTCTAGTCCGATATCAACCAGTTCATGATAACCAGCTATCACTGACTTTCTGCCTGTGGTGGCACGATCAACTATGAATGTATCAGCATTGTAGACCAGCCATTCGATATCTTCATCGCGAGGTTTTGGAGAGAGGTTGTAAGCTCTGTCATTCAGAACTTTTCTCCTCCGTAGCTCGTCGAATCGTAATTTGGCAAAGTCCTTCCGCTCGGCATTGGCCAGATTCCCGAGGCTCTTCATCAGCCCTTTTCTAGTCTGGTCAGCAGCAAAAAGAAATGACAAATAGTGTTCTCCGGGGTCGAGAACTGTGTGGAACACACCGGGTATAAACAACTCCTCTTTATGATCCAGCCCCTTGGACTTATTTTTTCGATATATTTGCTGGTCAGTGATTTTGATTTTTGAGGGCATGAATTCAGCATCAGGTGTGTATCCATATACCCAAGGACTCTGCTCACGGTCATCAAATGCAAGGTATGAATTAGGGCTCATAGCCTCTGCCTGTGGGGTAAAATCGAGATGTCCCCTGAGTCTCTCTAGAGGCCTACAAGTATGAAATGGAGTGACCGTTAGAACGGTTTCCTCTGTATTCGTCAACTCGTAATTAACAGCTGTCCAGTTCTTTCTGTATGCCATGAATACGGTCTTGGTTACTTTTACACAGTCAGTAGAATATGTCATGGTAGGCAACGGATTCAAAACAAAGCTGTCCATCTGTCGATAGCCGCGCTGCTTGACGCCCCCGGCCTGGTGCGCAGTACTTAGATTGCAGGTATCCTCTGATGTGGCAAGAACCTCATCGACTCGAGATAGTGTCATCCATCTATTGACCGGCGGGTTCAGTGATGCTACCAGAAGGCCATGATGACTCCGAGTATTCATACCAACAATGGTTGACGAGGCATACCCGCCAAGCCCATTCGTGTATAACCACTCAAAAGTCATGGCTCTATTCAGTCTTAGATCAGTACCTTCAAGCAATATCACTGTAGTTGTCTCATGAATTTATTCTTGATTGACGCATCCAAACTTCTCCACTTTAAGCCTTGTGTGATAATGCATAGATGTTGAGGGATATTGTCATAAGCCATCAATATCACACGAAACCTCGTGTACTGAGGAGAAGAGGAATGAAACCCGATGATGACATCCATAGAAAATCTCCGGTATATGGATTAGAGGTAGGCTTGGCGCCAAGACGCATTGCAGGTTTACCCCTCAATCTTTGGAGGTTAGCAATCGTCATTGGCATCGCCCAGTTTTCTATGAGCATTTGGACCTGGCAGTTTGGAATATTCATTGCTGAAATAGTTGAGCCTTGGCAAATGGGGCTTACATTCTCGCTAGGAACTGCAGCAGCAATAATCGGACTTCCAGCTTCGGGTATAGTCGCTGATATGATTGGTCGCCGTCGCACTTTTGCAGTCGCATTAATACCAATGAGTGTTGGACTAATTTGTCAATATATTCTCCCGATATGGCCCTTAATCCCAATATTCTACGGCGTTATTAGCTTCGGATGGAGTTTCGTCATTATCACTGCCAGAGCGGCTCCAGCAGATCAACTCGTGGAGGATGCAGGGAAAGACTCTGCGAAGGTATTCACCATGATGCTATTTCCAGCGCTAGCAGTGGATGGAATAAGTCCCATGCTTGCAGCAATAATGCTATCGCTGGGTTTTGAAGCAAGATTCTTGCTCCTCATTGGAGGAATTGGTGCGGTCATTGCTTTCATCTCAGTCTTCCTATTCGTACGAGAAACCCTACGAGAGGACATTCAATTGGCTGCACGAAAAGGCCCCACACTTAACTTCAGGCAATTCGGTACGAACTTCTGGAAACTGGCTGCAGGACTATTGGTTCATTATTTTGCATTTAATTTGGCGTTTCCATATCTAGGCAATCTTGCAGTTGATGAGTGGAATATCTCATCATCACTCTATGGATTCACTTGGAGTGCTAGTTCATTAACGACAGCCGGACTCATTCTCCTTATCGGAGGTTTGGCTGATAAGAAGTTAAAACTCGGACTTATTACAGCATTGCTGGGAAATTCCGTTATAATGCTCCTGCTGTACTCCCAAACAGGATTCATCTCTCTTCTCCTTATCATGATTCTCTGGTCGGTCCCACTTGTATTATGGATAGGAGCAGAGAACAGTCTGATAGTTGAAGGTGTTTCTGAGGAAATGAAAGGGCGGGCGATGAGCACATTTAGAGTTATGATGACCTCGTCTGGCCTTATAGCAGCGAATGTCGGCGCATGGATTTGGTCAACTACAAACAGTTTGAGATTCCTTTGGTTAATTGCAGGAATTGTTTCAGTAGTATCATTGCTGACAGTTGCCGTGGCTTTGAAGAGCATCAGGTTATCTCAGGCGGAGTCCTGATGACTAATGAATACCCCTCTTTATGACTCTTCTTTGATTTTCTCAATATCGTGAATATTGGACATCTCACCCAAAAGATGTCCGGCCCGCTCCTTTTTGGTTTCTAGGTAAAATTCATTGTATTTTGTTGGCTCGATGATTAGCGGTACCCTTTCAGTAATCTCTACACCATGACTCTCAAGTTGCTTTATTTTTTCCGGATTGTTCGTGAGTAAACGGATTGATTTTACGTGTAGAGTTCGGAGTATGTGTGCCGCAACCCCATAATCTCGCTCATCGGGTTGCCACCCTAGAATGAGATTGGCATCGACAGTGTCGTAGCCTTTATCCTGCAGAGCATAGGCTTTGATCTTCTCTGATAGACCTATGTTTCTTCCTTCCTGCCGGAGATATAGCAGGACACCCTCTCCTTCCTCTTGTATTCTTTTCAGTGATTCAAGAAGCTGGTCCCGACAATCGCATCTCTTGGACCCCATGACATCTCCAGTCAGACATTCTGAATGCACTCGCACTAAGACATCCTCTTTATCCATGATATCCCCTTTGATTATTGCTGTGTGTTCTTTCCCATCACAGGGGCTTACTAATCCGCATACCTGAAATTCACCAAATCTGCTAGGTAAGTCAGCAATTGCAACGAGTTGTACACAACACTCGTAGGGATCGCATTGATGATGCTTGCTTTCGTCCAGAAGTGCTTTGATTTGGTCTTCAGATAGCTTCGGTCCTTCCTGTGGCGCAGATGTCATGTGTTCATCCCTTGATTCTAGGATATCAGTTTCCTGATTCGAATATGAAACTCAATCACTGAGCTCCTTCTATGCCTCATTTCGTGTTATTCTTTAAGCTTGCGTTTTGACACTTCGAAATTCCTATAAATGCCAAAGCAATCGATTTGCTCAGAATTCTTGGAGAATCACATAGTGACCCCTGACATTGACAAGAGCCTAGAACGAAGCCAGCACTGGCTCAAACAGAATATCAAGCGGTATGCATTCAAGAAACTTGAGAGAGAAATCATAAAGACTGGTGTATGCACGGAATGTGGAACTTGTGTTGCAAATTGTCCGGTTGATGCTATTTCTGGGATTCGTGAAGAGAATAAGTACGTCCCCACACTGACAGGGAAGTGTATTGCATGTGGGATCTGTTATGAAATGTGTCCGCGTACTGTAACGCTTACAGAAGATCTCATCGGCAACTACCGGAGTGCTTGGAAAGCAAGGTCTGTGGACTTGGATAACAATAAGCAAGATGGGGGCGTCGTTTCAGCACTACTGTATTACGCCTTGAAAGAGGAGATTATCGATGCTGCTGTAGCAGCCTGTCATTCCAAGGACACTCCATGGCTCCCTGAAGCGACAACATTTTTGAAGCCAGACGAGGTTCTAAAATGCGCAGGAACAATTTACACCCATGCACCGATTGTTGGCGAATTGATGAGCGCTCTCAGAGTGGGCCATTCCGCGGTGGCCGTGGTTGGGACATCATGCAATTTGGATGGTATAACACAACTTCAAGAGCACCCAGGTGGGACCCTGAATACCGACTTAAGATCATCAGTTTTGAAGATTGGTCTCTTCTGCATGGAATCTTTTGACTATAACGGACTGGTTGATTTTCTCAAGACCAACGATGTAGATATCGGAGATGTGCACAGAATGGCTATAGCCAAAGGTAAATTCAAAGTATTCACAGATGAGTCTGAAAAGGAGTGGCCAGTATCTGATCTAGATTCGTTTGCCTCGACTTCCTGTGCCTACTGTCACGACCTGACAACAAAGCAGTCAGATATATCATGTGGGAATATCGGATCTGGTTCGGGATGGACTACAGTACTGGTTCGTACCGAGAGAGGGGAACATCTATTTCAGGAGGCTGCTGAATCAGGCATTATTGAGGCAGAGTCTTTAGAAGCAAAACCCCTGCAAATTATCGCAAACGTGGCTCGTTCGAAGGCTATGAGATATTACAGTATGGAACGGAGCCATTAGTGTTTCTCTAGCCCACAATGAACAGCTTCCAATATAGGTAACAACGGGGTCTGCGTTATTTCATGATTACAGAGGGTTACGTGATGCATATACTACTAACAGGAAGACCAGGAATAGGGAAGTCGACAGCGATAGAGAAAATTATCCAGAGTATTGGCAACCAGAGGGTTGGCGGATTCGTGTCACGTGAAATACGTGAGCATGGTAAAAGAAAAGGTTTCGAGATAATAACTCTAGATGGGGCGCGTGGAGTCTTAGCACATGTGAATAGAAAGACGGGTCCTCAAGTTGGGAAATACCGAGTCAATGTAGATGATATTGAAAATGTTGCCATTCCTTCTCTCAAAGAAGCAAGAAAGCAAGGCAAGCTAATAATCATTGACGAAATAGCATCTATGGAAATGAAATCGTCATTGTTCAGAGATGAAGTTCTCAAATGCTTGAACGAAGGGATCGTCATAGCTACAATTCAAAACAGGAAACATACCTTCTTGGATTCACTAAAAAGTAGAAACGATACTGAAGTGATCACTCTAACTAAGGGAAACAGGAACAAAGTCCCTGCGCAAGTGCTAAAGATTCTTGGGCAGAGAGAGTGATTACTTGGTCTTTGTTCTGAAGTAGATGGAAAGCACCACCAACCCAGCAAGAGCTCCCAGTACAAGCATTCCAGCCCATAAAAGAATTGGAGTGGAGTTTCTCTGCATTGACGTTACTCGATATTCAAACCATTCTGTTGTTTTGTTCAAATTAACCGATGAGTTATCAATAGCCACGATTCTATAGAAGACTGTTGAACCAAATGCATATTCGCCCAAATATGCTATGTAAAAATTCTCTGCAAAAACGGTCATATTCTGCTCTACAACACTTTCATTGCTATCTGTATATGTTTCAACAGTTATGGAACTAATGTTGTTTATGTCCCAACAATATGCCTGAACCGTCAAATTATTTGTTGATATAGTGCTATGGGATTCCAGAATAGCTATCTCCGAAATAGTTGGAGGATGTGTGTCGGGAGTTACGGTAACAAGAACCACGTCAATAGAGGTCTGATTGAAGAAGTCGATAAGGGTCAAGTTAAAGACATACTCACCCACTGCCAGACCATCAATTGATATGCTGATGTTTTCTCCTCTCCAGGTTCCATTGAGCAGGACTTCTCCATCTTTCGTAAGATTGTAGGTCTTTGGATTGTTCTCTTCAGCAGACCAATTCAGGGTATTGTCGGTATAGCCTTCTTCATAGCTATAATCATCGAGAGTGTCTATAACTGGTGCTCTCAGATCTTTGTAGACCGTTACATTTACTGTGTCGGATGTGTTGTAGCCGAAGTCATCGAATAACGTGAGTGTGAATGAGTAATTTCCAAGATATATATAATCGACAGAGAATGAGATGTTCTCCCCTTCAGGCTCGTCGAACGTCCATTCTTGAAGGGTGATATTATCAGGAGGACCATGTACCTTCGATAGATTCCCGTATGTTGTATTATAGTAGAGAATCAGCACTTCCAAGCTGTAGTTTGCTGGGTTACTATCATATGCATGCCAAGATATTTTGTTGCCCTCCGCACCAAATTCATATGATATATCATCAGGAGATGAAACAACAGGCGCGGTCAAGTCCTCAAATACAGTAACATTGATTGAGCTTGTTGAGTTATATCCTCTTGTGTCATTAACAAAGAGGGTGAACAGATACCAGTGAGATGCATTAAGGCCATCAATATCCAGTGTGAAATTTGAACCATCCCAATCTCCACTGTCAAGTACTGTGAAATTGCTGGTCGTTTCATTCGATTGTCGAGTAATATTGAAGAAATCGGGATTCGTTTCTATGACTGTCCAATTAATTGTGTGCCCGAAACTACCAACCTCATAGGAATAAGTTTCGTTTGAGGGTACACTTGGCGTGATGATTGGAGCAGTGTCGTCTTGAATAACTGTGACTTCAACAATGTCGGATGCGCTTTCATTTGCTTGATTGAAGACTAAACATTCGAATTCGAACTCAGCTGGAAGAGTAGACAACAAGTCACCCTCGTATAGTTCATCCAAATCAGCAACAATGAGATCACCGTCCCAAGACCCAGAGTCGAATACCTCCGAGTCTCTGAATATTGTATAATTCTTGGGATCTGAGGTGGTAGCATTCCACACGATTTCTTCTCCTCGAGACCCGTTTTCGTAGGTTAAATCAGCAGGAGCATTGATAGAAATTTCCGCAAGCGCAAATGTATCATTTGGGCTAATGGCTCCAAATTGCGCAGGTACTGCCAGCCCCATATATGGTGAGGAAATTAGCCACACCAACATTGCAGTGAATAGTAGTTTTCCACTTCGCTTACGTATCATATCTATACTTTCCTCTAGTCGCATGTCCTGCGTGCTAAGGCGACGAACCTTGAATAGCGGTTTTATACCCTTCGGTATTCCTACGAATGAACCATACTAACATAATTCATCCATGCAGTTCCCTGACCTGCAAAGGAGAATCTGGTTCATCTAGGATATGCTATTAAGTAATATCTCAATGATTCATTCCAGCTCAAGGATATTGGTGAATATTATGCCAAAAGCCATGTACGCTATTTGGTGGGACGACAAGCTGGGACCGCTCGTTGGACGTACTTACCCTCCTGATGCAGACCTATCCAGTGAGGAAGCCCTTACTATATTCATGAGCCATGGTGTCAAACAGAAAGCCGATGTTGGATATACTAAGCTGAAGAGAGGGCTGTTCATTTCTTTCATGGAAGAGCCAAATTGCATAGCTGTGCTTTTAGATGAGGATGAGGATCAAGGCGCGGTAGAAAGGAATCTATTGCGACTTGTGCCCAGAATAAATTTCTCATCTCGAGAATGGGATAAGGAAATCAAGAAAGCATTTGAAGGGTTGGAGGACTTACTTGACAAAAAGACTGGAGAAAGCCTTCTTAAGAATCCAGCCATAAAAAACATGTTGGAGGATATGTATCAAGAACGTGTGGATGCAATAAAGCCCCAACATATTCTCTCGGGGGTCGCCAAATATCCTATTGCATCCCAATATCTGGGAGAATCACGGGAGGAAATAATCAGGACATTAGAGGACCTTGAGCAGGAGGGCGTCTTGGTCGCCAAGACATTTGGAAGAAAGGTACAGTGTCAGCAATGCGGTAGCTCGGAAATACTAATCGATTTGGTTTGCCCCTCATGCAGTTCAGATGATATTCACAAAGTATACACCTTATTTTGCCCACACTGCCATGGCCAATTTCAGGCTGTCATCCCAGACGATTTGGCAAAAATAGCGTGCCAGAAATGTCAGAAATCAGTGAACGTGTCAGAATTAGCAGTATCAGATGTTGAACTGCTTTGTATGGCTTGTCACTCTGCTTCTGATGAGCCCAGAATAAAAGCAGATTGTGCAGTTTGCGGTAATGAATTAAAGCCCATAGATTTGCTAGGTGGAACCGGTCTGGCTTATTATCCTTTCAAGACAAAAAACGAAGACTGATTAAAATTACGTCTATGATTCATGCAGGTGATAGAAAACAACCATGCAAGAGGGGGTACCGATCATGGACCTACTTCTCACCATTGTTTTTTAGGGCAGACTTCACAACTTCTCTAGCGGCTTCTAGTATCTTTTCTGCTCTTTCTTCGCCAATACCCTCAACCCGTCTAGAGAGCCTAGACGGTATCTCTCCAGCAAGCTGTGCAGCTGATGTATAACCCGCAGCTCTCAACTTCTTTTCCATGGCAGGGCCTATTCCCTTTATGTCTCTAAAAGATACAATATCGTTGAAATCTTCCCCAATGATTTCTCTGAAATCTTGGTCAGAAATTTCTGTTCCTACATCGATGAGGTCGACTTGACTCCTTATCGAATCAAGATCCTCATCTTCAACAAACGCTTCAACAGTTTCCTTAACCATTTTCTCGCTGAAGTCTAGACTGAGTTCTTCCATTTCCACCTCTCTCCCTCTCAGTTCAGGCGCATCAGAAGTAGTGTAAAGTGCAACTAGTGTCAGAAGTACCGCAATTTGAGGCCCAACCAATGCTACTAAGCCGGGTAACTGAAGGGCGAAGGGACCTGCCTGAATCACCCAGAATAGTGCGAAATATCCCGATAAAACTACCAGTATTGATGACAATCTCAAGCCCTTGGTCTTTGGAGAACCAAGTTCAGCCCAAATAAGAAAAATGCAAAGACCCAGTAAGAAGCCCTCTACCAATCTCTCCATCAGCAGGAGAGGCCATGCCTGTAGTATAACTCTGGCAGAACCTTGACCTCCTGAAGACTCGATACCATACATGGTACTTGAAAATATGGCCAGAAGTCCCATCGAGAGAACGAGAGTATTGAATGCAGGTTTTCTTCCACGGAGATCCGCTAGAAACCCTGCCCCCATAGCTCCGATGGCTACAATGAGTGGCTCATACTGTGTCCATCCGGCATATTCACCCAACGATGAGAAATTGGCTTCACCTACTGTCCTAAATAGCCCTTGGATTGACATCATAGTTCCATGATACCACAGGAAGTGTGCAAGGAGCAGCAGGGTCATGGGAATGAAATACTTGGTTGGATTGCCACTGACAGCCAGAGGATAGGACTGCCATCTCCATGGTCGTATCAGCAAGGAAATGAGAAGCCCGACGGGAACCAAGATATGTGCCAACTCAATTGCGAATGGCGTTGCACCGACAGGAGTCGAACCCACAATATTGAAGATCAAGAATAAAACGAGTGCGAGTGCGAACATAGATGCTGACAGTCTCCCTCTATATCTCAGTACAACTGTTCTATTGACCATTATCGACCAGGAAAGCGTTACCACAGAAAACCCGGAAAATAGAGCGAAAACAAATAGCACCTCAATATAGGCTTGCGATGAAGAAACAATTGGTAGAAAAGTACGAACAAGATCCAATGTAATAGGGATCACTGCAGTGGCAAAACAAATGGTGTATGTTCTATGTATTCTATCAACGACATATCCAGCAATAGCCAATGATACGAAAGCAACAATCACTCCCAAGAAAAGAACATAGGACAAGTCCAGCGAAGGGACAGGGGATGTTTGATTGAATAGAATTTCTTGGATCGAATAGATGAAATAGGCGAAGACGGGAGAAAACATGAGATACGTGAGTGCTTTCTTTAGGGGGAAATGCCTATACTCTAACATCAGTTGCACTTACCTGCAATTTTCTTGCTGAGAGAAAAGCATAAGACCATTTCGGAGTCATCTCATTGCTGAAATTCACGACATTTGCGAAACTACAAACTAGATAGCTTATTACATATAATCTAGTTTTCCAAACCCGGATGCAGAGAACTTGAGTGGACGCCTAGGAATAAAGGAATTCATGGTACTGAAAACGAGCGGACTCCCTGTCTTCCATTATTCACCCATAGGAACTAGGCAGGTTGATGATTTATTGTCTGGATTTCTAACTGCTATTACGAGTTTTGCCAGTGAGTTTGGAGAACGTACCGTGAGGAGTCTCTCATTTGAAGGGTCAGAGCTGCTCTACGAGCCAGCAGGCGATGATTTGCTTTTCATATTCTTGGTTGATGCTGGAGCACCAAGCAAAGTATTAAGAGCAATTTTGCGGGATTTGAGTAATAGATTCCTTCTTAGATACACGGCTGAAATATCCAAGTCCATTGTCGAGGAGAAGGATTTCGACGCATTCAAACAGCAAGCTCGGAAGTCCTTTGACTATTATGAGGGGATTGTTACCGTCATCTCAAACCTTAGTTCATATGTTGTTCCCAAGTTGAACGGAGAGCTCTATCAACAAGTGTCAACGGTTCATGGATTTTTGGATGAATTGCACCGGGATTTTGGCAGAGCTAGTAATCAGGTATTGCGGAGAATTGACGGAACTATCCCAATTGCAGAGATTTCAGTGAAAACGGGCTTGGATCACGAAACAATCATAGAGATAATAGAATATCTGGCAATATGGGGAGTTGTAGAAATTTTCAAAATGTGCCCTCTAATAAAGAGTTCAGATGAACGTTTTGACGCATATCTTGATATCATTGGTCTCCCCCGGAGAGAATTTGGAATCTTAAACGATGCAAAGCCATATTGTGATGGCAGAACTCCGCTACCTGTTATTAGCAATAGGACAGAAACAAGTATTGAAGAACTGTATGGCGTGCTCAAAAAAATGGGTAATCAGGTTCAGTGGGTTCTAAGAATAATTCAGGTACAGCGGCGCCCAGTATTTGTTGGCTAGGAAAAAACCGACTAAGGTATAAGTCAGTATATCCTTTGTAAGTCAGCGAAGTTCAGCCAAGGGGACACGAATGGTTAAAGAAATCGTAATACTGAAAGAAGGAGGCATTCCTCTATATCATTATAGTGTCACTGGAGAACAGAAACTAGATGAACTTGTGTCAGGCTTTCTATCTGCACTTGGGTCAATGGCAGAAAAAATCAGTTCTCAGCAAATTAGAGTAATGTCCTTTGAGAAGAACAAATTTGTCTGGGAAAGAAGAGGAGATGTGTTTTTCATCGCACTTGTTTACAGAGAAGATAGTGCAGAGATCTATGCAGCAATTCTTAATGAGCTCTCAGAGCAATTCGTTGGGAAATTCTATGAGAAATTAAGAAGAAGTATTGTATCTCGACGAGATTTTCTACATTTCACTGAGATTGTGGAATCGACATTGCAGAAATTCAATGGAATCCCTGGACTTGCGAGACGCTACAAAACGGCTTTGTTGCCAATATCCGAACTGAGGATGCTCAAATCAAAAATGGCTGAAGTGGAAAAGGCAAGCAAATCGCTTCGAACAGCTATCCTCACAAAAGACGGATTTATTATAGCTTCAAATTTGAGAGCGTATGAAAATGAAGCCTTCTTAGATTTGCATGACTTAACAAAGGAGATTACAATCAATACGGATGAGCTCTCAGCTCATGCGTCGTTAGACCCTGATACGAGATTCTTTGTCACAGAGGTAGGAGATTTGATACTTATTGCCACTGTTATGAAATCGTCATCAATAGAGTCGATACGTAACTCACTCAAGCCCCTTATGGACCATGTCGTCAGCATAGACGTTTCGAAGGCAAAACGAATAGAGCCAATAAGAGAAGAAGAGCATTTTGCATTTCTTGATTCTGATATTGTTATTCCGAATTATGAGCCTGAAGATATAGATGAAATATTGTCAAGATTCGCAGAAATTGATGATGAAGACCTCTCGAAAATAAGAAATGTACTACAGAATACTACGAAGCATTCAACCATCATTGACCTTATTGAAAGAACAGGATTGGATCGGCCGGTGTTGGTTGAACTCTTGGCTCAATTAATCGCCAAGGATATAGCTCGGATAACCAATGTGTACCCAGTAATCAAGAAAAAGGATGAACGCTTTTCCGCATACCTTGAGGTGATAGGGATGCCAAAGAAGGATTACGATGTGGTTGATACTATCAAGCAGTACTGCAATGGAACCTATTCCATTAAGGAAATCGCCACCAAGACGGGCATTTCAGCGACAAGAATAATTAGTGTTATGAAACAACTTGGAGAGAATGTGAAATGGCAAAAGAGTCGAGGTCTTAATCATGACAGGTGATATTGTTAGCATACACTCCTTCAGAGGAGGTACAGGTAAGTCGAATATCGCGGCAAATCTCGCTGCTATTGCTGCGATGGAAGGAAAAAGGGTAGCCGTCATGGATACTGACATGGCATCACCAGGAATCCATGTGATTTTTGGCCTTGGTCAAAAGAAGATGAAATACACATTGAATGACTATCTCCGAGGCGAATGCAAAATTGGAGATACTTGTCTTGATATGTCGCGTCAGATGGGAGTAAAGGACGGAAAATTGTATCTCATACCAAGTTCCATGACTGCAACAGCAATCACCAGGATTCTGAGAGAAGGATACGAGGTAAGCGACTTACGAAATGGGTTTACCGATGTGATAGAGGAAAAGAACCTTGATTACTTGATTATAGACACGCATCCTGGATTAGATAGAGAAACGCTTCTCTCAATGGCTACTGCGGATTTTCTCTTTGTTGTTGCACGCATTGACGAACAGGACCTTTTGGGTACTGCAGCTACCCTGTCGGTTGCAAGGAAGTTGCAGGTTCCTGAAATTCAGATTGTTATTAATAAGAAACCGAGTATCTATGAAGACAATGCTATAAAACGGGAAGTTGAGAAGAAATTCAAAGAAAAGGTGGCAACAATAATTCCTCTACTTCCACTACTGATCGAGGCCGGCAGCAGGTACGTTGTTACTATGCGCCATCCTGATAGTCAATTCACAGCCTGCATGAATGATTTATACCGAATAATCAACCCCAAAGAAATCTAATTGGCAAATTAATGCAGATATGAGTGCATAACTGAATTGAATTCAGACAAAGTTGCCTTCAACCAAAAGACTTCTATCTAGGATGGGATTCAAAGCTCAAGAGGCTCGCAAAATTTGCCAATCGAAGTAAGAACAGCCACTGCAAGAGACAGAAAGAAATTGCAGCAATTCTATTCAAGAGAAGGATTGAGTTTTGATAGGCTAGCATCAAGAACAGCCACCCTTCCGATGGGTAGCTCTTCAGAAACAATGTTCATTATTGCAGTCACTGATGGCATTGTTTGCGCCGCAATGAAGCTCGATATTGGTGAAAGCCCGGAGATAGGAAAGATTGGTTTTATCCAGCATTTAGAAATAGAAGACGAATTAGAATCAACCGATTTAGGCGAAAAGATGCTTTTGGAAGCAGAAAACATAGCAAGGGACCGTAATCTTAGAGCGCTTGACACCGTTGTGTCCGAAGATAGGCCGGATAGCATTAAACTATATGAGAATGCAAATTTTCAGGCAGAACATAGAGAAATATACATGAGAAAACACTTCAGGAACCGTGTCTTTTAAATCAAACAAGAAAGGCGTGGCCTCTAGACGAGACCAGCAATACCTAATTCTCTCAGAGATTCATCCGTAGGAACCCCGTTATCGTTCCAACCTTGAATCTCGTAATATCGATCCAGGCTCTTCTCGAAATCTTCACGAGATACAAAGCTTGCCATTCCTTCTCTGGGACCGGATATTTCAGGCTCCCAGAATCTCTTGGGTAAGATATCATTTTCTCGATTGATTCCTTCTCTAACATTAAATAGACGAGTCAAGGTTTCGATTCTACGACCGAATTCCATGATTGAGGCACGGTCATATTTCAAGCCTGTAGCAGCATTCAGAGCATCTATCTTATCATCAAGAGGCATGGGCAAATGGTATGTGAAGTGACATACCTCCAATGAATCAGTCAGTATTTTTTCATTTCTGGCATCCACCATAGATTCAACCAAATCCACAGCTGATTCATTTGGTGCCTCCGTTGTAGCAGGCCAACCTCTCAAGTGGCTTGCCCCGATATCAGCAGTTGCATAAGATAGCCCCATTCCACGGCGTCCTCTAGGATCCCATGCAGGCACTTCAAGACCCTTCACATGAACAGCATAATTTTCGCTACCATTGCCAATCTCTTCTGCTGCCGTTTCGACTCCTTTTGATAGAATTTCTCCGATTCCTTCCACTTCTGCGATCATCTTCGCCAGCTTGAGGGCATTATCTCCGTTTCCAAAGGGTAGCTTGAATCCAATATCATCTTCCGTGAGTATGCCCTGTTCATATAATTCCATGGCAAAGCCAATGATACCACCAGTAGAGATTGTGTCCATTCCATAATCATCACAGATGTAATTCAACTTGAACACAAAGCGGGGGTCAGAGATACCAAGGTTACTTCCCATTAATCCTAAGGTTTCGTATTCAACCATGGACTCGACCTTTTCAGCAGGATTCAAGGGATTTTCTGTTTCAAATGCATGAGTGCACCTCATTACGCAATGCGGGCAGGAGTGATGATTTCCTAAACCATATTTTTCCTTAATCTTCTCAGCATTGAGTGCATCTACCTCTTCGAAGTAGCCGCTTCTGAAATTTCTAGTCGGATATTGTCCAAGCTCGTTCGAAATCTCCGGTAAGAACGTGGTGCCGTATCTCTTAAACGGAACATCACGCTCCTTCCAACCTTTTGCTAATCTTGCATTAATCTCTCTTATAGTGTCTACATCATGAGCCGAGATCTTTTGTGTTCCGTTTGCAACTACACCTTTCAGATTTTTGGAACCCAGCACGGCGCCTATGCCACCCCGACCAGACTGATGGGCAATTTCACAACAACCGACAGCATTTGTTAGTAGTCGTTCACCGGCAGGACCTATCGCATATACGGATGAACCGGAACCAGACATTTCATGTAATTTCGGAGTGGCCTCATAGACTCCTAATCCCCATAAGTGCTGGGCTGATTCAAATCGAATGAGATCATCTTCAATTACCAGCGCTACTGGTTTGTCTGCTCTCCCTTTAATCGCCACAACATCGTAGCCAGATCGCTTAACCTCTCTTCCCACAGCACCTCCAATATGGCTATCGAGATAGAGGCCAGTCTTGGGAGATTTTGTAACGATTGACCATCTTCCAACATTTGGAGCAGGCAGACCTTGCAGAGGCCCACTGAGGAGGTAAAGAATATTGTCAGGTCCTAATGGATTGATTCCTTCCTTCAACTCCTTGTAAATAAAGTATGTACCAATCCCTTTTCCACCAATGAACTTATCCAAGATATCAGTGGGGATTTTGTCGACTTTCGTTGATTTCTCTGAGAGGTCTATTCGGAGTATTTTCTTCTTCCAGCATTCTCGAACCATGACTTTCTGCACTTCCAACTGACCGATTGACTACGTTACTTCAACTTTTTCCAACTTGTCGATATCAATACCATCGAGGGTATTGAGGAGTGTGACAACTACATTATGAATGACTGTGCTAACGAATTCGTTCATTGCGACCTGTTTTCCCTTTACGTGTAACTCAAAATCAGCGACCATATAACATCACCAATTGAAGAAGTAATATTCTTCCTTTATTTTATTGACGGTAGGCATCAATCATACACCTAAATCGAAATACCTTTAGTGATGTTTAATCCACAATTTAAGTATCGCTGGCTCCGATACGGATATATACCCCCTCGAGTCGTAGCGAGTTAGTTGATGACCATACAAAGTGAGGAATCTAGAGATGGCTGAGGCATTCTCAGAAAAAAGTTTACTTTCTCGTGCAGATTTAGATGAAGACAAAAGTGGTCCCGTCAGTAAAATTGCTGGTTACGGAGCCATCTTGGGTGTTGTTGCAGGCGTAATTGGGCTCCTGCTTGGTGCAGGTACTCCATTAATTCCATTGCCTTCCATGATTGTTGCTACCATAATTGAAAGCAATTTCATGTTTCTATCTGCTGCATTCATGGGCTTAATGGGCATATCCACATTAATTCAGGTAATCAGTTCAACCAGATTGAGAAATCAATTGTCCTCAAACTACCCACGCATTGGCTGGTTACCGGCAGTAGTTGGCATTCTTGTGGCAATCTACATATTGAGTAGCGTTTTCACCATTGGAAGTCCCGCATCTATCGCGAATTACGTATTCAATAGTGCCCTACTAGCATCCTTTTTTGTTATAACGTGGCAATTATGGTCAGTTGTATTCACGGATGCTAGCGAAGGATGGAAAGGTTTCTTTGCAGGAATTCTCAATGGATTTGCATTCCCGGCTTTAGCAATTGGGCACGCAATTAGCCCGATTG
>SDNP01000040.1 GCA_004524445.1 Candidatus Thorarchaeota archaeon | reverse complement strand
CTCCATTTCTTTGGGCATAAACTATCATCTTCACTGTGGGGGGAAATGACGGAATTTTTTCTGGTAAGCGCCCAGCAAGAGCTTTCAGATGCATTGATGAAACTGAAATTGTCGAGCTTGCTTCCAACATTTCCAGAGTGCCTTGAATTCGGGGATTGATTTCCATCAACCAGATATTGCCAGATTCATCAACTACATAATCAATCCCATTCGACCCTCTCAATCCAAGCTCGTTGCATATTTTTTCAGAACCCTCTCTGATACTTTTGCTCATATGATGTGGTGTTTTGAACGGAATGTAATTCCCGCAGTAGACAAAATCACAATTCCGACCAGTGGAGGGCATGCCTATGAGCTGTCCGTTAATTGAAAGCGTGACAGCACGGTCTCCCGTAGACATCAGACTGACACTTGAATCGAATCCTGCCACGTATTCCTGAACCAATTTACCCTCCATCTGGGTTGACTTCAATCGACCTTCATGCGCAATAAGATCTGCTTCACTTCGGATTAAACGAATTCCTGACCCGCCCCCTGAAGCCACTGGCTTCAAAACGCAAGGTAAACCCACCTCTAAGACTGCGGAGGTAAATTCAGTATAGGAATTTACAACCTCATATCGAGGCACTCTAATGTTCGTGCCTTCTAGGATTTCTTCTATGACTGAAAGATTCCTGGCGAGTTGCATCCTCTCAATGGAATTTCCCGATATCTCCCATTTCTTTAGTATCGGCTGTAATTCATGAGCCCTTCCATCAAATCCACTACCAACCAAAATATGGTCAAAAGCAATATCAGGAAATGCAGTACAGAAGTTGCTGACCAAATTTTCATCAGCTTGAATTTTCCTGGCTTCTCTTTGCCTTTTGCCCGGGATTGAGGCGAGTATCGAGACCCATTCAGAACAGCAGGTGCTGAGATCAGAATCACCCCAATAGTCAGAAACATAGACTTCTGCACCAGCTTTCGCACAAGAACAAGCTATTGGTCGGGCATTGAATCCGATGACTCCCACATTCTTCCTGTTCAATGCTTTCTTCCCTTTCATTTTCAGTAAAGAAGAACCAATACAATTACTCTTAAGGAGTTCTGCAGCTTCCATTGTCATAGCCTTATGGAGATGATTGTTCTGAGAAGGATAAATGAGAAAGATATCAAGGGTAAGGTGGTTCGTGGTTTAACTGGATATGTAGATGCATTTGATGTCATTAGTCATTCGCCAACAATAGGCATTAGAGTTGTGGCCCCCAATAGTGAGGTTCCAGAACGAGTACATGCACATCCTGAGCGACAAGTGATGTATTTGATATCAGGCGAGGCAATGCTAACTAATAGAGTGAGTACAATTGAATTGCAGCCCGGGGATTTCGCTGTCTTGGAGCCAAATGAAGAGCACTATCTAATCACTCGGAGCGGTGAAGCCAAATTGTTCGAGGTAAAATTTTAGGTTGAAACCCGAATCCTCATACTTGAACACTGGAGCTCAGTATAATCTATTTTGCATGAGTAGTTGAACACAGAAGTTTCAAGTAGGTCGAGCTTATTCGTCTTATTTGAAACATATTATATCTCGCAAACCTTTATACCAATGCGACGAATGTATTTTCTAGTTTGCTCCTGAGGGAATTCAATGTCTGAAGAGAAATTGAACGAAGATGAAAAGGCAAGTCTGCAAGAAGCCCTGAAACAAGCATCTATCTCTGACGCGGAGATTAGAAAGATGGTCTTAGGCGAAAGCGAGCCGGGTATGCCTGATGTATCAGTTGACTCAGAGCACGAGATGGTTAGCGCAGCGGCCGATGCACTTGACTTTGTTGAGGGACTGGACTCTGGTGTAACTGGAGCAGACACAATGCCTGATGAAGGTGCAGTAGCAGGCTTTGATGCTCTTCTGAATAAGCTTGAAACGCTGCGAGGCGATATTCAGTCTCTCCAGCGTGGAGTTGTGGGTGTATTTGCAGCTCAGCTTCTGTCATTCAGAGGCAAGGTTGTGGAACTTAAGTCCCGTATATCAACTGAGATGGTAGAAAAGTTGCGCATGCAATTTTTCAAGAGCTTTATTGAGTCAACTTTTGTTGAGATTGTAGATAGTGAATTTGCGGCTCTTGAAAAAGAATTAGTGGACAAAATTGTGGAACAAACCCAGTCACGATTCAAAGAATTCGCCTCCAAAGTCAGAGAGTCAGAAATAGACCTGCGGAGTACCATTGTTGAACAGCAGGATATTGTCCGGTCGTTCATGGAGAGTTTGGAGGAAGAAGCAACTGCTCAACAGGAAATACTAGCCGAGAAAGACAGAGAATTATCGAAGTTGGAGAAGAAGGTTAGGTCTCTAGAAAAGCAGGTGGATTCAGCAAGCAAAGTTGACGCACAAACTGAAGAACTCAATCGAAGAATAGCAGAACTTGAGAATGAAATTTCTAATTTAAGGAGCCAGATTTTTCAGAAAGATGAACGGATTGAGAATCTAATTGCGGAACGTGATGAAGCTCGGGACGTGATTGAGGAGCTCAATATTAAGATTGCAGAAACTAAGACTCAGCTTGATGTATACCGAGAGGCAAGCGAAAAAGCTGTTGAGCCATCAGCGGCCTCTGAAGCTGAAATACAATCATTAGAGTCAAAAATTAAGCTTCTAGAGAACGCGTTGGATGAAAAGCGAAAGAACTTGGATGAGAAAACTTCTGAATTGAAGAAACTGAAGCGAACTGCTGATGAAGCTATCAAGGAGAAAGACGCTGCAGAGGAACTAGCAGCAAAGCGATTAGAAGAACTTGAGTCTGTACAGGATCGAATAGATGAAGTGAAGAATCTTGAACAGAAAATCTATGACCTTGAGAACGAACTACAAGAAGAAAAAGAACTGACAACATCTCTCGAGATGCAGAAGAAAGGCTTTGAAAAAGCGACTCGTCTTCTTGAGAAGGAGCGAGATATGGCACTAGAAGAACGAGATTTGGCCAGAGAGCGTGCATCGCGCTACATCAAGGTGCTGAATCTAGAAGCGAATACCAAGGTACTCCTTCTTGTCGATGAAGTTGGAACAATCACCTTCAAAGAACTCGGAAAATCACTTGGAATCCCTGCTGGATTGGCTGCCAAACATGCCCGAGAGCTTGAAAAGCTTGGAGTTCTCAAGACTACCGAGGAGAAGGCTATCAGCACCCTCAAGAAGACTGAAATCAAGGAAGGCGAAGTTGACCTAGACTGAGGTCCCAACTTCAGAAACTGATTGTTCGATCGCCATTTCTATATGATTCAAGAATATCTGTCCAGTAGTCACCAATTTTATCCAAGGCTGTAGAGAAATCACGTGCTAGGTGGTATTCCCCTAACCGTTTTTCAACGATTCCCACGTCTCTTAGTTTTCTGATGACTTTGACATAGAGTCCTCTGCTAGAAAGAACAAACCTTTTCCACTCAGAATCAGGAACCACCCCGTTAGATTTCATGATCTCATTAAGTATTTTCGCAGCCTGTTCTACCTGCATTTCTGTGAAAAAGACGTGCCTGAGTAGATGACGGGGGCTAATCAAAGAAGGCCGTCTCACCATATCTATCTTCACCATAATCTATACCCGAGTATCGTAGTACAGATGCTTATTTGAGATTCAGTATTACCGGACCGCACGTATTTCTTTAACGAAGAGAAGAGGAATTAACACCAGAACAAAGATACCTACTGAAATCACTGTTTGAAGTGCAGGAGTGCCGATTTCAGAGATATTCAGCAGAAAACCGCTGACAATAGTAACTATGAATGGAATAAGATTGAAGGGCGTTTTTAGTTTGGCCATACCAGTAATCATGATGAAGAACCCATATGCTAGTATAGAGAGGGCGATAGCAAGTGCGTACATGACTGCTAGAAGCTCAAACAAGCCGAATAAAACCCACCCAGCTTGTGGATATATATAAGCAATAATCAACCATAATGCATCAAAAACCAAGATTAATCGTAATCCTGGTAATGCATTTGAGACATCGACATCCGATGGAGCGTTGCTAAACATAATTGTCATGGCCAAAAACGCAACCATCCAGAATAGGGGGTGGATTACAGTTAGCCCTGCAAAAGTATAGAAGAATGAATACACAAACCCAGAGATCTCTACAATTGGATATATTGGATCGTTCAAAATTGCTGAATTGCTCTTCAAATAAATCAAATCTTCAAGTAGCTGCAACGCCTGACCGCCAATTCCTGTAGCTGCAGGTACGAGGTAGGTAACTCCGAGAGCGAAGAGTATCAAAAGGGCCAAAGAGAGGGCAACGGGAGCGAGGTTAATGACTGTTCTTTTGAGAACGCTTGACGGATTTCTGTATTTCACAAATCCCAGGACCACCTCATCACCAACTGTTTTGACATGGAGCGGTTTGAATTCAACAATCTCCGTTCCAGTGAAAAGACAACCAAGGGCATGAGCAGACTCATGTAACGCGACGCCTGGACCAACTAACATATACCAAGCTCTTGAGCCAGGAGCACGTGCCGTGTCAAGTGTAATATGGGATAGCCTTTCCAAAACCCAACCCAGAATCCAGACCACGAAAAATAGAATTACTCCTAAGAGAACAATTACAAAGTATGCATTCATCCTTGTCTTCACTCTCCTTCAGCTTTATCTAGCTCTATCCTGAAAGTAGTTCCGGTACTGTCAGACTCGACAAGTTCAATCCTTCCTCTATACTGCTGGATAATCTCTCGGGCAATATACAATCCCTGTCCGCGTCCGGGAGAACCCGGACCGGCGAACCCCTCCTCAAATATTCTATCATGATATTTCTTTGGGATTCCTGAGCCATTGTCTTTAATTGTGATTATACACTTTTCAGGGGTCGCTTTAGCTTGAAGGGTTATTTCGTTAGCAGAACCATGTTTTATGGCATTGTCAATGAGATTTGAGAGCACGGAAACTAGCCCAGCACCAGCATATGCACAACAATCACCTTCCATATTCAGTCTGCTCTTGAACGGTAGATAGTCAAATATCTTCGACAGAACTATAGGGTTCCTAATATTGCTTGAGTGTGCTAATTCCTCAATTTCACTTGCGTCAGCAATGGTATTGATTGCATATTCAATGGAATTCCTAACTTCAACTAATTGACCATCAAGCGACTCTTCATCCCGCAGATCGAGATAGCTCCTTGCAATGTGGAGGGAATTTCTTACATCATGCTGAAGTACGTCTAGTGCGAATTTCAGTGCCGCGTTTGATTCTATGAGATTTCTCTCACTATTCTTAAGGTCACTGAAAAGCGCGGATACAGGCTTGGTCAAAGCATAGCTTACAGTTCCTTCATAGACTAGGTAGAATGACAATAGCTTGAGATAATGACCGATCATATTTGCAAATCCATACACATCCACATAAAGTGTGAATGCTGCTTCCGCCGCAATGGTGACAAATATCGCGGCAATGAGGTAGATCTTTGCATCTTTTGGCAATGCATGATTTGCCCGTGAGTAAACGTACGAGGCTAGGGCAAGAATGAAGATTATAACGAATTCGCTGAGTATTTTGAAGAGCGTCAATCCAGAACCCTCTACATACGCAGGTGGAAATAAGCCTGCGAAGACCGAAACCAGCAAGAGGGCAGTAATTGAACTATAGGTCAAAAAGTATCTATTTCGAGAAATACCTCGCTTTGCCAAAAGAGGAATTGTCAGGAGTGAGAATGATTCAAGATATCTTCCAATAACCCAAAGTTGAGTAGGCAAATCAGCTCCAAATCCTGGAAATACGCCCATGCCTGAGTAAGATAGAGTGTGTAGTAAGTCCACTACTGCAACGAAGAAGTACGCAATGCCTAGGAGCTGAAATATGTTATTCTCCGAAAGATTCTGCGTGTTCCAAATGATAATGAATAGGCTGAAAGCAATAATAATCGAGTATATCTCCACCAACGAATGAAAAAGGAGATAGCTATAGTTGATTGTGAGTGAAAGAATGAGAATGACCATAAAAGAGGCCAAAGCAAACGGAACAACATTTCTTAACGAAGATATTCTATTACTGGTTTGATGGCTCAAAAGAAAGCCTCCCCTGAGGTTGAGCATATTTGATATCCGTTGACCTCTGAGGGGAGCCTACGCTCTGATTTAAAGCTATTGTGCTTTATAAAATGTCAAGAGAAGGAAAACATGCTGTTTCCTTTTAAGAGATATTTGAATTCAATCAACCGCCAGCATGATCGCTCGTGTGATGTCGCTAGCTGTGGCCCCAATTAGAACTGCACTATTTTTGGCGACTACAGAAGCGATTTCTTTCTGCAGTTCTGAGGCAACTAGTATGGTACCAACGAGCTTTTTCTCAATCTCCTCAAGGGTTCTTTCTGGATGGAGAAAAAAATCGCCCGTGATTTTGATTGTGGAAATCCTGCTATTCTCTCTGCTGAGTGCTATTCTAATCAGTTTTCCCCCCGGAACCTTGAGAGTACTCTTTTTCATCAATGTCACCTAGAGAAATTCCATTCGTCCGTCGAGTACTTTTCCTTAGCAAGCTTTCTTGCTATTTTCATTTCTTCGCCTGATAGAGAACCGGATATCAGTTCAATAGCTAACGCATCAGAGAAGCCTCTCTGCAAAGCTTTGCTAACCTCTTCGAATTCTATTTTTCTTCCTAGAATATGTTTCAGTGACGTCACTCGCTGGGTCACGTCCTTAATCATCTTGTCGGAAATTTTTTCCTGAGGAACTTTCAATATCCTGAACATTTCTCTTACATCAAGGTCTAGTAGAATTGTACCATGCTGGAGAAGACACCCCTGTCGTCGCGTTTGTGCATTTCCTGAAACTTTTTTCCCTCCTACAGCTATATCGTTTATTGGTACAAATTGTGCTTCTATATTGAGATTCTTCAACCCGCGAATTATGCCATCACAAATTATGGAATAGGACTCTAGAATGTCATGTGGCACCAGATTGTGGCTTTGGGGAATAATGATGCTATAGGTGATTTCTCCATTATAATCATGATACACTGCACCGCCACCAGTTATTCTCCGGACTGGGTCGATTCCTTGCTGCTTGCAATATTCGATATCAACTTCTTCCTTCATTCCCTGGAATGTCCCAATGGATACTGCAGACGGTTTCCAGCGGTAGAACCTTAGAGTTGGTGTGGCATCTCCTTTATGGATTGCTGTCACGATTGATTCGTCGATTGCCATATTTGTATAGGCATCATTTTCCTCCAAGCCAAGGAATCGGAATGAATTAATTGTGGTTCACCAGGCCTGCTTGTTTTAAGGCGCCTATAACTTCTTTTCTATCCAAAGGACGGGGATAGTTGTAGAGAGGCCCACTCGGTCGTTCATTGTAGTATGGCCTATTACAACCTGGACAACCACTCACCCTGAATGGACTTCCATTTGAAATAAGCTCGACCAATCTACCGTTGGGGATATCAAAATTCAACCGCTCCTCTGTGAAGGATATATCCTTCTGCTCGATCTCTCCTAACGAAATCAGATGACGTAGAATCTGTATTCGACGGTATTTTCCGATATCTGGCTGTGGCAAGTTTTCGAGAGCGGTGCCCTGTATGCTTGTGAACGCAAATAGTCCAACTGTGATCCCCATATCTTTGGCTTGAAATAAAAAATCTGATGCTTCTTTCTCAGTTTCACCCAAACCCACAATTAGGTGAGTTGTCACACTCTGCGACCCCCAAATATCTACTGCATTTCGTAGAGCTTTCATGTGTGCAGTCCAGCTGTATTTGGGTGTCCGTTGATTGCCCTTGATTTTTTCAAAAAGCTCAGGCGTACATGCATCCATTGCGATACCTATTCGCTCCACACCCGCATCATGCAGTCTAACCATGTCCTGCTTTGAAACGGGATGGATACATACAGAAATGGGGGGCTTCGGACCTTCTAGCATACTAATAATATCGAGGCAGTCATGAACAACTTCAGGGTAATTGAGACATTGAATGCATATTCTCTGAAACTTGTCGAGATTGGAATTAGCTGCGTCCATGAATGTATGTGAGTCAAACTTAGGCCATCCAATTCGAGAGAGCATACCTGGCTGCGTGTCGCTATCAATAGCTTGAGGGCAAAAGGCACAATTTGCGGTACACCCAGTTTCTGAGTGAGTCATTATGAATAGTGTTGTAAAGTGGCTCAAGTTCGGTCCTTGTTCTAGTCCTAATGCAATTGCGGTGCCCAATGATACACGAACGCAGTCAACCATGGCAATACAACATAGAGTGATATTTTCTTTAGTGTATGCATTGAGCGCTGTTGAACAAAAGGAATTCCGGGAGAAGGGTAGAAATCAGCTTACCTCATGTTTTCACTAGATGCAATTTCAGCTAATGCTTGCATGAATCTCAGGAGTGTCTCCCGCTTGAAACTTGTCAACAAATCCACCATATTCATTGGGAATCAGAATCAGTGGAACTTTTCCACGTATCAAGTTGTATTCAGTAAATATGTAAAATGAGAGACCTCTGATCCTATGCTCTCCTATTTTAAAGTTGAGATTGTTACTTGTCATGAAGCGTGTTGGATTATCAATGCTAGATGCTGTTCTTCCTACAACAAATCTCGACCACTTGTATAACTTGGGCAGACTGGCATCGGGTGAACACAAACAACCTGCTAATTCATAATGGGGAATGCCTCCGTCTAATAGCCCATATGACGGGTTTTGGTTAGTATGAAGCAAGTGTCCGAAGAGGCCGTTACTTGATATCGCATGTCCGAATCCACCTGTTGCCAGAATCCGGTCTTCAGTGACTTCGATGACATTTACGTGCGCCTCACCGATATCAGATTCTGAGCTTGAGATCTCAGTAGGAGGTATATTGAGGGGAATCGACTGAGAAGATCTAGCAAAATCATCACCAAGCATCACTTCCGCATGGTAATGAGGTCCTGTCCAGAAATTAAAATAGCGCGACCGGATAGCCGCACCCAAGTGTCCCAGCCGGTTGACAGTATCGCCAATTTTCACATCCGGCTTACAATGTAGAATACGAACTACATAATCTGCGTTAGATGATGGTCTTATTCCAATAGCGTAATCAAAATCGGCTGTTAGGAATTCTCGCTTTTGTCCCATTCGAATCTTTCTAACATCAACCACTTCTCCGTCAACAGGCGATGGAATACTACAACCCCATTCTCCCTCAATCGGATAAATGTCGACTGCTGTTGCGTTTCTGTGTCCAATATAGGGGCTATTACTGAATGAGAAGTATGCTGACTCAGGGGCAAAGAAGCTAACATCCGCAGCTCTGCATATTTCTCTCACAGCCAAGGTCTCCTAATATGCAACTTTCTCGGTTCGGTATCTCAATCATTCCGAATGGATCTAAACAGCTTTGGCCTGTTTGTAGATTGGACCAAGTCTCATTTTCCACTTATCTAATCCTGATGGGTCCCGGGGGTATTCCGAATACACTTCGCGAATTTCCTGCATCAAATTTGCGATTTTAGAAACTCGTAACAATAATGGAAGTTTGCCTATTCCAGATACAAGCCTTCTGAATTTCTCGCCCATTCCGATTTTCATATCACCTGTCATTGAGGTGTCCAATAGGTCACTGGCTTTGATGATCTTCCTCTCAAAGGCGAAGTTAATTTCCTCATTGGTAACATTCAGGAGAAACCACCTAAAGACATCCAATGACGCCTGTTTTGACCCATACATCTCCATATATCGCGGATTGTATTCCCATAAACCCGAGATAGAGGTATCCCGAGATTCCAAGGCTTTAACCGCAGTTAGACCTGCCAGCGCTCCTCCAAGCAATGAAGACCCAATACCTCCACCATGGATTGGATTAACCTGGCATGCCGCATCCCCGACCAGCATAAAGTTGTCATCTACCATCGTATCTATTGGTCGTCTTATTGGCGCAACTCCACCACGACTGTCTATTACCTCATAGTCTGTCTGCATGAAGTCCCAGTTTGGTTTGACAAACTCCTTCATGATGTTCTGTGGGTTTCTATGACCTTCAATAGTCATCACGCCTGCTCCGACATTCACTCTGTGTTCTCCCTGTGGAAATACCCAAGTATACCCACCAAGGGTCTCTTCTTGATTCCAGAAAATCTCTAAGATATCAGGCGTTTCAAAGGTGTAATTGGGGGTCTCGTATATATCTCTCCAAGCCACCATCTTGTCTTCCTTATTGAGTGTTCTCTCAATAGGAGTTGACTGCGGAAGCTGCCGACGGAGCATTCCTGTCGCACCGGTGGCGTCCACAACGATGCTGGCTGTGATGTCTTGTTCATGCCCATCAGAATCCAAAACTTTGATTCCAGCGACTGTTCCATTCTGTATTATGGGCCGCTTAGCGCGGGTAGATGGCATTAGTTCGGCTCCGGCCTTTTCTGCCAAAGAAATAAACCACTGCCCCATTTTCAACCGGTTGAAAGACATTCCTGTTGTTGTTGAACCCTGCATCCTCAACCTGTGTTCTCTGTCGGGTGCGATGAGGTCGATACCGTTCACCTCATGTTCCACTATGTCCTGAGGTACTTCTGGAAGCCCAACCAGGTTTCTGAGCTCTTGTATATGATGACTTCCTAATGCATCACCACATGTCTTGTCACCAATCTTGTTTCGCTCTTTCCTATCAATCAACAACACAGATTTCCCATTTTTGGCAATGGTGTATGCTGTTGTTGCGCCGCCTGTTCCAGCTCCTGCTACAACTACGTCATAATCAGTCATCATCATTTCTCCTTACTAAGTTCCACGTTTGCTCAAGAAAGTTTTCGAGTTGACCCGAAATCAACACATTGTCGGCCCATCCACAAACAGACATATCTGGCATGGAAATCAATGCTTCTTTGCCATCTATGACGAGGTCTATGGCCATGGTGTCTTCCTTTATTCGCTCGTCTATATCAAAACCGAGCTCCTTCGGTGAATTACCATATATGGCCCTAATCTTCACACCCCTACCAGAGGCATCCTTCAAAGAATCAATTATCTCTGATCCAAGCATATCGATATCAGGGCAAACCAGGATGATTCGTTGCTTGGCCTTGGATAACATCCCAGACAACTTTGCATGTACGTCGGTTTTTCCTCTAATGGTGTAGACCAAAGAAGGGACAGTCCCCGCTTGTTTCCGCTCTTCCCTTAGCCGCTCCAATCCCTTCGCCACTTGTTTCACTTTGGTCGAGAATAATTCCTCAAATATTGACAAAGGAGCGAAAGCGTAGACTCGTGGTCTCCCTTCTGTTGGAACTACCAGTCCACGCGCAGATAGTCCTTCAAGAACAGAATAGAGATTTGCATGATGGATGCCAGTCATCGATGAAAGCTCTGCAACCGTGCTTGAGGTTTGCTGATTCAGAGCGACAATCACGGCCGACTCGTGCGCACCAAATCCTAGTTCGCGAAGTAAGTCCACCACTCGATTTCTTATAGTTCCAACTTCCTTTGACCCACTTGTCGCCATCTTGAACGAGGTATTTATGTGTAATTGCTACTTATACCTTTTGTTTCGCAATGGTGAATCCCCAGAGCACTTCCTTGAGGACATCTCTAGCAGCAATTGCAGTCAGACCATTCTCATCTAGCAGCGGGTTGAATTCAACAATATCTACAGAGTATATTTTTCCTGTAGCAAAGGCTAAACGAATGAGAGTTACAAGCTGCTCAACTGAGACACCACCTGATTCAGGATGAGAAACACCCGGAGCATATATGGGGTCAAGAATGTCCAGGTCGATGGAGAGGTGGACGCGTTCGACCGCTGAAGATACATTCCTGAAACGTACTGCTACATCTTCGATAGTTATCAAATCTTCTGAAATCAGTGGCTGTAATTCCACTCGCTGGTCTGGAGGTGCACACCTCATGTCATACACAACAATATCCTGCAAATCGACAATGTCTTGCTCAGCAATCCTACGAACTGTGGAGGCGTGTGAGAGGTCAGCGCCCCCGTAGTCTTTATAGAAATCTGCATGAGAATCCAAATAGAAAAGGCCCCATTTTCCTTGTGAAGCCCTCTTTAGACCCTTCATGATAGGGTAAGTTATGAAGTGATCACCTCCAAGAAATATGAGTGATGAATTAGAAGCAGCTAGGATCTTGGCTACTTCAGAAATATGAACTTCAACTGATTCAGGTAGTTGAACGCCAACCTCTAGGTCTCCGATGTCTTCGAGAGTGATGATTTCTGACAGGGGTTTATGGCTATCAATGGGTCCCTTGCCAATCAACAATGGATATCCATGCGACCTTTCATTATCTGTTGCTTTCCTTATGGCATCGGGTCCGAATCGGCTTCCTGGAGTGTGGCTGGATGTGAGATCATAGGGAACACCTAATATTCCGATATCTGGCTCTTTATCTTCTTCTTCAGGGATGCCAAAAAACGAACGTTCGAGCCTCAAGTAGCCATCTAACTTCTCTCTCAATGTCATGTCAGGTCTAGTTGTTTCAACCACTGACTGCAAGATAAATTATCGGCTACGAGCTTTGATAACATAGAAAAGAAAGAGTTGACTCCCGGACAGAGTCCGGGAAATCAGCAGGTTATACTTGATACGTGTCGCCCCGGCCGCGAGCAAGTCCCGCAATCGAGTAGATTCCAACGAGAGCTACTACGCCTATGGCTATGCCAGAATAGGGCCATCCATCAGCTATGGCCTGGGCTGCAAGATTGCCAGGATTTGGCTCTACAGTATAGCCATCGCGAGGTGTAGTCTTTGTATAGCTGTCCCCTTCATATGTATACATCACAGTAGCCTTGGGGAATCCGTACCTACCCTCGTTTTCGAATGTGACTTGATAGGTGATTGATTCGCTTTCGCCACCAGCAAGTGTTGCAAATGTATCACTTGTTGTACCTGTCACCGTAATGGAGCTGTAGTAGCTCAATATGCCTGTGTCATTTAGATGCACATTGGATATCGCTTCAGTTCCTTCGTTGGTTACCGTTACGGTCACCTCAACAGAACCTCCGGCTGTGACAGTTTCGGGAGAGAAGGTTCGCTCAATGGTGATTGGCGGCGGAAATTCTCCACCATCAAATGAAACTAGATACTCCGGTTGGTCTCCAAGTGCAGTCGAATTCCATAAGACGGTGCTACCATTCGCTTCGTAAAAGGTTTGATTCTCAACGAACGGAGTGACAGATGTGATATTTACATTCTCAGGCAGGTTGGTAAGAATAAGCGACTGTCCGGAATCTAATGGAGAAATTGTTCCTGTTGCTCCAACCAATGAGCCTACGTTCAACTCCGTGCTTTCTGATGTCAGGACTTGTTCACCAAGATAGCCTACTGCGGCTATTGCAAGTGGGCCTTCTAGATTCCCTGGGAATTGAGCTAGAGCAAAGCCAGAGGATGGAGGAACTGTTCCAGCACCTTCAAAGGTTGAGTTGATGAAATTGACCAGCTCAGCTAAATCAGGGATAGCAAGCATTCCTGCAGCTGATGCTCTTGCTTCAGTAAAGAAGGATGTATCCATCGCTCCAAGGATTCCAGAGTCATCCATTTGACTCAACATCGCGTTTGACACAATATCAAATGTGCTCAACTCCTGATAGATGAACAGGTCTAGCGAGTCAAAAGGCAGTTCAATTTCGGCTTCTGGTGGAAACAAATTCTCATCGATTCTGAGTGTGAGTAATTGTGCCAAACTGAAACCGAAAGTATTCGTCATGTGTGTGACAACATTTGACATTTTCTGCTGAGACTCTGCTTCTGGCATGTTGGCATAGACTGTTATCAGCAAATTAAATTCGGTTCCCAAGATATCCAAAATTTCTTCAGGACCACCTATGCCACCATCTTGTGCTGTGGTAAATTCACCCCCGGAAGAATCTCCGGAAAATGGATTTCCGCCTATTAGATCAAAGACAATATCCAAAAATTCTCCATGAGTCGATATCATTGCCATAGCGAGGCAACCGTCATAGAAATCTTCCTCGAGTCCTAGATCATCCGAAGGAATACCGAGTTGTCCATAAATCACACCTGGTACTCCATCATCGTCAATGTTGGTAAGTAGCACCTCAGCTCCTTCTTCAAGGAGTCTTCCGATGAGTTCTTCAGGATTGAATTCCTCCTCTTGCGCAACAGTAAAGCTGTCCTGCATTGCTGCTGCAGTCAATGGCGCAGATACCATGAACGCTACGAATAAAATTGTAAATGCATGCTTAACTTTCATCATTCTCTCACTCCTTTGGGCGCACTACAGCGCCAATGATTCCTGTGACAATTACAACAATTAGGGGTGTCAAGAACCAAATTATCAATGGCTGCAGAAGCGAGCCAATATCTGGACTTCCACCACTGCCGGCAATAAGTGGCAACAGCTCATCTATTACTGATTGAACAAGTGGAATCCCTAAAACATCCGCTATTGATGAACCTGGCGGAATGGGGGGAATTGTACCAAGTTCTACACCAGTTGTAAATAGCTGAAAGACCAGAAATACAAGCATTAATACCATCGTGAGCCAGGCCAGCAGGCCCACAGCAAACGCCCCTTTCTTCGTTCCAGCAAGCACTCCAGCAATGAATCCCGCAGCACCCCAAATGGCCACCATCTGCAGGTTATTGAGTGGGTCTACTAGCAGTGCGTTGACAAGAACAAGAGTCGGACGAATGTAATTTCCGAGTTGTGGCGCAAGCCACAAGACTAACGTGTTATACCCTGAAGGCAGCAGGAACCATCCCGCGATAAGTACGATCGCGACAGCTACTAGCCATCCAAGGAATTTACTTCCAAATGATCCGATTTTTGAAACCTCCGTTAATGTGAGTAGAGATATATCATATCTCACAAACGAAGTTTATTAACTCTATGCGGTTCAATACTACTCAATGCATGGACGAGCAGCTATAATACACAAGAATGAAATAGTTGGATTCTCCATTAGAGAAGCTGGGAGAGCAAAGAACAAACCGATAAAATTCTTGCTAGCATTATGAATTCGCAATGTGTATTCTGGCGCACATAAAGGTCTATAGTGTGTTGAGAAATATGGAAGACGACGAAACACTGCATTCAGTATATGAGCTCATCCAGTTGTTCGCATCGCTTAATAGCACTCGGCGTGCAATTCTATTGGCATTAGCTCATATTTACCCACGTAGTGTCAGCGGAGTACAGCTCAGCCGACTAATCGGTTACAGTGGCAAATCAAGGAGCCTCTATAGAGGAGTCCTATCGCATTTGCAGGAAAACGAGTTGATACTCATCGATGAGCTAACGCCAAAGCTCTATGCAATACGAATCAACAACGAACATCCGCTGCTCTCTGTCCTCGTCGCATTGTGCAGAACCTACGGAAAGGAAACACGCAAGGTATATGAAAAGACCCTGGAGGAACATTAGATGGACCGGTTACTCGAGAATGCCAAGAGTCTTTACCGAGAAAGACAAAAGATTGCATTTGCAACTCTACTCGTAGTATTCTCTGCGGCCCTTTACATATTCTATAGCCCTGATATCTATGAGATTGAATCTCTGCCACAGGAATGGTTCCCACCCGGCTGGTCACAGGGCTTCGAGGTGGTCTACTCATTCAACACAGTTGGTTTCATTGTGACTTTTGCTCTCATGGTATTTGGATATGCCTTCTGGACATGGGCATTTTTACCTACTCCTGCAGCAAACTATACAAATGCGGTTCTGAATGGAGTTTTCGGACCAAAAGCGAAGATTTCACATTCTCTTGGAAAGCGATTCAGAGTTGACATGGGTGAAGGCAACGAGATCAACATAAGATGCAGGATTAAGGAACAGGGTTCAGACGAGTGGTTTGTTTATAGATTAGAATCACCATACTTGAATCATCCAGATTTGAGAAATATTGCACTACGTCATGGCATGTCTGTTGAAGATGGCAAGCTTGTAACTTGGATCAGCAACAACGAATTGCATAGCAGAAGTATTCTCATGGCAAAAGCAGTCGCTATTGCCTCCTGATACAATTGTTCTCTCCTTCATTTCAGATTTCTAATGGTTTGTGCTACATGCACGCAATACCTATTTCTTGCAGAGCTCTTAACTCAACAGGGCTACCACATTGAGTGCAAGAATTAAGCGAACCATACAAATTGCGATGTCCAACTACTCCGAAATAACTGGCGCATGTGTATTTAGTGTCGAAAATAACCCCGGATATATGACCGAGAATCTTCACCTAAAGAAAGATGATTTTTATACTTTAGTACGAGCATGGAATGGAGAAGTAAGCCAATTCATGGTAAAGAATATCCCGTTTATCACAGTCCTCAACAGCGACAAAAGCCTAGTTGCCATCAATCCATCTGGTGCCACAAGTATCATTATGGCCACCGGGAAAGGAATTTGGTTTGTTATTGCGTTTGCACCCATGGATGCTGACAAGTCCGGAATTCTCCGAGAATGCATACAAGCAGCAAAGAATTTAGAAACCTCTGTTTCAATATATGACGTCTAAAAGAAGCCTAGTTGGAAACAATTGACTGCTGCTTTGAAACGACTCGGGCTATTACGCCAAACATGGCACCAATCCAGCCCAATGATTGTACTAACTGAACTGTGAGGTCCATCCGCAGCACGCCAGCCATAGCAAGCTGCACTAGGCTCATGGTAAGGCTAAGCACACCAGTCCCAACAGTTACAATTATTGCGTACCTAGCAGGCTCTACGTACTTTGTTGTCAGGATGAATCCAGCAATGATAAGGCCCAGTCCGGCCAATGCTGTTAGTACGGTAAGAATGGCCATAATGAGGTCAAGAGTCATTGAAAGAGCTGAATCTACTCCATTCTGAAGAGGTCCTTCGAGCTCTACCAAGTACCCCATGGAGCCGCCTATACCTGATGCTATCATCAATATGCCCCCAAGAAGGCATAGAAGCATTGGGTTGCGGTTATGAATGACCTTCACTGTAGCATCCTCCGCAGAATTTTCTCTTTTAAGAATACCTTGTGGATGTCAATAATTTATTGGTGAATTTGCTATGCACGCTTTTCTTTTTCATAAGGAACGCCCACCGCCTTCGGTGGAATTGATCTTCTGATGCCTGCTAGTGCGACGATGACGAGCAGATAGGGTACCATCTGAATGAAACTAATGTAATCTCCAACGACTTCAATGCCCAATGTTAGTTGGAGAGCGTAATCGAGTCCATATAAGAATCCAAAGAATATCCCTGCCAAAAGGCAACCAATCGGTGTCCAGTTTCCGAATATTAAGGCAGCCAAGGCAATGAAGCCCCTTCCAGCGGTCATGCCTTTTGCAAATGCATTCTCAAAACCAATTGATAGGTATGCGCCACCCATTCCTGCAAGGCATCCGCTGAGAATGACTCCAATTGCGCGATACCACTCTACATTCACACCAGCAGTATCAAGGGTACTTGGATCCTCACCAGCAGCTCGCAAGCGCAACCCAAATGGTGTTCGATACAGGACGTACCAGCAAACTACAGTCATAATAAACATCAAGTAGATCACTGGCGAAAGAGACCCAAATGCTGTGCCAATTATTGGAATTCCTTGGATTTGGGGGATTACGACATTGGGTAAACCAAAGACCTCATCTGACCTGCCCTTGATGCCCCAAACTAATTCCAGTCCTAAAGTCGTTATTCCTGCGCCCAAGAGGATTATACCTGTACCGCTCACAATATGGTTGCCCTTGAATTTAACACAAACTATGGCATGAACGGCCGCCAATGCACCGCCAGCAAGAATTGCAATAGCAAAACCAAACCATGGATTATCTGTGAAGTACGTTACGGCAACAGCTGAAAATGCTCCAACCAACATCATTCCCTCTAGGCCTATGTTTACGACACCCGAACGCTCACTGAACATACCCCCAAGAGCAGCTAGAACGAGTGGCGTTGCCATCTGCAACGTAGCCCGTATCAACCATCCAATAAGGGCAAATGTGATTGCATCCGCTCCCTGCATCAGGCATCATCCTCCTCCAATAGCCTCTTGTATCCAATCATTGTAACCAACCCAAACACTGTCATTATGGCTCCAAGTATGAGACTGGATAGCAGCAATGCAATGTTACCAACCATGAATCCTATAGCCGTTGCTACAAACCAGCAAATTCCCGATAGAACAGCAAGCTGCAGACCTCTCAGCTCCCTTGAAAACATGTACACAAACGCAACTATCCCGATCAGGCTGGCGACGAAAATTACTGTACCCGCCATCATGCTAGTAGTTGAAACAGAGCCCATCAGGCTGAAGCCTAGAATCGATGCTACTAGTGTGACTCCAAGCGTTATGAAGTGAGGACCGCCTTCTCTCGGAAAGCGTCTTAGCCAGTCAAATTCTTCTCGGCTTTGCTTGGAGATCCAATTGATTATCCGGGGCGCAGCTACAAAGACGACAATCAGCCCCTGAATAACGCTGACCATCTCAGAAGGAACACCGGCAATTCGTTGCATGCTATTTCCTCCAGTCTTAAGAGCTCCAAAGAATATTGCACCAACAAGAACACCCCAAGGATTATTTCCTCCAAGTACAGCAACCGTGATTCCATCCCATCCAAGACCTGAACTCCAGTTATCAATAAACCGATGATGATATCCTAAAATCTCGCCCGCACCGCCCATTCCTGCTAGAGCTCCTGCGAGACCTAATGAGAGTGCCATGGTTCGTTTTGAATTAATTCCCGCATATTCTGCCGCATCCTTATTCAATCCGACTGCTCTCATCTCGTAACCAAGAACAGTTCGATTAATCAAAAAATCAACGACAATAACCGCGAGTATTCCTACCAAGAAAGCCCAGCTTAGAAATGAGCCTGTGAGCTTTGGTAATTCCGCAGAGCCAAATATCGGCGGAGTTTGCAGGATATATTCATTCCCTGGCTCCAAGAATGGACCTGCAACAAGATAGTGCGTCAGTAGTATTGCAGTGTAACTAAGCATCATTGTCGTTACAACTTCATGAGCACCACGATATGCTTTTAGAAGCCCAGGAACGAAGCCCCAAATTCCACCCATCAGACCTGCTACAAATAGAGCAACTATAGGATGAATAAAAATTGGCAGGGCTATCATATATCCAACAACGGTTGCCGCCATAGCACCAATAAAGACCTGACCTTCGGGCCCTATATTGAAGAGCCCAGATTTGAAAGCTAAAGCAACAGATAAGCCAGTGAATATTAATGGTGTGGCCCTAAAGAGGACTCTGTCCCATGAAAGGATTGCACCTCTAATTAGGGCGATGAAGGCCAGACCTGCATTATAACCTGACATTAGCATTACAACCGTCGCAATGAGCATTGCAAGAACGACTGATCCCAACGATGCAGCCACTTGCTTTTGGAATGCGGTGTCTTTGACTTTGCTGAAAAATGGGTCAAGTACGGTTGCTTGGAACCACTCCGGAGTGAATATGCTGGGGTTGTCCTGTTTTGTTTGTTTCTTACCGATTCCTGAATCTTCCATAATTCATTCCTCCCTTGTCAGATTTGACTTTTCTCCAGCCATCAATAGTCCCAGTTCTTCATTACTCGTTTCTTCTGGTTTACGCTCAGCGACCAATCTGCCCTTGTAAATCACTCCAATCCTATCTGCTAGATTCATTATCTCATCCAACTCAGCGGATACCAATAAAATCGCAACTCCTTCATCTCTCATTCTTACGAGAACATTGCGGATATATTCCGTAGCACCAACATCAAGACCTCTAGTGGGTTGTGCTGCTAGAATCACCTTTGGCATGGAAGATAGCTCTCTTGCTGCGACAACTTTTTGCTGGTTTCCTCCTGATAATGTGCTCGCTGGTTCATCAATATCTGATAGCATGATTGAGTACGTTTCTACCAGTTCTTCTGATGCCTGCGACATTATCTGAAAATTGAGAAGTGACTGCATGGGACCTGTAGCATAAGGTGATAGATGATGTCTACCTAATGCAAGATTCTCTTTCACCGAGAAGCCAAGTACTAAACCACGTTTTTGTCGGTCTTCAGGAATATGACTTACGCCTGCATCTCTGATGTTCCTAGCAGAGTTTCCGGTAAGGTCATTTCCATCCACGAGTATTCTTCCCGAGGTGGGCTCTATTATTCCCGCTATTGCCTCGACAAGTTCAGTTTGACCATTACCTTCTACTCCTGCAATACCAAAAATCTCTCCTGATCTAATCTCTAGGCTGATTCCGTTGACTGCCAGTAGGCCTCGACTATCTTTAACTTGGAGGTTTCTCAATTCTAATGCAACATCACCGGGGTTGCAGGGACCCTTCTCGGTTTCAAAGACAACTGTTCTGCCAACCATCATCCTTGCCAACTCCTCTCGAGATGTATCTTCGGTCTGTACTGTACCAACCAGTTCGCCATTTCGCAAAACAGTAATCCGATCACACAATGCCAAGGGCTCTCTCAGCTTGTGTGTGATCAAAATAATGGTCCTACCTGCCTTTCGAAATCTCTCAAGAGTAACAAATAGCTCATCAACTTCTTGAGGCGTGAGTACGGAAGTGGGCTCATCAAGTATTAGGATATCTGCCTCTCTGTATAAGGTCTTGATGATTTCTATTCTCTGTTGTTGCCCGACTGAGATATCTTGGATTTTGGCCATTGGGTCAACTCCCATCCCATTTTCCTCACCTATCTCTTTGATCCTCTTAGCCGCGCCATTAATGTCAGTAGGCATCAATTGTGTAATCGGAAGCCTGCTGTGCTCGTGAACGGTTTCGAATTTCGTAAGGACAGGTTCTAGGCCCAACACTACATTCTCAGTAACTGAAAGGGTTGGAATAAGCTTGAAATGCTGATGAACCATTCCTACGCCTCGAATGATTGCATCCTGTGGAGAATGGAGTTCCACCTTTTCGCCTTTAATTTTGACAGTGCCCTCGTCCTTAGATATAAGCCCGTAAAGAATGTTCATAAGAGTGCTCTTACCTGCGCCGTTCTCACCCAAGAGACCGTGGACCTCCCCTTCCTCTATTCTCAAGGTAATGTCCTTGTTAGCCTCTACACCGCCGGGAAACGTCTTTGAGATACGCTCAAGTTCAACCGCATACATTGAGTTAGCCTCCTTGCTTCATAGCTTCGAGGGCTATTTCAGTCTAGGACTTGAGAAGGGATTTTTGCACTCACGTATATAATACTGTGGTATGAGAAAGAAAAAGAAAAGAGAGGGGGAAAACCTCTCTGATATTCTGTTTGCGCTTACCAGTAGATCGCACTGGGAACTTCTACGTCGCCGGCGATGATATCATCACGCAAATCTTCAGCTGCAGTGATTACGTCATCAGGTAGTTCAAGGAGGTCTTCATTGATCTCGAAGTCCAAACCGCCATTAGCGAGGTTGAATACTTGAATTCCCGCCTCGAAAGTGCCTTCCACCTTCGACTTGATGGTTTGATAGACTGCATTGTCTACCCTCTTCAACATGGAAGTCAAACCCACTGTTGGGGGCTCAGGGTTATCGGGATCTTCACAGCCAAGATACATCTGTGGGCTATCAACACCAATGACCCAAAGTGGATACGAGTAGGTGTCATTGTTGTTTTTGGCGCTGGTGAATACTCCCAGCCCTGACCGCCCAGCTGCTGCAAAAATGATGTCGGTTCCTCCGGCATACATACCGTCTGCAAGATTCTGACCAGCTGTTGTGTCTACCCAATCGCCTGTGTAAGCTACAGTAGCGTTGATGCCTAAATTCGTATAATTAGCACCAAAGACATAGCCTGCCGCGAATTTGTTGATGAGCGGAATATCAAGACCGCCAATGAATCCGATTTTGTCTGTTTCAGTCATCAAGCCGGCAATAGCACCGACTAGAGCCGAACCTTCGTGTTCATCGAATACTAGACTAGCTATATTCGGTTGGTCTACCACCATATCGACGATGGCAAAGTCTTGATCCGGATAGTCTTTAGCGGTTTCATTCAAAGCATTGGCCTGATCAAATCCTATGGAT
>SDNP01000039.1 GCA_004524445.1 Candidatus Thorarchaeota archaeon | reverse complement strand
TCAAACTACAAGAATCTCAATATTCGGGACATTAGAAACTACCCGATTACTAAGGCGAAACGAAATATCAAGAAAATCGCCAAACTTAGCCGAGATGAGAGAAGTGAATTGGACGAGTATATGTCCGTTGTTTTTAGAGAGGTCAAGGCTGCACGAAAGCTAAGAGGGCAGTCAGGGGATCCAAATCGAAGCCAATTGTTGCAGGAAGCCATCAGTCTCTTTGCCTCAACAATCACCGTCAGCGATGAACTTGTGAAGATTCTCGTGCTCGATGAAGCAGACGCGCTGGACAATAACATGCAACAAGCACTAAGGCGCACTATGGAGATATACTCGGATGCCACCCGGTTCATCTTCATCACTCCATCGCTTTCCGGTTGGCATCCAGCTATAATATCTCGATGCTTAGTCGTGAAATTCAGAGCAGGGTCAAAAAAGGTCTTGCGGGATTTGGTCCAGGATATCGCAGACAAGGAGAATGTAGAGATTGATGAGTCAGGACTAAATGCGATATCTCGTGAGTCCAATGGTGATTTTAGACGGGCAATAAACTTGCTTCAAGTATCTGGTTCAACAGGTATGCTTGTCAATGAAGATGTTGTGTACGAATACTCAGAAACCCCTCTGGTTTCAGAGGTAAGAGAAATTGTATCATTATCTCTTGCTGGCAAATTCATCAGGGCTAGACAAAAGCTTAGGAGTCTTCTTGCGCTTGAGAGATACAGTCCGCAAAAAGTCATTCTGGCAATTCAAGCGGAATTTGTAAATCGGCCTCTTGAGAATAATGTTACCTCTAAAGCTTTGAAGCGAATTGCAGAAATCGATTTCAGAATGACTCAGGCTAGGAATCCCTTTATACAATTAGAAGCGTTACTTGCCTCACTTGGCAACTTGGATTCCGAAGAGATGGATTAGCGCAAGGGTTTCACTGAACGGTCCACACTAATCTCCTGCTTGAAGATGTGAACTTGGTTAGGAGAAAGGTCTTGCTGATCAAATAGGAAATTCGACTTGATTTGATCATCATCTATCTCTATCATACCTTTGGACAATGCGAGTGTTAACATTCGTCGCACTACGGATGGCCTGGCATATCGGCACCTAAACGAAAGGAACTCGACAGCATCCTCTATGTCCATAGTGCCGCCTTTCTTTCTGAAGAGATGTGCCAAGATTAGGAGTAGATGACGTCCGTTCATACGCGGCTTGCGTATGGTCATCCTTTAAGTAGTTTAAGCAAACTCCTCTTTTGATGGTCATGAAACGCGCTCCAACACATGTACATGGACATTCCCTATCGCGCCTTAATGATTTGCTTCGGGCGCAGGTGGATGAACTAGGAGCGATTTCTTTCACTGGCACTACTCTTGGCGGATGGTCTAATCTCAACCTTTTGGCACGTTCAGAAAAAGGCATGTTTGTGGTCAAGTTCCCACCCTTTCGTATTGTATATGCCGATCATCCATACGATTACCAATACCGGATTCTACATGAACTCAATGCTTTAGATATTGCGCCTGAGCCAATCCAAATGGGGCGGCTGGAAGATGCTAGACATACTCCCTTCCTAATACTCAACTATTTGCAAGGAGAGGTCATCAACTCTCTTAATGAACTAAATTGGGAAAAGGCCAGATTGCTTGATGAAACATTAATGCTTCTCAATGGGTCAGCACCTGCAGGCTTGCAGACCTATAGTACACCTGATGATTACTTAGCAAAGAAATTTGGGGATGTTAGGTCAACAATATCACTGCTGGACACTGCTTCTCCAGCCCTTGAGCAGCTTATCACCGACTTGTTCTCTGTGGAAATGGAAGTTAAGAAGGCTCTTTCATTAATTGAATGGAGTCGAGTACCAATGCATGGCGACCTCCAAGAAAGTAATATCATCTTCAAGAGGAGCTGCGCATTTCTTCTAGATTTTGAAGAATGCTGCATAGGTGATCCCTCATACGACATATGTTACATGTATTTACAAAGCCCTAGCAATTCTCCGACCGATATTCCCAAACTGCCAAAATTTAGTAGAATATCATTTGATGACATCTTCGCGGTGGTTCCTTTGGTCTTAGCGGTTCTCGTTGCATGGAGTATAGAAAGGCTATGTTATTCCGAAATGGATTTGGTTTCGCCGTGGCTAACGAGTCCCAAAGCATTTGCCGCAGTCATGGAGTACACTAGAGAGAAGATTGCTATGTTAAAGGAATTCTTAGCCGATTCATGAAAGTATCTACTATCCAAGCCCCAATTTCTCATTGATTTCCTGCTGTTTATCGCGGATTTCTCGGCTTTCAAGAATCAGTTTCAAGAGGTCTTTCTGATAGTCCTCTTTTGAAATCCATCCATTGTCCAACTTCTCATCGAGTTCAAATCTCCTCTTACCAATCTCATTGAAGGCCTTTCCCAATGCTTCTTGCCTTATTTTGAGTAGTGTTGAACTGGTGCTAGAGCTGTCCTCCCGTCTATTTAGCTCATTCAATCTTTGAACGCTCCTATATCAAGATAGGTATCATTTGTTGCTATTATTATATAATATAAAGCAATTGTGTCTGCGCTTGATTCCGATGGCTCACCTGAACTCTCATTACAAAAGTCGTATTTTGTAGCGAACTAAATCACAGTCTGAACCTTCAGGGCTTTCTGAAATGCCCTAAGATATGAGCGAAGTACAAAATGGCTAATTTTGGAAACAAAACCTCATTCTTTGCTTGCCTATTTCTCTGAGATTCAATTAGTGAGTATTATAACACTGCGAGTCCATAGGGGGAGATTGAAGCAAAATGGAGATTATCGCAGACGGAAAAAGGGTGCTAAGATTCATGATCCTTTTCTTATGCTATCTGTGGTTAGGTATTCTTAGTGTCGTTACGATACTCTATCTTTTCTTGGAGTCCTCCACCCTTGGATGGCTTATTGCCATGTTCTACCCGAGCATCGCACCAATGCTTTTCATCCTGGTTGTTGGATGCGGCTTTATTATTATTCGCTTCTCGTTTTTGAGCAAGAAAAGGGAGATTTTTCTCGTATCCATTGTTTGCACATTTATCTTCATTGGGATGATTCTTCCCTACGCAGCAATCCCACTGGGGATATCTGATGCAGAGTCACAGATGCAGGAGGTATATGGGGAACTCTATGACAACCTAGACACAACGGGTATGAAACAGGTTCCATATTCTCTTTATGATGACCTCTATGGGCTCTCCATTGACGGAACAACATATTCAGTTCAGTATGATATTCCATACTTGGATAATGGTGATGACACGCTGTATTTTGACTGGTACTGCCCTGTTGGCGAAGGGCCTTTCCCGGTTATAATAACAATTCATGGTGGAGCTTGGGTAATTGGAAACAAGGGCTTCTCGAATATTCCTTTGTTCAATCATTATTTTGCGTCCAAAGGGTATGCCATTTTCGACATCCAGTATGGTCTTTTTGACCCCGACACACTGCCAGAAGATCAAAGCACAGCTCTCTCTTCATTTGCCAATCTAGGCTTTGACATTTCCCCCAATTATAACAGAAGTTACACGATGGAAGCCCAAATCGAGAATGTGGGTGAATTCACTAAGGTCTTGGAGTTGAACAGATCTAAATACAAAGCAGATATCGATCACGTCTTCGTGGCAGGCAGATCCGCTGGGGGGCATTTGGCTTCATTGGTTACCTTGGGTTACAAGAACCCTCTATACGAAGGCAATTTTTCAACAGGCATGAAAATAGAAGGAGGGATCTGGTACTATCCGGTGACGAATGTAACTAGGGGTTCATCAGGACTATTTGATGCGCTAGTGAAAGGTGACTTGCCAATTGAGGATCAATATACGAAGCTCTTCGCTGCGAACCTAATAACAAATAGCAGCGTTGTGCCACCCATTATGATTCTTCATGGCAGCAAGGACGGGTTAGCTGACTATGAAACCCAAGGTTTGAGTTTCTATGAATATGCATTGAGCCTTGGAGATAAGTGCATCTTGGTCACTATCCCTTGGGCGGGACATGGTTTTGACTATGACTTCAATGGTTTTGGAGGTCAGATTTCAACCTACTATGTAGAACGCTTTATGGCTCTAGAACTTCTTGAGGATTGATGAATTTGGATGCAAAACGACTACTTGATGAGGGACACCTACACCGGAATTATGCCTTAGTGACTTTTCTGATTTTGGTGATATCGATCATTTCATCTTTATTAGGTGCGATGGGGAATGTTGTCTTCCAGGTTATCACATCAATTTCAGTCGTTTTTGCTTTAGTGTTCCTCTTTGGCCAGTTGATTCTCGTGATCATGTACGTGGACAAGGAAACTGAAATCGGCTGGATACTTCATCGGATGGCATACGCCGTCCTGTTTCTACTTATGCTATCGGCTCTCTTGATGAGCCTAACGACATATTTGTTTGCCTTTTACGTATTGGGGGAATACTCTTTGCAGGCCAATGCTTTAATGCCATCCATAACCCTCACGATAGCGCTTTCTTTTGGCATGTGTCTATCATCTGTCAGCTACTATTCCATCCAACTGCAAGATATATGGAAATTTAGTTTTGCCTCGTAAATCCACCCCCAATAGATTGATTTGTTGCTAGGCAGAGTCATAACGTTGGTCATTGAATTGAGTTTGGAAGATATGCTCAGGAAGGGACGAGAACATTATCTAAGCAATATTGAGGTTTTGGATTCTGAAGTTCCCAAAGGCTTTCCGAAGAATGCTTTTGGTGTCATCCGTGGTCCAGGTGGAGGGGGAAAATCAGCATTATTGAATGAGATGGCAATCCGAATGATGGAATCAGGAAAAAAGGTCATATTCGTTTGCCTAGAAGATACACCGATTGCAATCCTTCAGAATCTATCATCACTAGGCTGGGACTACAAAACACTGCTCAATGATGAAACAATTCACCTGATAGATTGCTTCTCAAGTCATATTCTCAGACGGATGACCAAATATGATCACACAACGATAGTTAGAAACCCCTCTGACCCAGATGAAATAAGCGATGTTCTTCATACAGTGGTGCGTGATGAAGAACAGAATGAAATCGGAGGTATCTATATGGACAGCATCACGGAGATGTTCTTTCAGTCACATCCTTACAAGGCTGTAAATGCTTTGAAGGCATGGCGAGCAACTTTCTGTAAGGACCAAGTTATTCCCTGTTGGGCTACCTATCATACAGGTCTACAGCAATTTGCCACCTATGACGACATGCTGACCTACTCTAGCGACATTATAATTGATACAAGGCATGAACCGGTCGTTCAGAATGCTGGACTTCTACTGAAGCAATTTCGCATCACCAAAGTAAAAGGAGCCCCTCACAATCCAATGTGGATTACTTTTGAGGTTGGTTCTTATGGATTGAAGAGATTGAGTTTAGATGAGATTCGAGATCTTGCCAAGGGCATAACTAGATTTGATGCTGGAAACTCATCATAGTGGAATCTATTGAAAGAACAGCTCAGGCGGTTTTTCCCAAATGTATTCATCTTCTGACGCAATCACATACTGGTATCCCTGCTCAGTTAGGAAAAGCTGTCTCTTTGCTGCAAATTCCATGTCCCGCGTGTCTTTGGTTACAATAGAATAGAATCGCGCATAGCTGCCATCCGATTTGGGTCTCAAAAGGCGACCTAAACGCTGCGCCTCTTCCTGTCTGGAACCAAAAGTTCCAGAAACTTGTATTGCGACGTTGGCATCCGGCAAGTCGATGGCGAAGTTTGCCACCTTTGAAACAACGAGTACTTTTTCTCGACCTTCGCCAAATGCACGGTAGAGCTTTTGCCTATCCTCATTACTCGTCTTTCCTGTAATTAGTGGTACGTCCAGTTCCTCTGCAATCGCTTTTAGCTGACGAATATACATCCCGATAACGAGAATATTATCTCCCTCATGATAATTGACTATTTGCTTGATAATTCCAATTTTCTTGGGATTTTCAGCGGCAATCCGATATTTCCTTCGGTCTTCTGTAACCGCATATTTTCTTCTCATCTTTTCTGGCAATTCAATACGAATCTCATAGCATACTGCGGTTGCTATCCATCCCTTATTCTCAAGCATCTTCCAAGGCATATCAAACCGTTTGGGACCAATAAGGCTGAATACCTCCTCCTCTCTCTCATCCTCTCGAACTAAAGTTGCCGTCAGTCCGAGTCGGCGTGTGGCCTGCAGATTCGCTGTGACACGGAAGACAGGGGCTGGCAAGAGATGCACCTCGTCATATATTGTCAAGCCCCAGGGCCTAGCATTGAAGATTTCAAAGTGCTCAAAATCATGCTCTCTGGATTTTCGAAAGGTCAGTATCTGATAGGTAGCAACAGTAACCGGACGAATCTCTTTCCGGTCGCCCGTATACTCTCCTATCTCGTCTTCTGTCAATGTTGTCTTATCTAATAATTCAGCAATCCATTGTCGGACCGCGACTGTGTTTGGGCAGAGAATAATGGTTGATGTTTGCAATTTATGCATAGCACCAATCCCGACCATTGTTTTTCCAGCACCACAAGGCAACACTACTACACCGGAGCCACCCTTGACTCCTCCTCCAGCATAGAAAGTGTCAACTGCGTCCTGTTGATAATCTCGAAGACCAAACTCATTCCCACTAAGTGTTTCTTCTCGCAAATCGAAATGTAGTGGTTCGCCCTCAACATAGCCTGCGAGGTCCTCAACTGGGTGACCTATCTCAATCAGTGCTTGTTTCAAGAAACCTCTCTTTGCAGGATCAACTAAGAATGTCTTTCTATCAACTGGTTCAATAATGTGCGCTCTGACACCCTTACTCTGCCAAATCTCAATTGCCAGTTCTTCGTCAGCGGCCACTAGGACCATATCTTCGCCGATTTTCTCAAGAGTAAGCTGACCGTACCTTCCCATGTACTCGATTACATCTTTCGAGATATTACTCGGAATAGGATATTTGGCAAACTCCTGAAGTGCGTCAACAACTTCTCTTGCTGACATGCCCATTGCAGCAGCATTCCATAATGATAGTGGTGTTATTCTATAGGTATGAACGTACTCAGGAGACTTCACTAACTCTGCGAATCTGGCAAGAGAATCTCTCGCATCCTCGTACTTCGGATTATCGACTTCAAGTAATACTGATTTGTCGGACTGAACTATTAGTGGATTCATGGGATTGGGCAATTGTAGTTCCTCTGTCTTTGGCTATTCGCATTCATATTGAAGTGTCGCATCTTTTGCTAACAAAACGGGAAAAAACAAAATTCTGGAGTGATAAATGCTTGCCTATGTATGTCAAAACAAGGATGTATATTAGACAGATATCGTTTCTCGGTACCGAGAACACGTGATGCCCTCTGAGTCTGCTGCGCCTAAAAAAGCAAAATTGTACAGAAATCCCAAGGTAATGGTCCTTGCTCTCAATGCAATGCTAGTTATGCTTGGATTTGGTCTGGTGGGGCCTTCTCTATCCTTCTATTTGATCGCGTTAGAAGGTGGATTAACACAGCCTCCCGGACCCGGCTACACCGTTCCAAATGAAGTTGTAGCGCAATATTCGGTGATTTTCGGAGTCATGATGGCCGCTTTCATGGCAACTCGAACACTGCTTGCCAGATTCTGGGGCGGCATCTCAGATGAGTACGGAAGAAAGCCACTCCTTCTAACTGGATTAGTTGGTTATGTCCTCCTTCTGTTTGCCTTTGGTGCAGCCCAGAACTGGATTCATCTTCTCTTGATTCGTGCGGGTCAAGGTGTAGTATCAGCCATGGTTTGGCCAGTTGCACAAGCTGCTTTGATGGACATTGTTGGCAGCAAGGCACGTGGAGAAGGTCTTGGTCTATACATGATGGTTTCCAGTACCGGATATATTATAGGCCCCGGTTTGGGAGGATTCCTCTACAACTTCAGTAGAGATGTATTGCTCCTACCAGTGCCCCACGTTTTCCGAGTACCATATTACATTGCTGCTGCCATTGTATTGCCCTCGGTTTTTCTTACTTTTATCATACTGGATGAAACTGCACCCGCAAAAAATGACGAATCAGGAGTCGAAGTTGTAATTGATAATGGTCCCGCGTTGGTTCAAATTCCTGCTGAGCCCATAGAAGAAACAGAAGACGAGATGAATCCGAAGACTAGACGCCTCGTGAATGTGTTATACATTATGGCTGCGACCGATGGAATCGCAATGGGATTAGGACAGCCTCTTTTTCAGTTATATTTGATGAGCAGAATCACTACTGACATAGGTCTGTTAGGCTTGATTATTTCCGGGGCTGGAGCCATCGGAATGTTCTTCTCAATACCTTCAGGCAGGTATGCAGACCGACATGGACGAAAGGGACTGGCTGTCAGCGGCGCGATTGGAGCTAGGCTGAGCCTGGGTGTACTCCCTCTGACTTCCACAATTCCACAAACTTCGGGAGTTTGGGTCGCTCAAAGCGCTGGGATGGCTGTATCTCAACCCGCCATGAGAGCGCTTCAAGCTGATATAGTTCCTTGGCATCTTCGCGGGAAACTATTTGGAACGATTCAAGCCTTCTTCAATGCGGGCGCAACGCTTGGGCCGCTAGTTGGTGGTGGTCTCTTCGCATTCTTTTCACTTACTACTCTTCAACTGGGTCCATTATCCATTGGGGGCGTGGTGATTCCATTTTGGATTGCCGCCGTATTGGGCATAATCAGCGCACTACTCGTATGGTTCTTTGTCGATGAAACTCATCCTACCAAGATTGTGGAAGCTGATGATGAAGCGGTCATTGATGCCACATAGCAAGTCTTTTGGCGCTGACCGATTTCCTTATATTCTGTCTCTTAGGAACGGATTTCTAATGGCTTTGTAGATTATACAAGGAGGTGCAGACAAATGATGATAGTAAATAAATCAACTAAGAAGGTCGGTCGAAATCAGATAGTGTCTGCACATGTGCCATAGGAGCTAGGAAACTCCGCCGCTTTTTGTGACTGGTTTCATTTTACACGCCTGGATTCTCTATTGCATCAAGCAATGGTTTCTGTGCTTGACAACTGATTTTGGATGAGTATTGTGATAATGAACATTAGGCGTGTAAAAATTCAACAAAAGAGAGAACAGCTTTGAACCCCGTAGAAAAATTCAATCCCTTGAAGAGCAGTGCAGCAACTCGAAAGGTCAAGAGCGCAAAAGGCGGCAAACGTCGTGCTGAACTAGAGGAAATCACGTTTGAAACTGTGAAGCAAGATGCCATGGGAATGGGCCTTGCTACGGATGTATTATACCAGATGAGCGCTGGTAAGGAGGCATCCATTTTTCTAGCTGCCTGGAAAGACCATCCGATTGTCCTCAAAGCATACCGGATATGGCAATCTTCGCACAGCCTCTCTAAGTCAAGTGGATTTCGGACGCAAGCATCCAGCAAACGGACATATTCAGCTCTTCATATGATGGAAAACTTCGCAGTTGCAGAATATGACCTATTGATGAGGTGTTTCCAAGCTGGAATGAGAGTTCCCACTCCAATAGGGAGAGTCTGTAACTATCTCACTATGAGGCTTATCGGCGACGGTACAGTTCCGGGCCCACAGCTGAGAGAGGTTACCCTAGAAGAGCCTGATTTGGTCCTCGATCAGATATTGGATGATTATTTGATAATGTATCGAGATGTTCACTATGTCCATGGTGACTTGAGTGAATACAACATACTCTGGTGGGATGACAAACCATGGATAATAGATGTGCCTCAAGGCTACCATGTAGGAGTTCACTGTAACATGCTGAAGGCAGAAAAACTTCTCAGAAGGGATATACGAAATCTTCTGGCTCATTTCAAATCGTATGGAATCCGAAGAAACATCGATGAGATTCTGGATGTCTTCCTCAGTTCGTATGTACCTGCGAACCAGAAATACTACAAAGAACTAGCACCCCAAGGTGGTGAATTATTGTGAAAGCACTAACTAAGAGCGCAGTGGATGTACTGAGCCATTTGGCATCCACAGGTCCGATGTCTCCAAATGATATAACGGAGAGTGCTGAGATACCTCCAAGAACAGTGAGCCATGCTCTGAAGCGGTTGCTTAGGTATAAACTCTGCAAAAAGATTCCAAACCTTCAAGACATGCGACGTCCCCTCTATGTTCCTAATTACGAAAAGGTTCGAGAGTTTGTCAAGCATAATGGATCTGACTCAGTGACTGAAGATAATCTCACAATACTGCTGCAGAGGTAGACTTCATCCAATCACTCGCTGGTATGAAAGATTTGCAAGGATTACTCTATTCTCCCACCTTGAATGATTTTCACATAACCAATATACACACATGATGCGGTAGTTATTGAGGGACGGATTTGAGTACAGAAAGGGATGACATTTGGAAAGAGAGAAAGAAAGAACATGAAAAAGAGAAATCTAGGCAATTCTGCAGAACCATTGCCAACCTTGGTTTTATAACCTGTTGGGGCATGGCAATTCATGCTATTTGGTTTCTCGTTTCACACGAGGGGTGGGCTCAATTCTACAATCCCAATCAAGTTCCCATCGAGTGGACCATATTCAACACTTTAATGATCCAGCTGATAATTCTAAGCGCAGTTGCTGTGACAATCCTATATGGCCTCTTTAGATTGCATCTGTATCGCTCCAGCTAGTAATATTGTGATGCTGCCAAGCCTATCAGTCACCACCCATAACGAAGATTGCATTGGATGCTTGCTTTCATGATGAATTCTAAAGCCAAAAAATGCATTATTCAATGCAAATATGGGTCCGAAATGAGTATGGACAAGCTCAAAGTAGCACATACAAAATGATTACATGGGCCAGAAACGGATGAACCGCTCCTTCCACCATTTGATGTGAAACTGCATTCAGCCAGTCTACTTTACCTTTCTTAAGACCACTCTGGTAACGCCTGGGATCTTCTTGAGACTATCCTCAAGCTCTTCCAAGGTGACAACTAGCTGGTCAGGCACAAAATAGCACTCATAATAGCACTTTTCGCCGCGCAAGCAAACTCCGGTCGTGAAAATGATGTCACTGAGTTTCGCATCGTTAAATGCAAAGTTCAGTTGTTTCAAAAAGTTCCTCGACAGGTCGCTAATTTCTATCCTAAGAAGGTAGATATCGTCTGAGGCAACGGGGAAGATTTTCATGACTCTGTCTTTGTGGTGTAATACTGTCAGAGCCGCTTCTTCCTTAATGTCTGCCACAAATTCGGCAGGGAACTCTACGGCCTTACCCGGTTTGAAGTGAAGAATAATTGCTGAGGTTGCACCCTCTCTGTCTATAACCATCGTCTCAACTTCCTTTATCATATACGCCCTTCTAGGTTGTATTTGGATTTGATACAACCTTACTAATTAAGTTATTCTGTCCTAGCCCACACATGTATATCCTAGTATTACATTTCCTTTGATAAGACTCTTTTGGCGTTCAGAATCTGATATGCTGATTCCTTCAAAATAAAGGCGCAACCTATAATTGCAGGTACTAATTTCATCATGAATGAGGTTTCAGTAGATGAGTGGTCGCCTGCAACAACTGATTGGTGCGCTGTTGGTTTTTGTGAGTCTTGCCATGAGCTATGTCGTGTACACAAGCACAATAGGAGTTAGTGACGATTTCGGACTCCTGCTGACTTCAGGGCTAGTTGCCTGGGCAATCTTGGCTCTCCCTGAACTAGCTATTGGGTTATGGCTCATCTCGAGAGGTTCTAGACAGGCCAAATTAAGCGATATTAGTGGCGATCTGATTCCCCTGATACAAGACGAAGGCAGAATGAGTGTTAGCGCTGCTGCTCGCGAATTGGGGACCACTGAAGATGTGGTTTCAGATGCAGCTGAACGCCTCGCCCGAAAACGACTTCCTGTCGTATATTTGAATCGCTCCACGAATGAAATTGTAAGTCCGCGTTCAGTCGAGCTGCGGGATAGTCTGCTGCATCTTCTTTTCGCCCAACGGAGAATGACCTTCAAACAGCTGCAAGAGGTAACGGACGCGCGCGAGGAGGAGATAATTGAAACTCTTCGCGACCTCTCAAGAGAAGGGAAATTCCGAGGAGTCATTGATGAAAACTCTGGAGTAGTCTATACTCAGGAGGCTGTCGAAGAACTCCCTAATGCAGTAACTTCCTGTCCAAATTGTGGCGGCAAGCTTGAAGAGCCCGTTCTACCTGGAGAAGAGGAAAAATGTCCGTATTGTGGGCATCTAATCACTAATCGGCTTGGGCTCTAATCTGCCTCTCCATATCTTCCAAATATCCTTGACTGTATCATCTTCAACCACAGATAATCTATTTCCCAAATTTGCAGTGAGACAGGAGTGATTTGGAAGTATTCGCATTCTATCACCTGGTTCAAAATTGGAAACTATGGCAGGCTTACCGGTTACCTTGCCATGTTCTTGAGAGAGCGAAGCAATTCTCAAATCTGTATTCAACGTTCCCTTGCTGTAATCACCGAATACCTCACCGAATGAAACACGCTCTGTAAGATGCGAGGCGCCTAGGTCTTTTGATAATGCTGTTGCCCCTGTGTCAAGAACCAGATGGTCATCATAGACACTTGTAACGCTACTCAGGATGCTGAGGCTCACCTGATTGATTTCGCACACTCCCAAGGCTACTTGTGTGTAATCATAGAAAACGTAATTTCCAGGGCGAATTTCTGTTATGCCCTCAATAAATTCAGGGCTGACTGTGCAAGTGGGGGTGGAACCGATACTGACCACTTCGCAGCATAAGTCTTTGCTGTATCGCTCCAGCTTCGATGCGAAATCAACCATGACCTTCTGTTCTTGCTGGGCGATTTCTTCGATTTGCGAAACCGTTTCTGTGCCATATGCATGACCTGCATGAGTAAGAATTCCATTGAAATGCAGGTGCTTCGCATTTGCAATACTTCTGGCTAACCGTATTGCTTCTTCGCTCTTCGGGTCTACTCCTGCCCGGTGGTACCCGCAGTCAACCTTCAGAAGCACCTGGATTTCTGTTTCTGCATTCCTACAACTCTTTTCTAGAATCTCAAGCGTCTTTGGATGATCAATTAAGACCCGAAGAGTGGTGTCTTCCGACAAGGCAAGAATCGCATTTATCTTATCGTGACAGAGTGGAGCTGCAAGCGTGATATCTTGAAAACCATGTTCCGCAAAAACTCGAGCTTCCTCAACTGTAGAGACGGTGATCCCCTGAGCTCCTGCTCTTAGCTGCATCTCACCTATTTCGATGCATTTGTGTGTCTTGATATGTGGGCGAAGTGATACTGAGTTCTTCTCAGCTTTCTTCGCCATTTTCCTGATATTATCTTCCAGGCGCTGGTAGTCCACAAGTAGAGCTGGCGTAAAAACATCTTCAAGATTCATACCAATGAAGAAGTCAGTTCTACTATTAGAAACCTGTGTCTTCGTCAGAAATCAGGTGATTCCGTGCTGGTCACCTTTAATTGCACGGCGAAGCGTGAGCCTTATGTTATCGATTTTAGAAAGGACCTTGTTTTTGTCTGGCCAGAACTCTTTGATTTCTTCAAAGCCCATTACATCGAAATAGAGTGGGCAGGCACCGTAACAATACTTGAAATATTCACATTCTTTGCACCCTTCGGGTGCGTATTCTTTGTTTCTCCAGAATTTGGCTGAGCGGCTATTCCAGACCTTTTCGAATCCCTCTTCAAGAAGATTGCCGACTGGTTCGCTGAAACTTGAGCAGGGTAAAAGACCGCCCTCAGCATCAACGGATATCAATCCGTCACATGCAGCACAGTGTTTTGCGCCAAGCCCATGAGCAATAGGATTGAAAAGACAGACTGGTGTCGGAGCGTACCACACAAACTGAACTCCCTTTTTATTTGCTCTCTTCTTCACTTTACGGACAATATCACCAATCTCTGAGAATGTTATTTGAAGTTGCTCTCTTTTCTTCGCTGCAGTCCCTGTATAGATCACCATGTTCATACTAAAGTATGTCAGTTCGAGTTCATCAGCATGAAAGTCGACAAGATCTTCTAGTCGATCGACGTTAAGCTTGCAAATGGTGGTATTGCAGTGGGTGTAAATATCGGTTTTTCGAAGATTCTTGATCCCTTGAACCGTCTGCTCGAATGCGCCTAGAACTCCGACAATAGAATCATGTGTTTTAGCATCGGGGCCCTCGATAGAAACCTGTGCGCTGTTCAAGTCTGCGTCCACAAGTGAAGCCACGAATTCTGGGTCTGCACATCTTCTACCATTCGTAATGAGATTCATCCGAAGACCTTTCTTTCTCCCGTAGGTGATCAGCTCAAAGAGGTCATCACGGAGCGTCGGTTCACCCCCTGTGAATGATAGACTGGGTGCCTTTGCATCATCGGCTATAATATCGATGACTTTCTTCACCTCATCGGTAGTCATCTCGTCGCTCTCTCTATAAGGCGAATAGGCGTAGCAGAATTCACATTTGTTGTTGCATCGATATGTCAGCGCAATCTCACTTAATACCGGATAATCAATATCGCCCTCTCCGAACGGAACAATCTTGGCTGTGTTATACGAGTAGACGTTCTGATTTCCATTTGTCATATTCATGAGGTCATCAACGAAGTCAGCAAGATCATTCAGAACCTGCTGTTGAGTAATATTATACTTCTCAGTAAAATGGTCTACAACATTGACTGGTTCATTTCCTTCCAACAGCAACTTCAGCATCGTTAGAGCTGTCTCGTTGAGGTGCATTACTTTATTTGGCCGTAAAATGAGAAGCTTGTCTTCTGGTCTTACAAAGAAGTAGTCTTTCACCTCTTCAATGAACTTAGGGACCCATCTGAGTTCCTTCAGATTGTAATCATATCCACCAATGTTGTTCGATCCGGTCATGGTTGAGAATGCCGTGAAGCCTTTGGTCTTAAGGGTTGTCTTGAATGTTTATCGATTGATGCTACTTTCTGCACCAGCTGGTGTGGAAAAAATGAAAGGCTTATCAGCGTTAGATGTTTCCACAGAATCGCAAGAAGGTGGAGAGAATCCATGAGCGCCAATGAAACTAAACTGCCATACGGCACAATCAAGAATAAGAAACTGATAATGAACTTCAGTGCTTTCGATATGGACTTGCCAGTAATAGCTGCTGGAGTCAGAGAGCGATCAGATGTTCTGAAGGAGTTGCAGGTTGCGTTCTCAGGCTTCGGAACTGATGTACCTGAAGAAATGTCACAACAGAAGCCAGCTGAAATCAAGGTCTTCTTCGAATACTTGGGAAAGGAAACTGATGCTACTGTCATCCTCAAGAGGGTCTATCATATAGTTTGGAGTGGTATCATTCAGGAATTTCCGGACTTGGTCGATTGGGCTGAAGCAAAAGCAGATCTTTCGAGCTTGACGTTCGCTCAAGCAGAAGTAATGCGTGTTCGAAGAGAGAAGTGAAGGAGAATCACCTCCAAAATGGCTGCAGTCGAGATACCTGATGTTGTCTATGAGCTTCGTGAGAGGACTGTCAAGCATTCAGATACTTACAGGACAGTTCCTGAATTGTTTGAAAGCATTTCAAAGGAATATCTGGCGAAGCATAATCTCTACAGTAGGATGCACGCCCCTGTCAAAGTTATTCTGCAGAATAGCGCTGATAACCTGGGGCCTGTCAGAGAGCTATTGGAGCACCTAGACTGGCAGGACCGGAGTACAGTTATGAATCAGGTAACTAGACTCATCAAATCGGCTGAAACCCTTCTAAATGAGGAAAATGAATACAGAAGTATTGAGTAGGAAGAGGAGAATGTTTGGGTAAAATGAATCTCAAAACTAAAACACTGATGCTATCAATTGTAATCGTTGTCATGGTGTCCTTTGCATCAGTGGACGCGCATGTTCCATCACAAAGCCCCCAAGTTTCTATCGATAGTATTCTAGTCGACGTGGTAGTTCTCCCTAATGGACGAATAAACGTAACTTACTGGATGACCTTCTCTGTATTGAGCGGTTCTCTTGGAGGGTTCGATCTAGAGGGTATTCAAGAGTCTAGTATCTATGACCCGGATAGAGCATATGTTGAATATCAAGGTGAGAGATACTTACTGGTTGTCACAGTCTTATCAAATGGTTATGGGCTTGATTGGACGCCCCGAACCCAAGAAGGAGAATCCGTTACTGTTGTCTTTGGCTATTTTAGCACCAACAGGATAATCGAAGAAACCACCGGTACCTTCATTGATGAAACAACGGAGGAAGAGGTTACTGGCACATTTGGGGTATTGAATTGGGCTCCTGTTCAATGGGAACAACAAGTTGGGTACGAGAATGTTCGAGCGATATATCCCATCGTGATGAATTCGAGCTGGATAGAAGAGTCCGGTGGCATAACGCCCGCTGGGGCTGACTATGCAGGCTACGTGGAGGACTTTCGGCAAGGAATTGAGGAATCGGATGGCGACCAACGTAGTTTTGAAGAAACTAACCTGTTAGCATACCCATCGAGTTCCTCGGCGAGTCAGAGAAACTTCAGCGTTAGCATGGAAGAGAATGATCTTCTAGCTTATGATCATTTCCGAGTATTTCATTATACAAATTGGAGCTTCTACGCTCCATTCCAGCAGCCCGGTGCGCTCGCGTATAATGCGGAGTCCTATGTAAACGCAGATGCTGAGCAAGAATTCAGTATCGACATTGATGTGATCAACATAGGAGACTCTGAACTCTATGGGGTCACAGTAGCTGTGTCAGTTCCTGAGAATCTGACCTTGACCTCTGGCTCAACATCAACTCTAGTAGGAACTCTAGATGGCGGGGAATATTATCCATTATCTTACTCCTTCATCCCTGCGAATACTCCTCAGGTACTCACTGTCAGTTTCCAAATATTGGCTGAAAATCTCAATGCAACTGATTGGGTAACATTCTCAGTCAATGTATATGTTCGAGAGTATATCCCGCCTTTGATTCCACCAAGTATGATTATTCTTGGCGTGTTTGCAGCAGTTGCCATTGGAGTTGTCTATTACGCATACAAACGTGTGACTACACGCTATGGTGCAACCTGGGCGGAAGATGAAACAACCTCTGTATATCAAAGTCCCGAGATGACAATACAGACGTTTGGAGAACCTGGGACGGTGGCTGAATTGGATCCCGTTGAGTCCGCCTTTTTTGTTAATACGACTCGACAAAAACTAGTTACAATGATTCTCATGTCTTGTGTCAAGAAGGGGGCTGTTCGTGTCATATCGTCTGATCCACTTAGAGTATCTGATACTGGAATCGCATTTGACGACCTAACATATTACGAGAAGATGTTCGTTGAGGCAATCGCGGATAACGAACTTGACCCTGACTTGGTTAATGCTATGATTGATGAGATAGCAGACCGAGTTCAAGAAAAATCATGGGATGCGGATTTCAAGGCTACTAAGGAAGAGCATGATAGAATGGTGGATGACGCGTGGGAGGAACTTGAATCAAAACCAACGCTAGATGGGCGGTCTGACTTCTATTTCGATACATACTATCATCGTGGATGGGCGTGGCATTGGCTATATATGCATCCTCGCCATAATAATGAGGTTGGCAGAGTATTCACTGAACCAAGTGGAGCAATCTCGCCACCCCCGATTCCTGACTGGTTCTCTAATCTAGCTGACGCAACTGGAAATGCCATTTCCGGAGTTGGACGAGCTGTCGGCGATGTAGTGGCCACTACTGGTGAAATAATGTCTAATGTAACAAACACTATTGGAACCATCCTCCAAAATGTGGGAGAGACGATATCAGCTCCTCTAAGTCCCATAGTCGATGGAACTAGTCGATGTGTGTCTCATGATGCATGCCACTCCGCCTGCGTTTCACACGACGCTTGTCATAGTGCGTGTCACAGTGCCTGTCATAGCGCATGCGTGTGCCACAGTGCATGCCACAGCGCTTGTCATAGTGCCTGTGTATCTGGAGGCTTCAGGTGAATGTCATCATCCAAGATGACCATATTTCATATGAGCGACATTCATCTCGGAGAATCTGGTGTTCATACTCAAGACTTCAGACGTATTCTCGATGGAATTGAAAAGAAGTGTCAAGAGGCAGACAATCCGCTCCTTTTGGTGACTGGCGATCTTACAAGTGATGGGCTCAGAGAAGAGTACGAGGATTTTGCTCGAGAATTCTTAAAGATTGATGTTCCAAATATCATAATACCTGGAAACCATGATGAGAGAAACTACGGCTCATCAGTCTTTGAAGAGTTGTTTGGTTCCAGATTCAAGACATTTGACAATGATATCATTGCACTGTTTGCAGCCGATAGTGCTGAGCCCGATAACGATGCTGGGCACGTTGGACGAGAAAATTACGGCCGCATTCGGGAATTTTTCACAAAGAAAGATGACAAGGTCAAAATATTTGCTTTGCATCATCACTTGGTAGCGATTCCACATACGGGTCGTGAGCATAATGTGGTCGAAGACGCTGGAGATTTGCTGGCAGTCCTAGGGGAGGTGGGCTGTTCTCTTGTGCTACATGGGCACCGACATGTGCCGTGGTACTGGAAGCTTAATGACATGTCCTTGTATTGTACGGGTACACTTCTTTCGAGGCGTATTAGAGGCGCACATTCCCAAGCATATACTCGTATCGAGTTAGAGGAAGGAAGCGCCTCTTTTCACCTTCACGAGATAGATGGAACCATCCATGATTTCGCAGAGGTTCAATTGCATCGATGATTTGCAAAAGCACTACTAGGTGAAGATCCACACGGACCATACAGAGCTCACATCACTCAGAGTAAGAGGTGAGCTAACTTCGCCGGCTATTACTACAATAGAATCAAGTGCCGGTTTATCGCCCGACCATGAGAATCCCACTGTGTGACCCTCGCCATCGCTGACTGTCATAAGATTACCAAGAATCACTGTTACTTGCCCCTTGATTCTCACTGCGGTTCCGTTATCAATATCGCCCTGATTGATGTCCCTAATTGGAGTTACACCGATGAGACCATCGTGCCAAGCGACCACGCCCAGTGAAACTGCAATTAATATCAATAGTATTGTTGCATTTCTCTTGGTATTCTTCTTTTTTCTCGGCATTTTTCTTCCCACAGTGCCTGTTTACTGATGGAATATCAACATTCCGACTCTATTCTCAAAATCGAAGGGTTGGTCAAACGAAGAGATCACCATTCTTCATGATGACTTTGGTCTTGCCTGACGAATATGTTATTTCTACCGTTGGCTTGGATACGAGGAAATCCTGATGGTTAGCAGAGTCATTTCTTACATCTCCCGGGTAATCCATGTTATTCCCAAAGGCAACATGTATCGTATTTCCCACTTTCTCAGATTCAAGAAATTCCTTCACAATCCGAGCTTTTGGATTGAGGCCGATTGCAAACTCTCCAACATGCTTGGCCATTTCGTCAACAGATTGAGCTTCCCGAATTATATGGAGAGATTCTTCATCTTTCGATTCAAGATTCTGGACTTTGCCGTCTTCAACTTCTATTTCGACTGGACTGTTCAAGGGGCCAATGCCACCCACTGCAAGGTCAGCTACGAGTGTGCCCTGCATTGAGGTTTCAACTGGACCTACGAGTACTTCTCCTGTCGGTAGGTTCATCCATTTCATGTCCTTCCAATTGATGTAGGTATCAGAGAACCAAGTTCTTCCCCTCACGCTTAGGGTGAAGTCGGTTCCAGCCGGAGCCGTCACACGCACCTTCTCAACGTCAGATAGACGCGCAAGCAAATTCCTAGCTCTCTTCTGCATCTTCTCATTCTCACTCTTTGTGAGTGACAGAGCGCCATCGGTTAGCATATCCATAGTGATTCCCGGGCAGTGACCAAGCCTTGAGCGGCCTTTGCGTGTTTCAAGTTTGATGACCTTTATCCTGAACGGTGTTTCCTGAGCAGGTCCTCGAAGGATGTTTATGAAAATATCTGGCTGATTCGGAGCATTAATCATCTCGACTAAGTGAACGGGTGGTTCTGTTCGATAATCATCTTTTGGCGTTTCCAAGACCACCAAACGTGTCCATAGCCCAAGTTTTAGTGCGCCTTGAGCAAATGCCTTTCCAATATCCTCTCGCACATCATCGGCGAGAATAAGTATTGATTCACCTGGTTTGGCTTCAAGCACAGACTCCAGTGCATTGGCCGCTGCAGTTTGAGGTTTCATGGTCAATTCACAAGTATCAGATAACAAGCCTGCCTTTAGTTTGTTGCTAAATATGAAAAAGCGTTGGAGATGGGTCTTTTTCAGCCCATCTCTTGAGCAAACCGAATCAGGTTTCTAATTTTAAGTACTTCCTCTGCTGGTTCTCGAAACTTGTCTGAAATATCTTTGGCGTGCTCTTTTGGGATACCTGCTTCTACAAGATTATTGTAGAATTTCTTGGAACCCTTCTTGACTGCACCCTTCGCTTTACGAAGCGTCCAAAATGACTTTACAAGCAACTTCGTGCCTCCAGAGAGGGCAGTCCAGACAATTGAAGCCACTTCTCTAGCAGACATTGATCCAATGTCACTCCTCTATATCGATTTCCAAGTCTTTGGTCTTCTTTGGTGAAGCTCCGTCAGATGCTATATTCATAATCTTCTGGAAGTCTAACGCCCCAACATACTTCTTTGTCATATCTAGCGCAACTTCTTGCGGGATTCCCTCTTCAATTAGTTTTGAGTAGAACCTACCGATGGCGGTTGCCATGTTACCAGCTGCTTCTGGGCTGTAGACGCTTCCAATAAGACCAGAAATGAGGCTCGGAATAGACTCGTTTAGGGCAGAGAAGATTTCTCTGATTTCTTCCGCATCCTCATGTCCCTTTTTTCTCTTTGCATCACGTTTTTTGAACTCCTCATCGTTCATGTTTTTTATCTCCACTTGTACTTAGGCTGGTCACCTAATATGAAAAAATTGGGAAGAAGTGACCACTTCTTCATCCACAATTGGACAGCTAATCCTCATTCAAGCGCGAAATATCTTGCTCGATCATCATCAGTTTCCACAGTCTTTAGAATGCCTTTCTCAAGCATCTCATTGACTCTTTCCCTGATTATTCTTCGGGATGCTGTACCTCGCTCAGCTCTAACCTTTGCTGTTATTTGGCTGATATTAAGAGGTGCATGTGAGTCCAGTACCTTGATGATTTGCCATGCAATCTGGTCTTTCTTGAGATCACCATATCGGGATTCCAGTCTTTCAGCCTTTGTGAATTTTGACATTAGCTTGACCATGCCATCATAGAACTCGAAGCCTTCGCGGATGACTTTGGCTGATTCATTGACTTCCTCAATTCCCGGTTCCATGCGTTCGATAAGACTTTCAACTCGCATTAGGCGTTGAGATATCTGGTCTAACCTCTCTTGGACTTCCTCAATGGATGGTATCCTATCCTTGTCATCAGTCGCTTTAGGTGCCAATTTTTCTCTTATTAATGGACTGTATTTTCTGTCATAAATGTACTTACATCCGCGAAGTCATTTTACCATGTAATTTGAGATTGGAATGGATTACAAGAGGAGTCCATCAAAGACAAGATAGATTAATCTAAGAGGCGAGGTTATTCCATTTTGTATTCGCGCTATATAGGCTCCAAAGTACCTCAAGAGGTTGGATTTGTTGAAAAAACTGCTCGTGTCCTTGTCCATATGTATCTTGATTGTATCCACGGCATTGCCCTTTGAATTGAATGCTCCCCGACAAGAAAGCAAACACAAAATGCAGACGATTCAGCAGGAACATGCAATTAACGAATTAGAGGGACTAGGAGAGAACCTGATTGCTGCTGTAGTGAGAGTTGACGAACCATTCACCAAGGAATTTATCGAAAGTGTAGGAATGCAGAATGTAAAATTCAGTTGTGGGAGTCTTCAGAAAAGCAAGGTTGATGGTTACCTGTTAATCAATGGTAAAGCATCAGATGTTCTTCGACTAGTGCAAGAAGGTGTCTTTAATTATATAGGGCAACAGACAACCTCTAATCATCTAAATTTGGCAAGAGACTTGTCGATCCCCGAAATTAACGCAGATGATGTATGGACTGC
>SDNP01000062.1 GCA_004524445.1 Candidatus Thorarchaeota archaeon | reverse complement strand
GAGCCGGAGCTACAGTCATACCAGTGAAATCACCAAACGACCTATTTGACCTCGTTGTTCGACAAGTTAAGGGAGTATATTCCAATTAGCTCGTCAAGGTATTAGCACCCAAACTTTTATCACTTTGAGTCGTAGGCGTCGCTTTTGTCTACAAATCGGGAGTCGACCCTATTCGATTTGAGAAAGTGATGTTATGTACGAAATTGTGAAGAAAAGAGTACTCAATCCAGTAACAAAAATGATGGTTGTTAGCGCGCCGGATGTGGCCAGAGTATGCAAACCAGGACAGTTCGTTATGATCAGGGTTAATGAAACTGGCGAGCGAATTCCACTGACAGTCGCGAATTTTGATCGGGAAAATGGTACAGTTACAATCGTATATCAAGAGGTCGGAAAGACAACCAAGCTCTTGGGTACGCTGGAGGAAGGAGATGAAATTCTTGACTTCGTTGGCCCTTTGGGAAGACCTACACATACTGAAAAGAAGTATGGAACCGTCGTTGCCATTGGCGGAGGTTGTGGATCTGCTATAGCGTATCCTGTGGCTCGAGCATTCAAAGAGGCAGGAAACTATCTTATCACAATCAATGGAGCACGAACAATGGATTTACTGCTCTATGAGGATGAGATGGAAGAGATTAGTGATGAGAAGTACATCACTACAGATGATGGGTCTTGTGGAGTGCATGGTTTTGTCACCACTGTCCTCGGAGACCTCATTGAGAAGGGCAGAAAAATAGATCTCGTTTTCGCCGTTGGTCCTGTTCCAATGATGAAATTTGTCTCCAAAACAACGGAGAAGGCAGGAATTCCAACGATTGTCAGTCTGAATAGCATAATGGTTGATGGTACAGGTATGTGCGGTGCATGCAGAGTTCACGTAGGTGGACAAATGAAATTCGCTTGTGTTGATGGACCTGAATTCGACGGTCACGAGGTAGACTACAACGAACTGATGAGTAGGTTGAATGCTTACAAGGAATATGAGGAGATTTCCCAACAAAAATGGGAAGAGGAGCACGGAGGGGACCAGTAATGGCAGATAAGAAGAAACAAAGAAAGCGAAAACCTCCAACAAAGAAGGTTCCGATGCCTGAACAGAATCCGAATGCTAGAAGAGGCAATTTCGAAGAAGTTGCATTGGGATACACTGCTGACCAGGCCATGGAAGAGGCAGAGAAATGCATGCAATGCCGCAATCCACGGTGCATCGGGGGCTGTCCAGTTGATGTCCCAATCAAGGAGTTTGTTGAACTCATTCGAGAAGGCAAATTCATGGAAGCCGCAGCAAAGATCAAGGAAACTAATAGTCTTCCTGCAATCTGCGGTAGAGTATGCCCGCAAGAAACCCAATGTGAGCAAGAGTGCATCTATGGAATTCGAAACGAGCCGATAGCCATTGGACGGTTAGAACGATTTGTTGCTGACTACGCACGTGAGAAGGGCGAGTCACTCCCAGAGATTGCAGAGAAGAATGGTTTGCAAGTGGCCGTAGTAGGATCAGGCCCTGCTGGACTTACTTGTGCAGGCGACCTAATCAAACTAGGATATGATGTCACTATCTTTGAGGCATTCCACAAAGCAGGCGGCGTCCTCCAATACGGGATACCACAATTTAGGCTTCCAAAGGAAATTGTGGATGCAGAGGTCGAGTATCTGGAGAGACTTGGTGTAGATATACGCTACAATTTCGTTGTTGGTAAGATCAGGACCGTCAAAGAACTGATGGAAGAAGATGGCTATGATGCAGTCTTTATTGGTTCAGGTGCAGGTGCACCCAACTTCCTTCGAATTGAAGGTATGAACCTGGTGGATGTTTTCTCAGCGAATGAGTTACTCACAAGAGTCAACCTCATGAAGGGCTACAAGTTCCCTGAATATGATACTCCGGTACGCATAGGAGATAGAGTCGCCGTTATTGGCGGTGGCAACGTTGCAATGGATGCAGCAAGAACCTCCCTCAGACTCGGGGCAAAGAAGGTCTATATCGTCTATAGGCGAGCAAGGGACCAGATGCCAGCAAGAGAAGAAGAAATTCACCACGCAGAGGAAGAAGGTATCATTTTCGAACTTCTGAGAAATCCTGTTGAGATCATCGGTGACGAGAAAGGCGCAGTCATCGGCATGAAATGCATAAAGATGGAGCTGGGCGAACCGGATGAATCAGGTAGAAAACGTCCCATCCCAATAGAAGGCTCAGAGTTTGTTATGGATGTGGACACAGTTGTAGTGGCAATAGGCAACTCACCCAATCCAATCATTCCATCAACTACTCCTGGTCTTGAGGTGTCCAAGTGGGGAACAATCATCGTGGATGAAGAAACAGGAATGACCAGCGTACCCGGTGTATTTGCGGGTGGAGATATCGTCACAGGCGCAGCAACTGTAATCAGCGCAATGGGTGCTGGGAAAGACGCTGCAAGAGGTATCCACTCACATCTCACTAATGGAGAATCGAAAAAGGAATAGCCAAATTTAACGCAGAAAGAATAGTGATGCAGATTAACTGAGACCTGCATCTTATCTGGTTATTTCTGTGCTCTCCATGTTCTGTTTGCATCAGACTCCTGTGTAAAAGAGTTCATTAGACTCTATCTTTCATTGGAACGTGGTGTTCATAGTGGAGAATGAGCCAATTAGCAATCTAGATATGAGGATTCTAGAGCTCAATACGGAGTATCTCGGAATTACGCTTGGGATGCTAATGCAGCAAGCAGGACGAGAGATTGCAAGGGCGATTGAAGAGCATGAAGACGTAGATGCAAGCAAGATTGCAATATTTTGTGGATCCGGAGGAAATGGTGGGGATGGCATGGTTGCAGCTAGGCATCTTCATGAGGCCGGAGCTAATGTTGAGCTGTACGTGGTGGGAACAAAGGACAGATTCTCGAGTTCAGATACAATTGATAATTGGCGAATTCTCGAAAAGATAGATGGTATAAACAAGGACACCCTGCCAACAGAGAGTAGTATCAAAAAATGCAATGCATTCAATGATGCTGACATTATCATCGATGCGTTATTGGGATTTGGCCTATCTTCAAATGTACGGGAACCTATCAGAACAGCCATCAAAAAAATCAACAAAAGCGTTGCAACAATCTATGCAGTTGATGTTCCTAGTGGTATAGATTCTGAGACCGGAAAAATCTGGGAGGTGGCTGTAGAAGCAGACTACACGGTCACCTTACATGCCCCAAAAATGGGACTGATGAATGCTGCAAAGAATACTGGCAACGTCATTGTTGCTGCAATAGGAATTCCTCCTGAAGCTAAGACCAATTGTGGAAAAGGAGACTTGTGGCCATTCACGAGACCTAGGAGAAAGAATAGCCATAAGGGAGACTTCGGACGAATTCTAGTCATAGGTGGCAGTGATATATATTCAGGGGCACCTGCTCTCAGTGCAATGGCCGCTCTCCGAAGCGGTGCCGATTTGGTAAGCATTCTAGCTCCCGAGCCTGTTGTTCCTGCGATTCGTAGCTATTCTCCCAACCTAATGGTTGAAGGCACAGGAACCAGCATTCTCAATTCTGAGGCTGTTGAAAAGGCACTAGACAGGGTAAGGGAGAACGATGTCATAGCACTGGGGCCTGGACTGGGAAGAAATGAAGAAACAGTATGTGCGGTCCATGACATACTTGAGGAAATTGCGGATGTGGGCAAACCAATAGTTATTGATGCAGACGGGCTCAAAGCTATGGCATCTTCCGGGATAACTCTCGAACCAACGACCTCCATCTTGACTCCCCACTGGGGTGAGCTGGGAGTACTCCTTGAAGCCAAATTGGGTGATGGTAGAGACCCCGAAGAACGACTCAGACGTGCAACCGAAGGAGCTGTCAAATTCAATTCAACAATTCTACTTAAAGGACCCATTGACATCATCGTGAGCCCAGATGGGAGATACAAGCTTAATCATACAGGATGCCCGGCGATGACCGTAGGCGGGACTGGCGATGTACTCACGGGAATCACTGCAGTATTCTTGGCGAGGGGATTGGGTGCATTTCGGGCTGCCGCTGCGGCAGCATTCGCATCAGGAAAGGCCGGAGAGAATGCCTTCGAGAACTTCGGAAACCATATCACCGCAACAGATTGTATAGAAGCATTGCCAGTGGTGTTAAGTCGCTAATTAATAATAGGCATATGATTGATGAAATTCCTAGCAGCTTTTGCATTATCATCATTCACTGAAACCCATATAATTCCCACATCCGGCTGCCCATAGAGCATCACCGCACCCTCGGGCGCAAGCAAGACTGCTGGAAAGCCCATCAGATCCTCTTCCCCCTCCACGAACACAAGAGACTTCTTCTTGTCATGAATAGCCGTATCAATCACAGACCATGCCTCAGGATAGACTGTCGCAGCAGGGTTATATATCGTGTACTCAATATCCCCATCCAGAGTCAAATCGTAATTCCCTCGCCTAGTTATCCCATCTACAATGCAGACATCTGGAGTATAGCCTGCCGCAGTCACAGTTTCGCTAGTCACATCACCAACAGCAACTACAATACTCGGTTCTAGGTCATGCAAATTCGCTGCTACTCTTTCTTCCGGAGGTCCGTCCTCAACCGCAAAGATTTGTCCTTTTGGCACTTTCAAGTCTGACCTCATCTCATCTGGTAATTTTCGTGGCACCTCAGATGTTCCTCTGAGTTTCCTGCCTTTACGATCAAGCTCACCTTTTCGAATTCTAGCAGAAGACATCTTATCTCCATCTGCCGCCATTACCGGTTTAAGTAAGTAGACTTCATCTCTCACGAAAGAGAGCTGTTCCCTAACATCAAGCGCATGTTCTTGTATTTCGGTACAACAAGGACCTTCAAACATTAGAAAGGTTGTTGTGCCCTTAATCCTTAGCAGTTCATCATAGCTTGTGATTACTTCAATATCCACATGTTTGGTGGTAACACAGGAGTCAAGATATTTCCGCAGATTTTTCTTCCGAAGATCGATAGGCTGTATAAGCGACTCGTATTCTATATCTGAGCCTAGTAGCTCTCCATCCGTTATGCATGCTATTGGATTCCTCATATCGCATAATCTGTCCAGTAAGACATGGTGCCCAATGTGTAGGCGGTCGAAGAGATTAAGAGCCCAGCTGCCAGCCATGATCATCATCTTAGAGGGGGTCTACTGATATGTTTAATATTCCGTTTTTGCTCCTAGTAACTATCAAACCAGTGTGTTGAGAGCATGAAGATACTGGCAGTAGGAGATATTCATTATCCTAGGTACGCACAGGAATTCAAAGAGGCACTCAGTACCCTCGAAAGACCTGATTTGTTCCTGCTCGCAGGAGACATGATAAACCGAGGAGCTGCTGAAGAGTTTCCAAATGTCTTGGATATAATAGAGAGCTATCTTGGCAAAGGATTTCCGATTGTGGGATGCTTTGGAAATGAAGAGTACTCAGAAGTAAGAAAGAAGATACTATCACTAGTTAGAAAGAGAATTGACATTCTGGACGAACAATCAAAAATCTACAAGATTAATGGCTTGAAAATTGGCATTATTGGCACACAAGGGTCTCTGGATAAACCAACGAACTGGCAAAGAGAAAATATCCCGAACATAAAGAAGGCATTTGAACGTAGAGCTGACAGAGCTAGTAATCTACTTCGTAAGATACGGAAGAAGGCCGATAGAAGGATTCTTCTAATGCATTACTCGCCATGCCTAGAAACTTGTGAGGGAAAAGACCTGAGAAGCTTTGCCTGGCTGGGTAGTAAGAAATTTTATGCGGTGGTCGCATCGGAACAGCCAGATCTCGTGATTCACGGACATGTGCACAATTCAGATGTGCATGCCGCAATGATTGGTTCTACGAAAGTGAGGAATGTAGCATTCCCTGCTGTTGGCAAAATAACAGAACTTGACCTCTGGACCTAACTAATCATGTCCAGTTACCCGCATAGTCGGTTCGAATTTATATCCATAGACGATGAGACCGCCTTGACCATATT
>SDNP01000038.1 GCA_004524445.1 Candidatus Thorarchaeota archaeon | reverse complement strand
CATTTTCTAAAGGTTGTTCTTTCAAATCCCAAACTCTTAAAACAGCTTTGTAATTTCTTGTATCTCTCGGCATCCATTCCGAAACATAACTCTTGGGGAATTCATCCTTCAATATCTCCTCTTCTTTCTGCATCCGTCCTCGAAGAACTACGAAATAGACTAGGAGCGCTAGAAGTGGTATCAATACAGCCCGGAATACCAAGAGCATGGCAGGAGCACCAATCAAACCACCCAGATAGATAGGATGTCTGATTTTGGAATAGATGCCGCTCTGTACGAGTTCATGTTTCTCCTCAATAACTATACAGCCGCTTCCAAATGATTTCAACTGCATTCTTCCCACAATTGAGATTGCACTGCCACCTATGAAGATGATGAGCCCCGCATAACTGACGATATCTGCATCCCAAAAAGGGGCGAGTGCGGAAATTATCAGATTATTCTCATAATAAGATAGAATCCAAAGGAATGGCGTGAGAAGGAATAGGATTAGCATCAGTATGCTGTATTTATCCCGTGCACTCCCCCTCTCAGACAAGGGACGAAGAACAGTGTCGATAGTCCCCGTTGCAATCATATTTAGAATGAGAAGCTGATACTCCAATTGAGTGAAGATGACTGGGATGAAGATATACAATACGAGGTTCAGATAGATGACATACCAGAAGACCACGTATGCAACCTTTCGGGCGACTGCTCTCATTTCCATCGCAGCATCAAAATGATTGGCTTCTAGTCAAAAAGCTATTGCCATACTTACAATTGATGCCTAGACTAATATGGAGATAACAGCTCAGTATTGGTGTGGATTGAGGGACTTGCAGAAACGCGGAAAATATCTACTGGCTGTAATTGTATCAATTATCATCATCGCATCCGGAATCACGATTCTCGTTGTGGATGATCCTCTTGAGCCCATCGAGGAAAAGAATCACGAACTCGAATGGGCGGATATCGCTGATACCACTGTCATATATGACTTCATAATCTATGTGAATAATGCTAACAGTGAGGTAGCAGATAATTGGGTTCCCTGGAATAATTCTCAAATCGTGATTGATATACTCAGCCTACCAGATCTTCCCAACAACGTTACTCCAAGGGTTTTCATAGAAGAGGTAGCAAATCCCAGAAAAGTGAATGCAAGTTTTCTGGATGGCCCAGATATCCACTCCCATAGCGAGGTGCCGATTGAGAATTTGGTATCTTTCTTGATATTTCCAGTGGGAGACTGGACATTCATAGAGTCCCTCTTTGATACCAAATTGGAGATAGTATATGAGGGCGGACAGTTCCCGAGTCGATATGAATACAACGGGACGATAACGCTCAGTGGAGAGTATAGCTTGTATCGGGAATGGAGAATGCCTGGGTCAGGTCATGGCCAGTATTACTCTTCTACATATGGTTTGGTTAATAGAACAACCGGGCTCCCAAATTATGTAGAGTACTTTTGGGAGTTCTACTACAATAATCCATCTAGTTACACTGTCATACTCACAAGAAACGCTCAGTCCTGATTATTGGTTTCTGACTCTCTTCATTACCCCGTATGCCAGCATGATGACTACAGCATAAACTACAACCAAAGCAAGCTGTACCAATGTAAGCAACAAGTAAGGAGTCATATCCGTAACTACTCCCGTGTCCTTCAGAGTTTGCGCCATGTTCATAATCTGAATATATGACACAGCCGCACCGATGAGTGAAACTAATCCGAGTAATGTTACGGCTTTGCCAAGTTCTTCAATATTGGTAAGATTTGAATTCATCCTTCGTCCCCACCAAATACTCTTCTAATTTTGACGCCTAATAAAGCATCTCGCATCGGGTCTTCATTTCGTTTTCTAAGTATGAAAGCAGCAATTCATTGTGCCGATTCCGCACGAACCTTACAGAAGAAAATCATGGAGATCCAAATCGGATGATTACGAGTGGAAGAAGAATGCTGAAGGCTATTGGCATTGAGATTGATATCAAGCCATATACAACTCGGTTTCATAAGCGAACAGGGAGAGTGTCTGTGGCATGGTATGCAGTACCCAAGGACCTCTATGAACCGGTCAAGCTTGGTATTTTGGCACCCTTAAATGACCTAAGAAAGAGAAACATAGTGAAAAAGATGCTAACAAAGCATCCAGAAGAGGTATTTGATGCAATGCAGGATTTAGAAGGCAGAGGCATAAGGATACAAAAATGGTGGATGGAGGAATGATGTTTTTTGAGAGATGAATATATAGAACATCTTATCGGATTATTGAGTGAGAAAGGGCGGGAGCCGATGCCACTTGTCATAGTAGAAAAGAGATTGACCCAAATGTTTGACACTCTAGAGGAATCGCCAAAGGTTTCCGCTAAGGAAGCAATCGAGTATTCATTGGAACACTGGATTGTGGAAAAGGTGGTAGCCTATCCTGAGAGCGAGTACAACTTGCCAAGCTATAGACGAGTGTGGTGTTTAAAGATTCCAAGCAAAGAGGAGAGAATGCGACTCAAGAATCTTTCTTCCGTTCAGCAAGCCTTTCTCAAGATGCTCTATGAATCAGAGGGGAATGGAAGACTTGGATCAATAAAAGAAGAGGATGCACTCAAGGAGCTACAGGATGCAGACTACGAAGTGGATAAGGTTCCATGGATATCGGATATGCTAGATATTTCATACGTCCCAACAGATGATGGTTACGAAATATGGTATTATTTGGTTCCTGAGGATGAGAAGACCGAGGAATACAAGAAGAAACTAGAAGAAATGAGTAGAAGGGCGTGGGAAAAAGAACTGCGCTTTATGAGATTGGATAGTGAGAATGATGAATAACTCAAAGATGACAAAAGCAACCTCATCATATACGAAGCTATAAGCGCCCCATAATGCTTTAAACTGTAAAAAAGGGGCTATAATGGCTTAAAATTCGAAATAAGCGCCGCCGGGAGGGTTTGAACCTTTGGCCGCACAGTACGAAATGTATTGCACTCCGACCAACAACTGTCTGCGGCTCAAAACTGGGTTTTGAGGCATAACAGGCTGTCGCTCTACCGGACTGAGCCACGGCGGCACCGTTGTTCTGCAACCACAAGCATTGCAATATTAAGATTGCTGTAGGAGAGTATGCCGGTATCGAATCTAGTTACACTGAGTGCTTTAGGATTCCTTCGTTTGGACAATATCCAATCTTAGCAACACGGCAAGATGAAAGAGTGACAGTATAGAAACGCCAATGCCGTACCACAGGGAGAGCCGGTCGTACGGACGAAACACGGCAATCCGAAACCAGAACATTTCAAGAACCAAGGGGATATCTAAAAAGAATAGCACGAAAAAGGCAATCCTGTGTTTACTGAGGAGGAGCACCATCACTATCAAGACAATATCGGTGAAGGCAAGAATCAAAAAAGTAGGATTTATGACCGCTCCAGCATCAATGCCCGGAGGTGCTAGCGGACCTAACCTGTAATTTCGGGAGTACAACAACCAGTTGAATACCCCACGGAGAACCTGCAGGAATCCCAAGATGAGCAGAGAACCCAAGAACCTACGTGGTTCTGCTGGTGACTCGTCTTCTAACGCCGCTTCAGTGGTCTGCAAAAGTACCCCTTCCGTTCATTCCTCTGGTTTTTGCAATAAAACCTTTGAGGGTTGCTGATGCAAAGCATCCTCATGTCCAAATTCAACTTTATTTGCTGGGTGGTGAGCTGGACAAAATGGAGCTCCTCAAACCTACAGACATCCAGAATGAGAGCCCCGAGCCGCCAAATAGACAGGATTCCAGCTAATAATATCGCTTAGAAACGGTGAGCCTAAAACAATGACTCTCATTCTCATTTTGAGCAACAGGTTGCTTTTCACAATTTGTCGTAATTTATGATATACTCCAAGAATAGACAGGCAAAGAAGAAGTCAAATAAACCAAATGCGACAATTGTGAAGGTCAGATCTCCCAAGAGAAAGTAAATCACGCAAAATCCAAAAAAGGAAAGTTTACTCAAAACTCCTAGCCATACAATGCCCCGATTTTTATGGATATCTAGACCCAAAATAAAATAGCCGATTCCGTAAACAAATATCAAACCAAGCAAGGCATGTAAGAAGAAAAGTGTGGGGGGAGTAGCAGTACCAAACAAAGCGAATATGTCTGGAACCGCAACACTGCCGACAAGAAAAGAGACCGCCATGATCCAGTTGAATACAGCCCCGACAATGAACAACCATTTGTAGTAGTTCTCTTTATGCATAACTATCTCAGTTTGAAACCTAAACTTAAGTGTAATTGACCTCAGCAGCAATAATAGTTCAAGACGGGAATGTTCTCTTCCTCATCAATTCAATTTCATCGGTATGCAGATTTGGTTTCGTAATTGTGAGATACATTCTGTTCCCTCCGGGAAAATTGCATAACCGTGAAATAGATGTGCACATACTATTGCAGCCGGGTAATACAGGTGCTAACAAGAGAGGAACTCGAGTACTTCATCACAGGATCGAAGATCTTGGGCTGCGGTGGTGGAGGAAGCGAAACAGATGCTCGAGAGAAGATTGAGAGTATATATGGGTCAGGGGATGGATTCGAGGTGGCCCCGCTCGAAGATATTCCTGACAATCAACTTGTGTTCATTGTTGGTCTTGTTGGTGGAGGCGTATCAGAAGAAATGCGTCAGTCGGTTGCGGGTTTGAAGCGCATCAAGCAGGACCCGTTGATTCTGGCTGCTAAACGGCTCATCTCAGCCATTGACATGGAACCCTATGGTTTGATTGCCTCGGAGATTGGTCCGGCTAATGGTGTAGCTCCCATGTATGCTGCAGCGAAGCTCGGTCTTGTCACTATTGACGGGGACTGTTGCGGTAGAGCAAAACCGGAGATAGAGAGCTCAACCACGAATCTCGTAGGACTATCCATTACACCCATGTCAATCGTTTCTCCTTTTGGCGATGTTGTGATGCTGGAAGAGGTGGTAGATGATAGTAGGGCTGAGAGGATTGCTCGCCAGGTTGCTGTGGCATCGGGGGGTTTAGTGGGTATGGCTCGGTGTCCTGCATCCGGTTCGGATTGGAAGCGAGCGGCAATCCCTGGTTCTGTTTCCCGTTCAGTTAATCTTGGAAGGGCGGTCCATGATGCGCGGGAATCAAAAGGCGATCCTGTTGATGCAGTAATCGATTGTGAAAAGGGGTACCGGCTCTTCACAGGAGAAGTCCAAGAGTGCAAGCGAGACGATGCAGGGGGGTTTGTCACAGGCGATGTGTTCATCGAGGGAGTGTCACCCACCCGTGATGCGCAGAAGTCAGAGATACGTATTTGGTACAAGAATGAGTACCTTTGTTCATGGCTTGATGGAGTGCCTTTTGTAACATCCCCTGACCTCATCTGTGTTGTGGATGCTGAAACCGCAGAGGGTCTGACTCCTTGGGAGGATCAACTAACGCGAGGAAGTCGAGTAGAGGTGATTGGCATAGCCAATGATGTTCGTTGGAGAAACGATAGAGGATTGTCGCTATTCGGACCCCGGCATTTTGGGTGGGACATTGAATACATACCTGTTGAAAGGAGTGCAAAAGGCTAGTCTTTTTTCGGGATTAACAAAGTGTATGTTCTCTCCTGAATGAGAGCACTTATGCGATTCTGATTGCGATAACGACACCTGCCTTCTTGGCGGTATTCACTCTGAGAGAGCCAAGATTGCTGTAGGAAACAACAGCATACTGGGGCTAATAGCGGGAGAAAACGGGGGGAGCAGACGTTTGAATTCTAAGTAGACAAATCAAGAAAGTTATAGACTTCATCTGAGAGGGCAGTCAAACCTTAGGCTTGAATGCTTCGATTCTAGCGCTGACTGCTTGTCCCCAACCTTCTTTTTCAACAACACTCACTTTTTCAAAACCGGCGTTTCGAATATAATTAAGGTACTTATCCTCCAATATTGCACCAGCAAGGCAGCCTGTGTATTTTGCAATATTGTTGCGGTCTTCCTCTGAAAGCTCTTCATTCAAGACAATGTCGGATACCATTAGTCGACCACCAGGACGAAGTACACGATAAGATTCCTTGAACACCTTTGCTTTATCCGGCGCAAGGTTGATCACACAGTTGCTAATGACCACATCAATAGAGTTGTCTTTGACTGGCACGTCCTCGATATCGCCTTCCCTGAACTCAATATTGGCAAGCCCCATCTCAGCAGCACTTCTACGAGCACTTGCCAGCATTTTAGGAGTCATATCCACGCCAATTACACGGCCGGTCTTTCCAACCCTTCTCGCTGCAACAAATGCATCCAAACCTGCACCGCTTCCTAGGTCAAGCACAACCTCACCCTGTTTGAGTCCGGCTAGTGCCACTGGGTTTCCACACCCAGCAAAAGATCCGCTTGCTGCATTTGGAATCTCAGATAAATCATAGCCCATGGATTTGGCGTATTCTGCTGCACGTGGACTTGCAGATGTTCCACAGCAATCGGCATTGGAGGCCTCTCCAGATTTATTTCTCAGAGAGTCACAACAGCTGGATTGTGAGGAACTTGACTCTTCAGAAGCAGTGGAGCTGGAACAGCAAGGACTAGAAGATTGTGTGCCACGTCCGGCCACTATGGAGTATGCCTTCCTTACTTCGTGTTTGATTTCGTCAGTAGTCATTTCCTGTACGTTTTTCTTTTTGGACATGGGTCATCACTCTGTAATATTTTATCGGGTATCCAATATATCGGGCACCCAATATGTATATAACTGTATTGGATGGTATGCATACATCAAATGATGGCCATGTGGAGTATTGTGCCCAATGTCAACCGAGAATGAACCAAATGAGGAACTATGCTGTCCCCCCGACTGTTGCGATATGAGGGGCTTCCTGACATTCCAAATTCTGTGGGAGATTGGAAAGGAAGCTCTGAATGGCCAGCAAATTGCAGAAAAAATTGAAGAACGCCGTGGAACTAAACCAACTCCTGGGACCATCTATCCAGCAATCAAGGATTTGAGAGAGGGGAGATTCATCAAGGGAAAACGAGACGGACGAGAGATCATTTATACACTCACAGAAAAGGGGGAAAAAGGGAGAGATGCTGCGGCCAAATACTTCTACCAGGCATTCGGGGATATAATTGACGAGTGCAGAAGCATTGTTGCCAAAAATGGTAAATGCAGTAGCTGCTGATGATTCACTTCTGTTATCACTTCGAGAAAATATCGCTTAGTAAGGGTGCTGCCACAATAACAATACAGACTCATAACACTGAAAAAAGCCTGGAGTTGCCATTAGTACATGCCATCGTCAGATAATGACGGCCAAACCCCTATGATTTGGTGTCCCTTATTACCGCCGGAGGAACTTCGCCGTTTCACAGACTACTCTGAAGAGCTATCTCAAATAAACAGTGCATATGATGATTGGCGTACTAAGATGAGGGGGCTGTTAAGCGAAGAGGCTGGAGCGGGGATGCTTCTTGACCGTGTTAGAATGCTGATGATCTCAATAGGAATAGCTGTCCCTCGGAATCGTTCACTGGTGGAAACAGTGCAGGATATTGTTTCAGATAAGCTCAGAAAGAGAGCCATTGAGATGGTTGCAACGAAGGTATCCGAGGACCATAAGGGCCAATGGACTGGAGAAACCCTCGTGAGGTTCTTCAAACGCCTAAGATTCACCAGAGACATTATTCCGAGGGAAGAAATGGTGTTGGCTGCTGAAGAAACGGATGCACCATCCAAAAAGAAAAGAGGTGTCTTTGCGGGCTTGAGGAATTCAATTATGGGAAAAAACGAGGAAGCCGGTAGGAAACCAAACTCAAGTGTGCTTGTAAAGGCTGCTATGCCAAAGGCTACGGAGATACTTAGACATCTATATCGTCTCCTTCTTAGTGTAGATCCTTGGGGAGAGAGCAACTAGTCTTTGGTCTGGCTATTCTCTATTTTTCATTCCATCTTCCTTCACAAAAGAGAGCGAAGAGCGCTTCATGACTTTCCAATTGGTATTGAATAATACTACATCTACGACTTTCTTCTTGAGGTCGAGCTCCATGAAACTTGCATCAATACGTCCTCCACTACCACTTGAAGCACCAGAGAGCGTACCAGGATTAAGAAATAGTTTGGACTTGTAGAGGTCAATTGCAGCCTTATGAGTGTGACCATGAATGGTAATGTCAGCACCAATATTCTCTGCAATCTCCCAAAGCTGTTCTATATTTCCACGTGGACGCAGTTGGGTTCCGTGAATGAGTAGTATGTTGAATACTTCAAGGGATATCTCTCGATGAAAGCTTTCAGGGCCGCTAGAATAATCCATATTGCCTCTGACCATAACTGTTCTTGGCAGACTTGGAAGAGCCTTTCTCATATCCTCTTCTCGTACAAGATCGCCCGTTACCAATGCAAGGTCATAGTTGATTGCTGCAATATGCTGGAAGAATTCAGGTGGAATCGAGCGCCTGCGAGTTGGCATATGCGTATCGCCAAAAACAAGTACCTTCACTTGAGAAACATCCACTTACTCATTCGTAAACTCGTCCTATACCCGATCCCTCATGAGGTTTTCAAGAATCTTCTCGTATACCCGCTTCTTTTCTCCTCGAGATAGTTTAGCAAGGCGCTCCACAATCAACTCGGGAGTGCTACGTGCCAATACTCCGAATCTCGGACTCCTATCCACAATGAGCTCCAGATTCTCATCTAAACCTCTGGCTTCGATACCATCTATTCGAACTGGAACAGACGCAGCCTCTTGGATTTCTTGTGCCAGATGGCTACAGATGACTGTAACACTTGATGAGTCACGTTGCAGGATTTCTATAAGCCCGGCAATTACATTGGCGGCACTGCCTGGTTCTGTTATGGCTTCTACCTCATCAAATAGCGCCAATTTCGACTTATCAGACACTACAATATCGGCAAATTGCTTCAATGTGGCCTCAAAAGCACCAGCACTGACCATTCCTCTGCTCTTGTAGAAGAAGTACAGCTCCTCAAACACTCTTACATAGCATTTCTCAGCAGGAACAGGAAAACCTGACTGAGCAAGTGTAATGACTTGAGCTAGCGTCTGAATTGTTGTCGTTTTTCCGCCGCTATTAGCTCCAGACAGGATTGCACAATTTTCTCCGTTTGTCCCCTTGGATGCAAGAGGGGTTATACCAATTTCATAGTCTATTGGTTGCACTTTTCCGTGCCTTCCTCTCAGCATGCTCTCAACCAAGAAAACGTTTTGCGCCTTCTCTATCGCGATACCTTCGTACTCCATCGAGATATTGGGCGTATGAAGATTATAGTCCGCTGCAAATAGGCCCACTGCCAGATATAGGTCGAACTCCAGCAGCGTTTGGACTGCTTCGTTTACAATACCCTGTAGATCATCTAATTGACCTGCAACCTTCTTGATTGTAGTGAATTTGAGATCTGCAAATCGCCTTCGTAGCTTGTCTTCAAGGTCATTAATCTGGGGTGTGAGCATCTTTACAGGCAAAGAGATGTCTTCACTCACGATTCCAGTAACCCAATCTGCCTCACGCACAGTCAAGCCAAGCATCTCAACGAGTTTATCCTCTGCTTCTCTGGCTGTTGACGAAAAGGTTTCAACAATCTCAGCAGGAAGCATATTTCTCATGGCACCACCATCTGCACCGTCCATGTCAGCAGATTGAAGAATAGTGATGATTTGCTGACCTCCAAGCTTCACTTCACTCTTTGATATACGGGAGGTGATCTCATCATTTAGCCATGCCTCCGTTTCTGCCATTGCTGTTGGAAATGTTTTCACTGCATGCCTATATCGGTCGAGTTCCTTGTTCACCTGTGCGGCTACATTTCCATCCTCGTCTATTAGTTTCAGCAGTTCACCTACCTGTGTGAGACTGTTGAAATCCAAGTTGTCGGTGTATTCATCTGTGGAATCATTATGAGGGAGATTTTCGAAAGCATCTGCAAGTTTGCAGGCCGCATCAATCACGCGGTAGTTTCTCGAATAGAAATTGACTGTTTGTTCCGGAAGAATATCAGACAGTGTCCAATCCTTCCCCAATACTTCAACGTTGTCGAGTATGTCCAAGGTTTCGTCAAAGTCGCCATAGGGTGCGATATAGAACACCAAATCATAACCCTGAGCATAGTCAACAGCGTTTTCTCCTTCAGATAGAATATAGACTGGGCACCACTTGTCGATCCCCTCTTGGATTAGCTTGTCGAAGACTTTCTCGTCGTTTGTTATGACCACTCGTCCCTCGATTCGTCGGGGTTTTAACTTGTAGTACAAGCTCCGCACATTGCTCAGATTCTTGGTCAATAATTCCCGTTGATTGTCACTAAGATTCCTTGCCATATCGGCGGCATCAGCAAATATTTTCTGACGTTTCAGGATCTCGTCAATTCTTTCAGGAGGAAGGGGGAAGTATAGGAAGAGCTTGTCTCTTGCATATGTAGTATTAGCGTATCCACGAATGATATCAAGGAGGTCGTCGAATATCTTTCTAATATCAGGACTACGGAGGATATCATACGAGCTGACGCCAAAGCGATTCTCATAGACAGCCTTGACTATGTTTACAGCTTGTTTGTCCCCTATTCCCGGTACAGATGCGACCAGATCAACACGGAAATCAAGTATTACTTTGAGCGCCACGGCTTCGCTTCCAAAGTGATCAACCAATGTCTTCCTTAGCTTAGACCCTACGCCAGGAATATCTGAGAGTGTTTCTATGCTCACTGTACCGTCCCCAAGCTTTGTACTATTATCTGTCGTCAATGTGCTACACCTTAAAGTTTTGACTCTTGGACAAAGAGAACAACAATATCATCCCGCTTTACGACTTATCAAATTACTAGTTGGAAGAGAAGTAGATAATCTCCTCTAGTTGAAAGAGTCTCTTATTCAATATCCTTGTTCCGGATCTACCTGATTTTCGGGTTCTTCTCCCCGAATGAACCTCAGAATATTCTCTCCCACGAATCTCAGTTGTTCCTCGTGTATATGTTCCGAATATCCGGCCCTGTGAGGCGATAAAACAACATTCTCCATTTCATGAAATGCATACTCTTCAGATGGAAATTTATCAGTGCCACCCCATTCCTTGGGATATTCCCACCACACATCAATTGCGGCGCCTGCAATCCTGTTGTCCTGCAATGCATGATACAGTGCGGATTCTTTGATGATTGGCCCACGTGATACATTGACAAGTATAGAAGTTGGTTTCATCCAAGATAGGAATTCTTCATCAACCAGTCCTTCAGATTCGTCTGTAAGAGGGAGTGAGAGGATGACAAAATCGGCTGCCAGAACAACCTCTTCAATCCGCTCCACAGATACAAGTTTATCCACTAAATGTTCGTTATCTGATTCGCCAGTCCTAGTTACAGCAGTTATTTCGACACCGAATCTTTGTAATCGTTTGGCAATTGCACTGCCCACATTACCCAGACCAATTATTAGGAGCCGTTTTTTGCGAATCTCTATGTTAGGACGGTCGCTTCCCCATCCAAGACTCCAGTCACCTTTTCGTAGTTTTTCATGGCTGGGAATGATATGTTTCGCCACCGCTAGCAGAAGCATTACGGCATACTCGGACACTTCGTCTGCGTTCACATGATTGTTGCAGACTATAAGGTCGCCTCTTTCAAGCACTGCATCGTGGTCTATTTTATCCACTCCAGCACCAAACGCCTGAATCATTCTGAGATTTTTGGCTCGCCTGATATACTCAGAGGGGACTCGCCCAGAGGCTACAGCAACAGCATCTGACCCCTTCTCGAGCATTTCTTGCGCTGTTCTTTCTGACCTAACTACTTGGGCTTCATCTCCAAGTATTGTTTGGATGGTGTCGGCGATTTCCTCTCGATAGGGAACCAAGACTTTCATTGTATGGCACCTCAGTTAGACTAAATTTCTGAAGCTGGCTATAAGACCGGTGGTCTATGAGAAAAAGAAAATGGGGCGTGTTTGATATCGCCCCCTTTGTGGAAAACTAGTAGGATCTGGCTATGTAGACAATCTCCTCAGCAGGCTTTCCGCATACAAGACATACACTTGTGGGCTCTTCTTCAATATCAATTCGAGTACCCCTAATCTCTCCACCAGTTTGGTCTTTGATATGCTCAGCACAGGCAAATCCGGCCATCTGAGTAGTGCAAAACTCGATTCGAGCAATCTTACCACGATTCAGTGCTTCATCAACTTGGCCAATTGTTTCCGCGTCCACAACGAGATCCTCGAATTTCGATTCTGCTATCTTCCGAAGATTGTCATCAATCGCCTTACCCAATTCCTTCACTCGGTCTGACAATTCATCTACTGAAACGGATTCCCGCTTCATAGTATCCCGGCGGAAGACTACAGCCTTTTCTCCCTTTATGTCGCGAGGACCGGCCTCAACTCGGACAGGCACTCCTTTCATCTCCCAATAATTGTACTTCCAGCCAGGAGTCTGGTCGCAGTCGTCAAGGTGAACTCGTATCGCCGTCTTAGTCAAACGGCTTTCAATGCCGTGACAGTAATCCATCACTTTCTTCTCGGTCTTTTCTGTGAAAATTGGAATGATAACCACTTGATAGGGTGCAATTTTGAAGGGAAGGCGAAGACCCTTGTCATCACCGTGGATTGAGATCATGGCACCATATATTCGAGAGACCGCTGGACCATAACAGGTCTGGAAGGCATATACATCTTCATTGCTCTCATCGAGATATGTGATGTCGAATGCACGAGCAAAGTTGTCACCTAAGTCATGAGTGGATGGTAGCTGTATCACCTTCCCATCAGGCATCAAGGTGTCTGCAGCATAGGTATCTACTCCACCAGGAAACTTGTCCCACTGAGTTCTTCTAAAGATCATCACGGGAATCCCATACTCTCCGGTCACAACTTCTTGTGTGGTTTCAAGGTCTTCCATGACCTGTGCCTTGCCTTCCTCATGTGTAGCAAAGACATTATGACTCTCAATCCAGAGGAATTCTCTGCCTCTCAAAAAGGGGCGAGTGCTCTTGACCTCTGAGCGAAAGACTGAGCATTTCTGATACCTCTTCATTGGTAAGTCTCGCCAACTACGAACCCAGAGAGAATATAGTGGATAGATAGCTGTTTCACTAGTAGGCCTCAGAGCCAAGGGTTCTTCCAACTCCTTTCCCTCGCCAATATCTTTTATCCAAAATACTTGGGGAGTGAACCCTTCAACATGGTCAGCCTCCTTTGTTAGATTTCCTTCAGGAATAACCGTAGGAAATAGCATGGGTAGGTGTTTCTTTCCCTTCAGTGTGCGTTCATAGATGTCAAACATGATATCCATAGACATGAAGCTCCACGGTAAGAACGGAGTAAAGCCTTTTACGCCATACCGGATGTCCACTAGTTCTGCTACTCTGCAGATCTCAGTATACCAATCGGGAAAGTTCTCCTCTTTACTGATATTGAATATAATCTGCTTCTCGTTGTTATCTGATTCACTTCCGTTCATACCATCATCTCTATGCAATTCTTTCTAAAGATATTATACTGACTAGGACAGAGAACAAGACTAACTAATATTCGGAACGCATTCACCTAGCATTAACGTCCACCGATTTTATCTCGATATAATTCCTTATTTAAAGTCTGTCTTGTACGATTCTATTTCTTTAGAGTGGTGTCACCAATCTGCCTGATGCGTTCATCCAGCTTATTCTTCTTGATTATCTCAACCACTGCATTCGGAAGCAGGGCCTCCCACTCGTCATTTTCCCATTTGATGAGGTCCCGGACATGATTGCCGCTGTAAGCTGTTCGCTTCAGCAGGTCAGTTTCATCGATTGGAACACCGGCATCAGTGAACAGACGTCGCACCAATGGATTGTGCGTATATGCCTTATCGAAGTAGGGAACGAAACTCTTGAGGTGTGATACCCAAAGGGGATGGATGTGGATATCAGAGAGTGGAATTATGTCGATTTGATCCATAGGAAGGCCAGCTTCAAGAAGAGCCGCTCTAATCATCATCACGCGTTCTCCTCCTGAAAACGGATTGTTCGGGGTGTGAGAATATTGAGAGCTTCCAATGACGATTATGAGATCTTCATCCTTCTCAATAATCTGCCTAACGGTGTGTAGATGCCCCTTATGGAACGGTTGAAAACGACCTATGAAGACCGAACGCATTTTTTCACCCTGTCAAGAAACCTTGTCATATAAATAAGGATTAGGCACCGTCGATTATACGAGAGGGGAGGGTTTCTAAAGACTACAGTACTAATCAAATATAGAGGTCGCGTAATTTGATAGAGATTGATGGTTCCCATGGAGAAGGTGGAGGTCAGATTCTGAGGACCTCCATTTCACTTGCAGCCTTAACTATGAATTCAATTCGGATTACAAGCATTCGCGCGGGTAGACCAAAACCAGGATTGAAGAAACAACATTTGGCGGGCATAAAGCTGGCAGGCAAATTAGTAAACGCAGAAATCAAAGGTGCACAGGTTGGCTCCAAAGAGGTGGAATTTGTTCCAAAGAAACGGACTCATGGACAATTCACTCAAGATGTCGGAACAGCAGGATCTCTATCATTGCTTCTACAAGCAGTGCTTCCACCGGCAGTTCTATCACCGAATCCCGTTCAATTCAATCTTAAAGGGGGAACAGATGTTGCATGGAGTCCTCCAATGGATTATATGAACCATGTCTTTGCGTGGGTTCTGGAAAAAATGGGACCAAGAACTCATTTTGATGTGGAGCAGAGGGGACATTATCCAAGAGGGGGTGGTGAGGTGATAGCCACCATAGAGCCTGTTGAACATATCAAACCGCTCGATATGATTGAATTTGGAGAATTGAAACACATCCGAGGTATATCGCACTGTGTTCGACTTCCGAATCATGTGGCCAAGAGGCAAGCAAAGGCAGCAAAGGAAACGCTAGAGAAGCAAGGCATCGAAAACATAGATATTGAGATTGAAACATATTCCAAGAAGAAAGATCCTCATTTGGGAGCGGGAAGTGGTATTGTTCTTTGGGCCGAATCTAGAGATGGCTGTCGATTGGGTGCTGATAGTCTAGGCAAGAGAGGGAAAAGGGCCGAAAGAGTAGGAGAAGAGGCGGCCCAACGTCTGCTAGAAGAAATCTTAGCAGGGATGGCGGTTGATATGCATTTGGCAGATATGCTTGTACCATATTTTGCAATCGCAGAAGGGACTAGTAGGATTGGTGTGTCTGAGATTTCGTCTCATCTTAAGACCAATATATGGGTGGCGGAACAGATTCTAGGTGTTGAAAATAAGATTGAAACGAAACCGGATGGTACTGGAGTTATCTCAATCAAAGGGGTTGGAATCACCCTTCTTGATTGATTCCAAGTACTCTTCTATAGCTTCATCCATTGATTTAACGTCCACTTCTCCTGTTGCATCTTTCAAAAGAACTCCTACACCATCCCCGCTCAAGGCGGATATTTCATAGACGTTTGGGAGTAGTTCACGGGCATCCTTCAATTTGTCTTCAGGAGTGATATCCACTTTGTTGAGAGCTGTTAGTGTTGGTACAAGAGGAAATGTTCTTCGTACTTCATTCAGTAGACCCATTTGATCGTTGATATTCCATCCGCAGGTTTCAGACGGGTCGATTAGAAATACTATGACATCTGCAAGATACTTGAGAGCAGTTATTGCTTGTTTTTCAATATCATTTCTTTTACTCATTGGACGGTCTAGCACACCAGGGGTGTCAACAATTTGCACCATATGGTCTCCTATTTTCAGATGACCAATGATTACGTTCTTGGTCGTGAATGGATAGTAGGCAATCTCTGGTTCAGCTGTGGAAACTTGTCGTACCAAAGTAGATTTCCCAACATTTGGAAACCCAGCACATACAATGGTAGGAGAATCTGGAAGAATGCCTGGAAGTTTCGATAGCGCGGTTTTTGCGTGGATTATGAAGTCAATGTTTTCAGATGTGCTCTCTACTATAGATGCAATTCTTCCTTTTGCTGCACTGCGACTCCATTTCATTCGTTTGTAATCCTTCGATAGTTTGATGGCCTCAAGATGATTATCCGCAATATCATTGATAGGGGGAATGCAGTTGTAGACCGCTCCTAGCGACCGTTTCAGTTTATCAATTCCAATGAGGATCTCAGCCAATTCCATATAGAACGGATGCAAGTTATCAAGTGATGGAAACTCTTCTACTATCTGTTTCAGTTTTGTCTTGACCAGCTTGACAAACTCCTGAAGCCTTGCAACCTCACGGATTTTTGTACGATCTACCTTCGTGAGCTGGTAGGAACTTTTCATGCTCAGCTTCTTTGAGTGCTTATGTGCATACTCTATAATCTCCTCAGCTGTCAAAATAGGGGGGATGTCCTTGAACGGATTAAGAGATGCCATTTTATGCGCCACCAATTGAGTATGCTTCTCAACTCAAACAGGTTATAGAACATCTTTTAAAAGGAATGGAACAGCCCCTAAATTGTAGAAGTCAAATCAGAGCAGGAATGAAGAATAATGAGTTTACCAACAGGCGCGACTGTAGTGGGCATAAAGTGTGAAGATGGTGTAGTAGTCGCTACTGATTCTCTCATCAGCTGGGGCACCATGGTTCTTAGTGAAAAGGGTGTCAAAGCATTCAAGCTTACTGATTCAATTGTACTTGCATCTGCTGGTTTGACCTCGGATTATCAGATGCTAGTTAATAGACTAAAGGCACAAATCAAACTCTATGAACTTGAGCGAGAGAAAAGCATTTCAGTCAAGACCCTCGCAAAGATGGTTGCTAACACGCTCTACGCGAGAAGATTTGCTCCACTATTTGTGCAGACTCTCATCGTAGGCGTAGATGAAGACGGCCCGGCATTGTATTCTTTGGATATGGGCGGATCGCTGATGCCAGACGATTTCACTGCTGTGGGTACTGGGACCAGGACTGCACTTGGTGTCCTTGAGAACGAATATGAGGAAGGCCTAACTCTGAAAAAGGCTGAAGATATTTCTGTCAATGCGGTTCGGGCGGGTATTGCACGAGACGTACAATCTGGCGGAGATATCCAAGTCATGATTGTTACTGAGGACGGCGTTGAAGAAAAGACCGTTGAAGAGTAGTGCTTGTGTTTTAATTGACATCTAATTCGTTGGTCTTTAGAGCCCATCATAAGTCAAGATATAGTCTTGCTGCATTATTAGGGGCTATCGAGGTAGATGAGCGTTTCGAAAATTTGCACATTGAAGCTCCCGTCAGGGGCTTTAACTCGGTCATCGCCAACCGACTGAAGCACGGACATGTCATAGCCGCTTTCTCTGTCATGAGCACACAAGTTCCACGAGTCCGAAATGAAGTACAACAGATTAGGAAAAAATACGGTAACAATGTAATTTTGGTGGCAGGAGGACCGCATAGCACAGCAAGGCCCCGAGATGCTCTTGAAATGGGCTTTGATTTTGTAGTTGTGGGAGAGGGGGAGTATGCCTTTCCGGCTCTTCTTGGGAGAATATTGGATGAAGGTGATGTGAGTGATATCCCAGGAGTGGTCACCACCGGTACAAAAAATGTGCCAAAACCTAGAGATCTCATGCAGGTTGACCTTGACCTCTATCCTCCATTCGCGCTGGGAATGAACGTAGTTGGTCCAATAGAGGTCACAAGAGGGTGTCCTTTCCGATGTAAATTTTGCGCCACACCATTCCTGTCTGGAGGGATTGTCAGACACCGCAGTATCGAGAATATTGTGCATTGGCTACGAGAAGCAGTAATGAGAAGTGGCTTTGAGCGAGCTTGGTTGCTTTCTCCGAATGCTTTGTGCTACGGTGGGAGAGGGGCAAAACCAAACCCGGAAAAACTAGAAGCCCTTCTAAATAGGGCCACCTCTGTAGATGGTCTGGATCAGTTATACTTTGGGTCGTTTCCCTCGGAAGTACGGCCAGAGTTTGTTAATCATTCTTTGCTCAAAATGTTTCGAAATTACGTGGCAAATGACAGTCTGCAAATAGGCATCCAATCGGGGAGTAATCGAGTACTTCAGATTTCGAATAGACACCACACTGTTGAACAAGGAGTAGATGCAGTTGTTTGTGCCTTACAGAACGGTTTCACTCCTCATGTTGACATGATATTTGGGCTTCCAGGAGAATCTGAGAAAAGGCTTGAGAAGACCCTTGAACTTTGCTATGAACTAGTAGAAATGGGGGCAAAGATACACGGTCATATTTTCATGCCTTTGCCGGGTAGTGAGTTTGAACATGAGCCTGCAGGCAGACTACCTGAACAGGTAAGGTCGAAGTTGGGCGACCTCTCAAGAAGAGGTATGATGACGGGGTCTTGGTACAACCAAGAATTGCTGGGAAAGCAACTTGAAGAAAACTAGCCATTTCTTTATCCCCGGTAGAAATCGCACATTGCCAAATGCTGATATAGATGCCAATAAGTCATGCATTTGATGAGAGTCTTGGATACCACCATGCCATCCCAACTACGAGAGAAACTCCTTGGTCAAGGATACCATCTCTTGGGCGAACGTGGTGCATTCAAGGCGTGTCAGTGGCAGAAAAAGAGCCTCTTGTATGGGGATACCTGCTACAAGCAACGATTCTACGGGATTGAGTCACATCGTTGTCTTCAAATGACGCCTCTAATTGATAAATGCACACAAGTGTGCGACTTTTGTTGGCGAGTGACACCTGCAGACATTTCAGTCAATTGGAATCAGATTGATGTAAAGCCTGAAGACACACTTCCTGCAAAGGAGTTGCTTGATGCTACAATTATGGCAAATCTCCGTTCACTCGGCGGGTATAACCCGGAAGCTGGTGCTGATGTGAGTGAGAGGATGTATCGTGAAGCACGAAATCCGAAACATGTTGCAATCTCACTTGCGGGGGAGCCTACACTCTATCCCGATTTAAGTGAGTTGATAGATGAAATTGATAACAGAGGAATGACTTCCTTTCTGGTTTCGAATGGAACTCTTCCTGAAGTTCTAGAAGAAATCACGCCTCCAACTCAGCTATACGTTACAATTGCTGCTCCTGATGAGAGAACCCATCGGCAGCTTCTTCACCCTCTGATTAATGATGCATGGCAGAAATTGTTGCAAAGTCAAGAGCTTTTACAGAGCATCAGTTGCAGGACTGTGAATCGTCTTACCATGGTCGCACAGAGGAATATGCATGATGTGCGCTCCTATGCCGACATGATACTTGTTGGAGAACCGGATTTTGTGGAGATTAAAGCATACATGAACATTGGTTCATCCAGAGGGAGGTTATCTATCACCAATTCTCCATCACATAATGACATCAGAGCATTCTCAGAAAAATTGGCGGCATTGACGGGATACTATCTTTTGGATGAACAAATCGAGAGCAAAGTTGTGCTTTTGTCGCGGCGAAAACAAATTAAGAGGCTCGGATAGAGATACGACGGGGAAAAGGATGGACATAGGTAAACTGCTAGAGCCGATTAGAAAAGAAATAGAAGCAGATGATGAGGTTAGAGAGAAGGTGCTTCCTGTTTCTAGAGATGCTGTCAGACTATGCGGTCAGTCCGTAAAGGCATCTCATCGTGGTCAGTTCGATGATGCACATAAGAAAGTAGATGAAGCGTACGAACTGATTCAGAAAGGAAGACAACTAGCAAGTGAGAGCAAGTTTGTTACCGTTTCAAAGTACTTCGATACAGCATATCAAGAGTTAACTGAGGCAGTAAATGTCCTCTCCATACTCAATGAACGGAGATTGACAGGCCCAGAAGAATATAGTATTCCTGCCCGACCGTACCTCACTGGACTTGCAGATACAATAGGAGAGCTGAGACGTGCATCTCTGGAACTTCTGAGAGGCGATGATGTTGATGGCGCCAAAGGACTTCTCAGCATCATGGAGGATATTCTCGAGGAACTACAGACATTCGACTTCCCTGACTCGCTTGTCCGTAATCTAAGAAGGAAGTCTGATGTTGCAAGGAGAATCGTCGAAAAAACTAGAGGGGATGTCACGACAGCGGTGAGACAAGAAAAGCTGATAGAGCAACTAGCCAATTTTGAAAATCGGCTCGATACAAAGTAGGAATATGATTACTGGAGATGGATTGTATTGATTGAGCCTGAAATCTGGTTTGCGTTGTATAAACTAGCAATGAAAGGAGCCATTCATGAGAGTGTCATAGTAAAAACCAGTGAGTTGGGTGATGATCTCGGCGTTAGCCAACAAACTGCATCACGACGGATTGCGACATCTCTGGAAGAAGGCTATGTAGTGCGAGTACACACTGCTAGTGGAATGAGTATTAGACTTACAGAAAAAGGACGCAATCAATTGGCACGGGTATTTAGTAACCTTGAGATTGCCTTTGCTCCACCAAAGGATGAAATTAGAATTGAAGGTACTGTTGTAGGAGGTCTCGGAGAGGGGGCATACTATGTGGATATGTATTCTGACCGATTTGAGGAGTCGTTGGGATTCAAACCCTATCTCGGTACTCTCAACGTAAAAGTTTCAGGCGAAACGGCTCAGCAGGCAGTAAGTAGAATGAAACATTCTCCACCTTTAGTTGTTCAAGGTTTCAGAGAAGAGGGACGAACGTTCGGTGATGTAATCTGTTACAGAGTGCTTGTTAATGGAAAGATCGAGGCCGCAATCGTTCTTGCCCAAAGAACTCATCATGGAAAGGATATTCTGGAGGTCATTGCACCCATGAATATTCGCAAGAAACTAAATTTGAAAGATGGTGATAAAGTAGAACTCGCCTTGGTTCCTTTGCACCTCGCGACTTAGTGGCCAAATTCACCTGTAAGTGGAACGAATGCAACGCCACCCCATTTCTTTTTGCTAATCTTGCCGTTCGAATCCTTGTCAATCATCATGAGTTCTTGATAAAAGCCTCGTGACCCTACAGGAATCAGCATTCGACCGTTGTTTTTCAATTGATCTATCAAAGGTTGCGGAACTGATGGTGCTGCTGCTGTGACTAGAATTCTATCAAATGGTGCCTCAACAGGATACCCCTGTCCTCCATCTCCATGTATCAATGATATATGTTGGGAATACCCAGCATTTTCAAGACTATCACGGGCAGAGTCAATCAGTCTTTCTACGATTTCTATAGTATAGACATGACCGGGGTTAGATGAGCCAGCTGGCGCAACAATCTCTGCACATAAGGCAGCATGGTATCCCGACCCAGCGCCAATCTCTAATAACTTGTGCCCTTCTTCAAGGCCAAGGCGCTCACACATTATTGCGCACATATGAGGAGCAGAAATAGTCTGACCATGCCCGATAGGTAACGGATGATCACGATACGCCATCCCCCGCTTTCCGGGGGGAATGAATTGCTCCCGAGGTACTTTCTTAAATGCACGGATCACATTTTCGCTCTCTAGATATCCCCTCTTTTTCAGGCTATCAATGAGCTGTTGTTTCTTCTGGGATAACTCATTCTCACTCATAGGAATCATTTCTAATAATGACTGGATTGATAAAAGCATTGAGAAATAATAGTGAGTATGATTCGAGTCATTTTCTCTGCACGGGGACATGAAAATATCCTTAGCACTCACAAATCAACAATGGAGCTAACAAAGGAAGATTATCTAACCACAGCTGGCACCTGTATAGTAGGAGTAAGATGTTCAATTGCACTTAATGACCTATCCGAAGAGGTTCTGTATATTGCTACCAAAAGAGCGACGGTTATTGAACTCGAAATGAGAAGTGGTAATATCAAGGAGATTGTCATCGGGCATGGGTCTCCAGGGTTGACCTACAAAGACTCTGTTAGTATGGTGGCTAGAACCAGTGGATACGAGTGTGATAGGACACTGATGGTGGGTGCTGACAAGGCAGCAGCAGATTTGAGTCGGAAATTCATTGACAGAATTGCGAGGTCTGATGTTGAGATTGACTGCGAATTAAGGTTCCTTACTGGATCTTAAGATCTGCCACCATCTGATATTCGTGTGGAGCACTGTCACGCACTTTTCTTACTCGTGAAATCTTCATCAACTTTCTATTGTTTGCCTCGATCAGATTTCGAGCCCTTGTCAGCATCTGCTCTTCTGGATTGGGTTCAGCCATGAAATCGTAGTAGTGAATCACCCCCCCAGGCTTAATCAACTGGCAAGCGTCGGAAACAAATTTCTCAGCTCCAGAGGGGTGGTTCATGATTATTCTATTGGCGATATGTGGGGGCGATGTCTGAGCGAACTTGTGTGCATCTGACACTACGGTCTGTATTTCACCTATGAGTTGGTTTAGTTCAATGCTCTTCTTCAGGAGTTGAATGGCTTCAGGATTTATGTCAACTGCCATAACTCCAGCTCTTGACCTTTTTGTGATATGAAGGGGGAATGGACCAACGCCACAAAATAAGTCAATTACTAGCTCATCGTCCTCAACTTGCTGGGCAACTTGGTGATGTTCTTCGAGCAGCCGAGGGCTAAAGTATGCCTTTGCCAAATCCACTGCAATTTTGCAGCCATATTCGGTGTGAATAGTATCAGTCTTGTAGACACCGGCCAGTAATTCGTATTCTCTTACTCTCACAACACCAGAAATGGCACCCTTCTTATTCAAAACGGTTTCAAAATTCGGGTGGATCTTCAAGAAGTGCTCCCCAATTTGCTCTTTAACTGCATCAAGTTCTTCTGGGACCTCAAGTACTGCAATATCCCCAACTAAATCATACGCGCGCGGAAT
>SDNP01000061.1 GCA_004524445.1 Candidatus Thorarchaeota archaeon | reverse complement strand
CTTCAGATTCGTGATTTCCTCTCAATAATATAATTCTTTCAGGATTGAGGATATGGAGTGACAGAACCAGATTCATGGATTCAATTTGTTTGGGCCCTCTATCTGCATAGTCTCCAAGAAAAATGAAGGAGTACTCTCGATATTTACGCAGCATCGATTGAACTTCGAATAGCGAATCAAGTTCACCATGTAAGTCGCCCACAAAGATGAATTTGCTTTTCGGTGTTTCGATAATATTTGGCTTTTCATAATTGATATTCATTACTTCTTCTGTCAGAATATCAATATCGTTTTTTGACACATCAAATTCGTGACTTTCGATTTTCTCTGCAATCTTCCTTGCTGAGTTCAAGCCCAATCTTACTCTCCTATCTTATCGAAAGCTATCTTGACTGCTTCTTCGGGAGTGTCTGCGCGATAAATCTCATCGCTTCTCCTATCATCAATCTTCTGACCCGCGAGCTTCTCTGCCCATCCTCCACTACTGGCAAGTGCAATAATTGGACGGTTTGAAAACCATGCAATTGCCATCTCGCTCAAAGTGCCCGCTGAGCCCGCTATGGCAATGACGGCTTCACCCGCTTTGGCAACCAGGAAGTTCCGTGCATATCCGAGTCCCGTTGGAATGGCAATGTCAATGTATTCATTGGCGTGTTCTCGATGCTCAGTTGGGAGAATGCCAAGGGTAATCCCATTTTCGGATTTGGCTCCTCTGCAAACAGCTTCCATAACGCCTCCTAATCCTCCACATGCAACCACACCCCCTCTCTTGGCTATCTCCTTTCCAATTGCTTCTGCTTCCCTTACTGCGGCAGGTCCGCTATCAGACCCACCTATTACTGATATTATGTGCATGGCTTTATTCCTCCGTTCGGTCCTGGAAGTTTCTAAACCAGTCTCTTAGAATGCTGTATGCATTTGTGGATAGTTTACGCTCTTCCACCCTCTTCTTTGCGACATCAAGCAAATCCGGTTTCTCATTTTTCCTTGCGGAATCATCAGCTGGCATGAATGAATTTGATGCTGTGCCTTTCTTATGATGAAATGAAGCACAACTCGATGCATAGGTTATCTGATTTTGAACATCCAATGGGAGTTTTCGCAGGGAGAAAGCATGAAGCTTTGACATGACAAGCAATGCCCTCTTGCCAAGTTCCTGTGACGACCACCCCTCATCGATACCGACGACACAAATTCTTGATTCTCGCTTGCAATCCCGGTTGCAGCCGCTACAAATATTTGGTTTTAGACTGACTTCCCCACTGACCAGGTTGATTCTAATTCTTCCTTCTTCCAAATTAATGACGGCATTTCGCCCATTCAACCCGAATCCATTATCTCTCGCATATTTGGAAAGCAACGCGAGCTCTTCTCCATTACATAGGGGAATTGAGCCAACCCTTGGTTGAGGTTCATAGGGTATAACTGCAGATTCATCTAGGACCGAGAATCTAATTTTGCCTAGACCCGGCTGATCTGAAATGAGGTCTTCTGCAATCTCATCCATGATTGAGTGTATTCCTTGGACTTCCCTTACTTCGCCCATTGATAAGTTCCACTTGCCAATCGTTTCCATCAAGTCACCTATTTCTGGGAATCTGGGTCCTAACACGACAACGTGAAAGGAATGCAAGCGTGTATGGTCAAACCAGCTCAAGATGCTCTCGATTGTCGGAGAATTCAGGTTGTCTACAAAAACAATAATCCCTCTTGTTCCACGTGACATAGATGCATTAATTCCGAGGATTCTTTCTCCCACTGGAAGAGACCATAGTTGCATTACAACCTCAGTCGTTTCTTGAATTCTCCTTCTAGCAACGCCAAGGCCAATCCCCATGCTCGAATAAAGCTGATAGGAGAGCTCCCTGCCGGAAACCTGTCTTAGAAAACCTGCTAGTAACGCAGGGTCATCGCCGACGATGAGGACTTTTGCTATGAGTTTACCTGTGCATTTTGCGAATCCTTGCTGACTGCTCACAAACTATACTACTCCTGATTACTACTAATACATTGGGGTTATGGGATTGCACCCTTAGGCGTGTCATACGTGTTTTTTGCGGCTTTGATAGAGGAAGGTTCTTAATAGACATGAGTCGGTAGGATATAGCCGGGAGAGGTTTGTGTGAGAAGAAACAAATGGAACAAGCATATTATTCGAAAAGCAGGATTGCTGGCTAAGAACTCTGAAACTGACTTTCCTGAAGTCATCCCTGATTTATCTGACTCTTCAGGCAATATTAGTGCGAAAGACGAAAATTAGCTAGCTTCCATCAAGGCATCCACGGATATTTTCCATGAGAATGCCAAATTACAGCTATTATAAGAGGGCTAGTTGGGTAATCTTCCAATAGAAGAGGCTTTCATACACCATAAGGAGTTAGATGTGAGTTCACCAGCCTATGGGCGGACTTTATTGCGAACTGTCCACTGGCAAACTAAGCATCATTGCTACTAACACAGTCGAGCTGAAAATCGAAACTCAATTCTAACTCATGTAAAATCAATGTCATCAAGTCTTCGATTCATATAAGCCACTATGGCTCTTCTTCTTCATCATGCTTTGCCACCACGAGATGAATCTCCGTGGGTTGAGGATCGGATGTCATTCTGCTGACGATGGCTCCATTTCTATCGAGAGCTGGCCATTTGCTTACGGGAATTGGTGTGCTTACTATTTTCTTTTTACTCATTTTTTTCACCATTTTAATCAGGCAGAGATATTAAGAAAAACGTAGGATTAGATTCTGCCTGATATTTCGATTGATATTGCCTGCCTAATATGTGACAGGAATGAACGTCAAACGTTTTGTGCCTACTTTTTCCTTAAGCTATGTGGTTATGTGTGCTTATATACATTGGGAGCTATGTTCTTTTGCTATTGATAAAAGAAATGTTACGAAATCCTTTCTTAGAGACAGAATTATGCTGCTTTTTCAACAATCTTTGATAAGAACATTGTTTGTCAGAAACGAAAAGAGTGGAATAAGGATACAGTTCAAATTTCTGGCCTAGCTCGCCTTCTTTGCCAAACAAATAAAGCCGCTGCAATGGTGAGAATGGCGACACTGACGATTATGATTTCAGGGAATGGTAAACCGGCAGATGCCACTCCTAGCTCTACAACGTCTGAAAATGCAGAATTCATTGCCCAATCAGTTGCCTTCACCCAGATTCGTACATATGAGTCGCTCGGGATGGCTCCAATACCTGTGCTCCAGTTCCCTTGGTGATTTTCGCAAACGTAGATTGTTTCCACAGAATCGATTTCAATGTGCGCAGTTACATTGTCCACGCCTGACAGATTGTCATGTCCCTTGGCCCATAGGATATTTTGACCCTCAGATGATGAATTTTGAATGAAAGCCCATTCCTTAATGACAGGCAATTCTTGGTCATACATGGAATAGATGGCTCTCGTTAGCCAATCATTCGCATCTTTCAAGGCCGAGTGGCAGGCAGACCAATTCATCTTGGAATACTCATGATGCGCTATACCCCAATACTGTAGGATTCTGTCGTGAGCATATGCAGTCTTCTGTAGAGCCGATTCCTCAATATTTCCTGCGTGTTTTTGGTATCTAGATGCTAACCTCACCTCCATCTGGTCTACGAAAGTGCTTTGGACCCAGTTCTTGTCAAATGCCCCCGTACCATTGTAACTTGCAAAATAGCCCATAGGACTCAGACTGAAGTCACCAACGTAATGATGCGTATCCCATGTATGTCCAATGCCAATAGCATGCATTGTTTCATGGAGTTGCACAGAGGAGATTCCAGATTTCGGCGTTACGCCATCAGCACGATAGTAACGTTCCCACGATTTCCAAATACAGGTCTGGCCTCCTCCCCCTAGTCCAGTGTATTGTCTTCCATAGACATGCATCTCCATGTTCTTCTTGATGAATACAACTCCAAAGACATTGATGTCCTCTGCAAAGATGTCAACATACTGATATCGCATGTTCTCGTAGATGTCATTGAACATGCTCAGACCATCTACAATTATCTTTCCACTTGATTCAGTTGCGTGATCCCAGAAGAGCTCATCCCAATCTGGATAGGCCGCAATATCTAGGAATTCTATGTCCACCTCCCAGTCGATGAATGGTAGTAGCTGTTCAAGGTATGTCTGTTGCATATAAGCATCTGTCACCCAACGCAGGCTATCTACCGTGACTCCGTCATCCACGTCCATTGCAAAGACAAGTCCCTTCAAGAATCCCGAATCCACGAAAGACGTTGGCGAATTCTGATTCGGGAAGAAGAGGTAATTTACTGGATCGTAAGCCCACTCGTTCAGATATCTACTGAGTTTGACAGCTCGTTGGGGATCCTCAGGGTTTAGACTATTCATCTTATCTTCAAGGTCTTTGGTGCAGTACTCTGGTGAATTGCTGTAATCTGGTCCCTCATCCCACCATATCCTTGCCCACCGCAGATACCATTGATCGGCTGATGGGTCAATGACGAAGAAATTGTATCTCCCTCCAAATGCGGGGTATTGCAACTCAACTGAAGGATTCAGGCTATTATCCCATTCTAACCGGAACCAATCTTGCTCTTCTTCACTATCGGGATCTGCTGGATGATAATCATACCAATGTTCGATTGAATGATCTGATGAATCAAGTTTTGAATAATTCAAGAAGTATAGAACATAACCGGGTTTGGGGGCTTCCACTACAGGATTGTCGTGTATCCAATCCTCCACAAGGTACGCATCTATTACTCTGCCATCCCGTGGATAGAATATCCTCTGCGGGTCATTGGGATGCGCTTTCTGATGTTCAAGTGCATCTTCGTCCAACAATGAACCTGTTTCCATGCCGCTGAATGAGCTATTCATGATGACATCTTCCAGTTCGCTAGCGTAGCTCTGACTGGCAAAGGTGATATCATAGGAGATGGAGTACTCTAATTGCTCATCAGCAATAGTATAGCTTCTGGATGTCGGCAAGTTCTCAAGAATCGAGCTTTCATCAATCAAGTGTTGTTGGTAATTTACGAAAGCAACATGGACGCTCCACTCCCTCGATACAGAGTTGAGTTCGTCCTGCGAAAGATGTGTTGGTTCATGCTGATGTTCTATTGCTCGATTGCTTAATTTGGATGGAACTACTAGAAGAAGAATTACGATTACGAACACCCAGTATTTCATACGGAATCTACCGTACATTTGGAATTATTAAGTTGGTCTTTACATCATTCCATAGACAACATACGTGACAATATCATATATATGGAAATATTATGTTATCATAATAAGCGTCGGCTGGATTACAGTGATACCCTTAATTCCGTTGCTCGCCTGAGCAATACCCCCTCCAAAATCGGTGATTTCTGCCGGCGCAATTCCCTTCCACCCACAACCCCTGTCACCTTGAGAAGTAGGTAAGGTTTGATTCAAGGTAACCTTTGATTGAGTACTTCTACCTCTTCCTTCTATGATTTCCAATCCAGATATCGCGTTATTTTTGCCCAAACTGCTTTTGTGGCTGAAAGACTAGTAACACAGCATTTTTCTATGTGTTCATCCACTGATAATCTTGAGATAAAGGTGACACAGATGAAAGAGATCGGAGACGTAACAAATTATTTTGCAAATATTGGTGTGGCAGCAATTATGCTGACTCAAAAGCTTAAAGTCGGTGATAAAATCAAGATAGAAGGTGCAACAACTGATTTCGAGCAAGAAGTGGATTCCATGGAGTATGAGCGGGAGCAGATTGAAGAGGGAAATAAGGGACAAGAGATTGCAATCAAGACCAAGAAAAGGGTCAGAGAAGGAGATAAAGTCTACCTTCTCTAATAGAACTAAGGTACAGGGCATACATGTTATCCCAGTCCTTACTCCCACGGAAGCCTGATTTTGCTAAGGAATTCATTCATCGCCCTGCGGCGGAGCTGAATTAATATGAATAAGCGCAAAGAGGGCGAAGGCCAATTCCCCGATATTCAAAGGCACCCGGTACCATTCACAGCCCGTCTTACTGCATATCATCGAGCCCAAGAAACAGAGCGCAGTGAGCCCCTGTTAGTAGATCCGTTTGCAGAGCGTCTCGCTGGAGACCTTACTTCCTACGAACAAGACCATAGATATACCACACGCAGGGGAAACTACCCCATTATTCGTTCTTACTACATTGAAGAGGAGCTACTTAG
>SDNP01000037.1 GCA_004524445.1 Candidatus Thorarchaeota archaeon | reverse complement strand
TTTTGCACACATATACTGGAGGATGGGGAAGTAAAACCCCTCAGTGATGCAAAGAGAGAGGAGTTGCTCACCATAAACGCAGACTTTGCCAGAAACGCCCTCCGTGTTCTGGCCATGGCATATCGCCCTCTTGACGAGAATATTCCAGATTGGGAGGCTGACGAAGTCGAGAAAAATGCAATATTTGTTGGATTGTCTGCAATGATTGACCCGCCTCGCGATGAAGTAACTGAAGCCATCAATATCTGTAAGACTGCTGGCATCCGACCCATCATGATTACCGGAGACCATGAATTGACTGCTCGCGCAATTGCGATGGATGTGGGCTTGATATCAAGTGAAAGCAATGTTGTAACAGGTTCACAAGTTGAAACAATGGCAGAGGATGAATTCGACGAAGTGGTACGAAATACAAGTGTATTTGCCAGAGTTTCACCTGGACATAAGCTTCGGATTGTAAATACACTCAAGGGACAAAATCAAGTTGTTGCCATGACGGGTGACGGAGTAAATGATGCTCCAGCTGTTAAAGCGGCAGACGTGGGAATATCCATGGGTATTCGTGGTGCAGATGTCACCCGTGAATCATCGGATGTAATCCTCACAGATGATAATTTCGCCACAATAGTCACCGCAGTAGAGAAGGGGCGTGAGATCTACTCGAATATCCGAAAGTTCATAAGATTCTTGCTCGCGGCTAATTTCAGCGAAATTTATCTTGTTTTCACCATGATAATGCTAGGGCTCCCTCTTCCAATTACCGCAATTCAGATTCTCTGGATTAACCTTGCTACTGATGGTTTTCCAGCGCTAGCACTCGGGGTGGATCCACCTGAAGAGGGCTTGATGGAGCGTAAACCGCGAAAGCCAGGTTCGAAGATGATGAACAAGGGATTGGCAGCTTTCGTAGTCATTGGCGGTTTTGTACAATTCATTGCATCTTCAATAGTATTCATGTGGCTGTTGACTGTCTATGGGGGCTGGATTCCAGGCATAACAGGTCCGCTCGTTGACTGGACTAGTGCCCAATGGAGTTATGCTCTTGCACATGCACGAACCTCAGTATTCGCCGGTATTGTTACTTACGAGCTGCTGTTTGTCTGGAATTGCAGAACCGAGTATCATCCTGTGTGGAAGACCAATGTCACCAACTCAAAGGCACTGATAGTTGCTGTGCTGATCTCAGTTGTGCTGACTCTGGCTACAGTTTATTTGCCTTTCATGTGGCCCTTGTTTGGTACAGTGCCACTCACTCCATTTGAATGGCTAGTGATTATCCTATCATGTCTGCCAGCTCTGTTCATTCCGCCGCATATAATATTTGGATACTTCAGAGAAAAAGACCAGTGAAACTAGGGTGGGAACCTTTCCCCACCTTATTACTATTTTTAGAAAAAATCCGTCATCTTCCATATAGAAAAGACATACTAGGAGCAAGCTCTTCACTACCAGATAGGCAATCGAAAAATATCAGAAAATGATTGTTTGTGGTGACGATAGAACCATAGTTCTGCTACTGTTCAAGGCAGGTCCTAGCTAGGACCTCCAAACCAGTCGTGAGAGCGATTGCCCTATTGATTGGGCATCCTGTTTTGCTAATCGGGTCAGGGCGGGAGCCATTAGGATTTGTTTCTATCCTGTTTGTCACTCCGCTATCCAAAAAATGAAGAAGTTGAATAATCGTTTCAAAATAGAGCAGAGATTCCCAGTAAGCCGATTGAACATTTTAGTAGTCTGTACACCAGCTGGGTGACTCTTGTGCTTAATTGACTGTGTCTAACCGTGTTAGCGTATAGCATAGCATATTTCCATGCATTTATCTTGCAGTCATTTCACGAGCTTAGTGAGTGAATCTTGAGCTGCACGAGAGAGCGGTAGATATCATGAGCAACCAAACCAAGTCCGAAGCAGTGATTGCAGAGCCTTGGAATAGACCACAAGAGGAAGTATTGGACAAGCTGTCCGTAGACATAGAAGAAGGTCTAGACTCCAAGCAAGTCGAGGAAAGATTGGAGAAGTATGGGAAAAACCGGCTGCGCCGCGTGGAAACACGTAGTGTAGGGCAGATATTGCTGGATCAGCTCAAAAGCCTGATGGTCCTAATTCTTATCGTTGCCTCCTCATTCGCGTTCTTTGTCGGTGATATCGTGGAGGGGATTGCTATTGTAGCTGTAATTGGAGTCAACACCTTGGTGGGTTTTGTTACTGAGTTGCGTGCAATTCGGTCGATGGAAGCACTTGAGAAGATTGGGAGTGTAAATGCAAAGGCCAGAAGAGAGGGAGAGATTCATGAGGTGCCAGCAGAAGACCTCGTCCCGGGGGATATTGTTATTCTCGAGAGTGGTGATATAGTCACAGCCGACCTACGCCTGACATCAACATCAAAGCTGCAAGTAGACCAGTCCATTCTCACTGGAGAATCCATCCCGGTTTCCAAGTCAACAGAATCTGTGGATAAGGACACTCCAACAGCCGAACAATCTTGCATGGCATTCAAGGGAACTGCTGTCACACGCGGAAAGGGAGAAGGCATCACAGTTGCAGTAGGGATGGCTACTCAGGTCGGAGAGATCTCGTCTCTAGTGGAACAGGCAGAAGAAGAAATCACACCATTGGAACGACGCCTCAACAATTTGGGCCAGAAACTTGCCTGGGTGACACTTGCAATTGGCGCATTAGTGGTGGTTCTAGGCTTATTAGCGGGCAAAGATCTCTATCTCATGATTGAAACAGGAATTGCTCTGGCGGTGGCTACTGTGCCTGAAGGGCTTCCCCTTGTTGCAACACTGGGTCTAGCAAGAGGGATGCTTCGGATGGCAAGGAAAAATGCATTGGTGGGGCGCCTCTCGGCAGTTGAGACACTTGGAACTACCACTGTGATTTGCACGGATAAGACAGGAACCCTAACTGAAAATCGAATGACTGTCGTGGAACTTAGAATAGACTCTGGTGAAGTCGAAGTAACTGGTAGGGGGTTTGATATCGAGGGCGGGTTCAAAATGGATGATGAAGAGATAGACATCAATGAGAATGATGTCTTGAGGAAACTCATCATGGTGGGAGTGCTCTGCAATGATGCATCTGTAGACGTAGAGAAGATTGCGACAGAGGAACGTGCGATTGGAGACCCCCTTGAAGTTGCCCTGAGCATTATGGGTCTCAAGGCAGGGATGAAAAGAGATGAGTTAATAGAAGAACTTCCAGATGAGAGGATGGTAGCCTTTGACCCTGAAGCCAATATGATGGCCACGTACCATCGAAAGGATGACGACTACTTAGTTGCAGTAAAAGGAGCTGCAGGTGACATCTTGGGAAACAGCTCCCGGATACTAACAAAAAACGGCACCTCAAGGCTTTCTAAAAGTGACAAGGAGGATTGGATGCAATATAATGAAAGCCTAGCAGAAGAAGGCCTCAGAGTAATTGCCTTAGCGCAGAAGACACTGAAAGATAAGAAAGCTGCCCCTTATGAAGATTTGATATTTCTTGGCCTCGCTGGTATGTTGGACCCGCCTCGTGAAGATGTCAAAGATTCCATTCTATCATGCAAAGAGGCCGGTGTGAGAGTGGTAATGGTTACCGGGGATCACCCCGTGACAGCCGAAAAGATTGGTCGTGCAGTGGGGTTGATAGAAGAGGAAGAACCAGTCATTGTGACGGGCCAAGAGCTGCAGGATATGACCAACTTAGATGAAAGCCAAAAGCAGCGCCTATTAGATGCCCGATTGATGGCACGATTTAACCCTAAACAAAAGCTTGACCTGATTGATCTCTACCAGAGCAATAAAGACATCACTGCAATGACTGGAGATGGAGTCAACGACGCACCCGCGCTCAAAAAAGCTGACATTGGAGTGGCCATGGGAAAACGCGGAACTCAAGTTGCCCGGGAGTCTGCAGATATCGTCCTCCGTGATGACAGGTTTTCAACAATAGTGTATGCCATAAGTGAGGGTAGGACTATATTCGGAAATATTCAGAAATTTGTGTCGTATTTGCTCTCGTGTAACATGAGCGAGATTCTCATAGTGGCGTTGTTTGCCATTCTCGCTGTACAAATTCCAATTACTCCCCTGCAAATTCTATTTCTGAATCTAGTCACAGATGTCTTTCCTGCTCTAGCCCTTGGGGTTGGAGAAGGCGACTCTTCAATCATGAAACGGAATCCGCGCGAGCCTGATGAACCCATAGTCGACAAACAACGATGGGTGTTGATTGGCGGGTATGGCATACTTATCACGATAGTAGTCGGACTTGGATATTGGTTTGCCATAGGTCCACTGGCTCTATCTGTCCAAAAAGCATCAGCAATGCTGTTTCTTACTCTTGCTTTTTCCCAAGTCTGGCACACGTTTAACATGCGTGGCAAGGAGAGTCACTTCATCCGAAATGAGGTCACTAAGAATAAGTACGTATGGCTGGCTATTGTCATCTGTGTGGGTTTGTTGATAGTTCCAGTTTACACACCGGGTCTGGCTGGCATTCTGAGTCTCGTCGATCCAGAGTTATCTGGATGGGCACTTCTGCTATCCTTCAGCTTCATTCCCCTAATTGTTGGACAAATCGGACTGTTGGTTGCAAAACGAGCAAAAGGTCAGGAATAGCTTGGAAATAGACGAAGCTAATACTAAGTTATTTCTACATACCAAATGGTTAATGTGTGCATAGTTACATATTTTGTTTGATGAATAGTTCCTTGCGACAACAAGGTAGTTCAACACATGGAGATTGCATCCATTTTAGCAACGGAGAATGTATGTTGCGTGGCAGGATTGTTGATGCCAACGGCCCTGCATGCCGGAATTTTTCACCTAGGGACAACAGTGTGTATCTAGAAAACATGCAATCAGACTCATCGAGTGAAAGCGGACAAATACCTGTGCGAAGTATAAGTCATAACGCAAGCCAACCGCCTCTGCCTGAAATAAGCAGGCCTAGATTCTTCAATCGGAAACCTCAGCAAAGACCAATACCAGGTGGTGGTCGAAGGCGAAACGGACGGCACCGCGGCAGACGATGGAGAAGATAGGATTGGATCTAGCTATCATTTTGATACGTTCCTCACAGACATGTAGATGGTCAAGTCAGACAGTTCAACTGAATGGATATAAAAAACAAACAAAGCTGATTTTCTAATGAGCGCATATGGACCTGTTCCCTCCCGACGGTTAGGACGGAGCATTGGGATCAACAACATACCTGCTAAGACATGCACTTACTCGTGTGTATACTGCCAATTGGGGAGAACAAACAATCTCGCTGCTGAGAGGAGGGAATTCTATCAACCAAAGGAGATTTTCGCAAAAGTCAAGAAACAGGTTGAAATATCTCAATCGAACCAAGAAACAATCGATTATCTGACTTTTGTTCCTGACGGCGAAGCAACACTAGAGTCCAATTTGCAGGCTGAAATAGATCTGGTGAAACAACTCAATATCCCCCTAGCGATTCTAACAAATTCATCCCTCATCGAGCATGAGAATGTGCGGACCGCCCTCTGTGATTTGGATGTTGTTTCTTTGAAAGTTGATGCTGTAACCGAGCGGTTGTGGAGAAGAATAAACAGACCTCATGGGTCTTTAGGACTAGATAAGATATTGGCGGGTATTGCTGAATTCTCGAACGAATATGAGGGGAAGATCATAACAGAAACAATGTTGATTGATGGTATTGACTATAGCGACGAATTGGAGAAGATAGGAACCTTTCTTGCCGACCTGAATGTCTCCAAGGCTTATATTGCGATACCCACCCGCCCTCCTGCCGAAGAGTGGGTAATGCCTGCACCAGAAGAGGTTCTTAACGAAGCATTCTGCATATTCTCGGAAAAACTGGGAGATGAAAGAGCGGAGCTATTGATTGGGTATGAAGGCAATCTATTTTCGTCCACTGGGGATTTGGAAAACGACTTGCTTGGCATCACCGCCGTTCACCCAATGAGAGAAGAGGCCGTGAAAAAACTAGTAGCAAAGACGAACTCCACGTGGGACGCTGTTGAAGCGATGCTTGTGGGAAATCAACTGGTGCGGCTCGAATATGAGGGCGAAGTCTATTATATACGGCGTCTTCCCAGCAGGACTTGATATACTGGAGAAACTGATGAAGTCCTATTTCTGGTTCTTTGAAAGCGCTCCCGGCAAGACTGATTGAAGAGTGTTGTACTAATCCTCAAGACCAAAGTATTCTTCTCTAGTGACCAGAGGTTGACTGATAGTCTTCAACAGGTTCCTATCCATCTTTCCTTCAGCTATCAATTGTCGTCCCACGGCACGGAGTGAATCGTATACTTCCCTAGTTTTCTCATTTTCTTGTGTCATAAGAGAAGAATGAGGGCGGAGTATTGCTCCTGTAAATTCAACACTGGCATCCAACGCAATCTCCTCTGCAATTCTTAGAATAGTGTCAAGATTCTGGATCTCCCACCAACCACTTGTACCCACCAAGACGATTTTGGATATGTTTACATCTTTGCGGAACCGAATACGGGTTCGCCCGTTACGAAACTCAAGGGTGGGATCAAGCAGGGGACAGAGCCTATTTATCAAATCCTGCATCTCTCCAGGCAAAGGAATGTACACAGGAGTGGCAATCACAAAAATATCCGACTGCTTAAGAAGGGGATAGAGATCATCCATATCATCTCTGAAGATACATTCTCCAATCTTCTCCCTCCAGCAATGGAATTCTCCGATGCAGCCTTTGATATTCATCTTCTTTGCGTATATCAAATCAATATCTGCACCCGCTTCTTTCATTCCTTGTATGAAAGGAACAAGAACTCGCGCTGTATTTCCCTTCTCCATTCTTGGACTCCCGTTTACTACAAGAACCTTAGTCATTATTTTTCCCAACCGAAAAAGGCTTACAAATATCACCTATAAATCCAGCTGGGAAGGAGATTTACCGTCGCCTATACTCATTTCGTTGGCCATTTACTAGTTCATTGGTATTTCGTATACTGCATGATTGAGTAGAGGATTATGTTGCTGACAACAAATAACGATGTAAAAACACTCAATGTCAGAAACTCGAGCGGACTCTCAACAACAATGAGATACGCTAGTGCTGATGCCCATAGTAAGGCATTAGCGATAATAGTTGACCTAACCCTCTGTTTGATGATACCAAGAGCAGCACTCGATGAAGAGTACGTGGTGACCTTGTTTAGAAGGGAGTATGCGTCTTTTCCAAGGTCAGATAGCTTGTACTGGTCCTCCTCATGAATCAACAGGGTGCCCAGTTCACGAAGATGATATGAAAGGGATGCACTCTCTTCAATTCCTGTCTTGTTCTTAATTTCAGTGAATGTTGCCCCTTTGCTCTCACCAATGACTCTTAGAATATCTCTTCGTATTTGATGACTGAGCGTTTGGAATACTTCTTCTTCGAGGTCTTGTCTGTTCTCTTCTGGATGCATGACCAATCCCAATTTTGCATTATCCTCTGAATATATAACATACCCAGTGGAGAGGTTTTTACTAAACTCGGTTTTACCAACCCCAATCCCCCTTAATGGCTGAATTGGTATTCGCGGTGAAACTTGGTAGGATTGAGCATAATTCGCTATGGTTTTTGATAATTCGATAAAATTTTTCTTTTTTGGTAAGCCGAGCCCCTTGAAATGCACATTCGCGTATCCGCAATAAGTCTATAAACTGCAGGAGATAATAAGGTCATTACGACCACCGCAGAAACGTGAGGAGAAGAAAAGGTGAGCCAAGTGGGTGGAAGGCAATTCAAGGTTTGCCTGATAGGAAACGGATACGTCGGTAAGACAAGCATCCGCGAGAAATACTTGGGAGGTGGTTTCAAAGCGAGCTACATTCCAACGCTCGGTGTTGACTTTGCCCAGAAGAAATTAGAATACGAGGGCATCCCCACGAACCTGATTATCTGGGATATAGCAGGACAGCCACTCTTCCAGAAGCTCCGACGGCGGTACTATGAGGGGAGTAGTGGAATCATTCTCGCATATTCGGTGGTGGATAGGCAGACATTCGATGACGCTTCCAAGTGGCTTGTTGAGGCCCACGGCTACGTAGAGAACCTACCTCCAATCATTATAGTCGGAAACAAGATAGACCTTCGCCCGAAACACCCCGAGGACAAGACTGTTTCAACTGAAGAGGGGCAAGAATTCACTGAGAGAATCAGTGACAAGCTAGATGTGGAAGCTGTTTTCATGGAAAGCTCCGCGTTGACTGGTGAAAATATCGATAAAATCTTCGAAGAATTGACCAGAATGATGCTTGAGAAAGTAGAGCCCAGTCTCACCGAACCGAAAGAGAAAGAACCAATGGAGGCGAAGGAGGAAAAAATGGAAGGAGTTACTACCTATGATGTTATCTCCACTCCCACTTCCACGCCCGAGATAACATCTGCAGAAGAAACCACAAGTCCAGCGGGTAGCAGTGTTCCTGAAATAGATCCCTTCACATCAATGGCGGTAGACTCGCCCCATCTGCGAGAGGATGAAATAAGTGAGCAGATGTCCGAATTAATGACGTTGCGGGAGGAGCTACTCACCAAACAAGAAGAACTTGCTCATGCAAATTCAGAAATAGAATCTAAATTGCTCAAATGGAAGAACACAGTTCATGTCAAGAAGATCATGTACAATCACCTACGAGAACAGTTAAAGGAAACAAGAGATGAGTGGGAAGAGGCATATCAGCAGTACAAGGCCACGGAGGCCCGTAAGGAGATCGAGGTCGTCCGTAAACGTAGGGAGATAGAGGAGATTAGAAAACACATAGAAGAAATTGGAAAATCGATTAGAAGACGTGTCAGTGAATTGGATTTAAAGGAACTCTCAAACTGACCAGAATCCAACGACTTTATTCTGTACTGGAATATTGCTCTGTTCCAAGACTAACATTTCTGTGCCATCTTTCAATTCATACTGAGCTATTTGGAAGTACTTACTCATGCCACCGTCAAATGCGAAGCACCATCTACCACCCGGCAGAGCGCATGAATAAACGCAAACCGTCCAGTCCACACGTGAAATGATTGCCTAGATTCTCTATTCCCCAATGATTTTGACAAGTACGCGTTTGGAACGACGGCCATCAAACTCGCCATAGAAGATTCTTTCCCACGTGCCCAGGTCCAGCTTCCCATTTGTTATTGCAACGACAACCTCTCGGCCCATGATCTGGCGTTTGAGATGGGCGTCTCCATTATCCTCTCCAGTGCGATTGTGCTTGTACTGGCTGATTGGCTCATGAGGAGCAAGATTCTCGAGCCAACGCTTGTAATCCTCATGGAGACCGCCCTCATTATCATTTATGAAGACGCTTGCTGTTATGTGCATAGGATTAACAAGACAGAGTCCCTCCGCAACACCGCTTTCTACGACAGCATCTTGGATCTGCGGAGTTATGTGCACAAAGTCCATCCGTTTTGGTACATTGAAAGTCAGATACTTAGTATGGCTCTTCATACTAGATTTTTCACCAGCGTTTGGTAAAAGGATTATGGGCGCTGGATAGGATGAAAGAACCCGTCAATCTGCCTTCATTCCTATCACATCAGAGATTGGTGTGCTTCTGTTTTACAAAATAACGAAGCCAAACACCGCCACCCCCATCTGCATGGACTGAAACTAACTCTAGCCTTGTCGGTTTTTCATCATCATTCAAATCGGAGGACTGGTAAAGGATGGGGGTATTCGTTCCGCCTACGAGTCCAGGATGAAAGACGATATTCACCTCGTCTATAATACCGGCTCTGAGAAGGGCACCATTCAGCTTGCCACCCGCGGTTGAGAGAATACATTCAACCCCCAGCTTGGACTTCAGTTTCACGAAAACAGCGTTCAAGTCGACTTGTCCTTCCCCAGCAATAAGATAAGGAATCTTTTCTCGTTGAAGATATGCCAAGTACCCAACTGGAGTATGATACCCAACAAGAATCAAAATGTGCCATCCAGGCAAGTCATCAAACGTCTTGGCCCAATTTCTCATTCTTCCTCTACCGTCAACTGCGACACACCAGCCTGCTCGATCTTCGTTATTCACAACGTCCTTTGGCAGAAAATCCCTGTAGAGTTTGGATTCTTCAATATCACTTCGCGGAAGCGGCCCTGGTTCTTTATTCTCTGGAACAAATGAACCACTTCCTTCCATAATGACGGTCGGCTGGTGAATAGTAAACAAATGCTCCTGAACATCGATTTCAGGCTTCGTGATGAAACTATCAAATCGATTGTCACCATCAAACATGGTCTTATTGGGAGCTATTGCCACTCTTCCGTCAACCGAAGCTACGGTGTATACAACTACTTTCGGTCGGTCCATCTTACTTGCCTCACTTACAGAACGAAAACGAAACCCATAAAACAATGATTCTCAAGCACTCCGAGCTCCTCCGTTTATCAACTTATTCAAGCCCGATGAGCTGCAATTACTGGATTCAGACCACAGACGGTAGATTCAGAGAGGCTTCGGTTTCATAGACAACTTCTCGTCGATAAAGGGTGCCCATTTGCTTCCCGTGGTCGTTTCGAGAGCCTCAATCAAGTCATCAGTGATTATATTGTCTTCTTCGAGACATTTCTGTGCAAATCTCTGCATGAATTCGATGAATTTCTCTCGTCCAATCAGTTCGCGTATCGCATGGAGGATAAGAGTACCATATACATAGTAGACCAGTTGAGCATTTGGATCTTGGCGCTTGATGGATTTTATCGAGGACAAGTCTTCCGCCTCCGCAATCCGTTTTCGATATTTCTCTATTCTATGGTCAAATTCTGTTTTCCCATAGATTTTTTCCGTTGCTAGAAGTGATGCGTATGTGGCAAACGCCTCATCTATCCAGTTATGGTAGTCCCCAACCGTGGTCTTCATGAACCACGAATGCGCGAACTCGTGTCCCCAGTATTCTATGATTGCCTGTTCATTATTCTCCAATTCTTCAACAACATCATCTTGTATCACAATGAGATTCTTTCTTGCGTAACCTCCACCAAAATCTCGTGGAACCAGTATTATTCTCAAAGATTCGTTGTCTGGACTACCAAGCCATGATACAAGAGCGGACTGAAGATTTTTGAACTTCTTCTCAAGGGGTTTCAATTGCTCTAGGTTTCGAGGCTCACCCCAAAACAAATCGCTCTGCTGTGAGTCAATTGCATTGGACTTAGGCCGCCCATGAAGTGTGATATCAGTTGCATGCCCCTCTGCTTTCCATGTTGGTGGCCTTTCATCTACCTGATTCCCATTTGTTATCCAAATCCAATCAGATGGCGCATGGAGCCGTAATATGTAGGATGGACGGTCGCTAAAGTCAACCATGGGATACCAAATGGCATAGATAGCAAGCTCTACAAAATCTGATCTGATTCTACTAGTATCAAAGAGATATCGGTAGATTCTTCCTTCATATTCTACGTGAACTTTGATTTCTTGCTCATCAACCAAGTCATCGGATAGCTCTACCTCATATTGTGCAGCGGGCACAAACAAATCAGATGAGGGTCTAACCTCGGTGGCTTCCAATGGGATTTGTTTTCCATTAGAATCGGCTTCAATTTTTATTAGCTCTAATGATGGATTAAGTATGAACGTGATTCTGCTGCCGAAACCACTGAATACCACGTCGCCCTCAACATGAATGTGAGATGTATCGGGACATATTTCCGCTGTCAAATCAAGATGCGTTACATTCATTGATCTGGCTCCTCGGTTTAATGCTCATAGGTGACCACTGAAATGTCTTACTCCACATCAAAAACCGTGAGAAATCTATTTTCGAATAAATCGAAGATCCCATGTTTAATCCACTTTTCTGAATCCCTCAGCAATTTTGCTCTTTACCTGTTCAATGACAAAACGCTCCGCTGCTTGGGGAGTGCCAAATTCTCTGGATGCACGATGCCCAGAGGTTCCAATATTGCCAAACGAGATGGTGACAAAAGTGCCAATTATCTTGGCTGACCAGAATCTGTGAGTTTCTGCGTTCTCATAGCGCCCTGTAGTCTTTGCTCCTTCTGTCATAGCTGAATTGATTCCTGTCTTGTATCATGTGACTAGTTTCTTCGATCCAGAATCACAATATAACGTTAAGTGGTCTTAGTCGCGTTGAAGTAGGACATGAAAGTTGAGGGATGGCGTCTGATGATGCTTGAATAACCGCTTCTTAAAAAATGTTCAAGTTGAATTAGACTAAAAATGGTTCATGACACCACAATCAGGGTTGTAATATGAGTCTCCAAGACAGATTTGAGGAGGAAATGAGAGAGGTTTGTCAAGAATATTATGAGTTGGATAAGGAGAGAGATGCAATTGAAGAGCAACTTGAGAAGCTGAGGGACTATATGGAGATAACATTGCGTAAATACAGTCAGGATGAGTTTGACGTGTCTGAGGTCCCGGTCAAAGTAAAGAGAGCAACCTATATCTCACACCGGATGAAAAGTGGTGCGAAAGAGAAGCTGAAGGAGATTTTATCTCCCGAGCAGTTTTCCGAGCTATACGAGGAGAAGAAAGTGGATACCATAAGAGTCACACCTCTTAAGGAAACATGATGTGTTTCAAAATCCGTGATGAGTCAACACACGAAAATAGACTGAAGTAGTTAATCAACTGGTAGCTGTCTCTGTCTCAATAAATGCAAGCACATCATCACTGAGAAGAAGAATATCCGTATTGCTCGAATTGAGCTCTTATTTCTGGCCTTATTAGATAGAGAATAATTGTGAGATTGATGACAATCCCGAGGATGATTGAATAGTCAAATGCGTAGATACCCGTAATGACTACTCCAATAGTAAGGAATAGTGTCAGACTGCTGATGACAATTGCCCCTAAGAGAGCCCATCTTCTCCAGTTTGCTAGTCCTCTACCCACTATTATGAACGCCACTCCCAGTACTAGCATCATAGCAGAAACAATAGTGTAATAGGCAGCCGTGAAGTCTAACAACCAAGAAGAACCTGAGATGACATACTGAACACCACTAATGACAAGTAGCACGGTGATCGCTGTCAACCCAGCCGGTTTCTCTGGACCCTTTTCTTCTTCCAACCATTCGTTCGATTCGTTGCTTTTGTTCCCCATTTTCGACTCTTCTTTGAAATTAACGAAGACATTCACCTTATTCTAACACCAGAATCTAATCAAATTTATGGCGAATTTCGGGCCTCACGAGGTAGAATATTATGATTAGGCTGGTTGCTATGCTAATAATTGCATATACAGGATCTGAAGGGATGTAAAATGGACTGGTCGGGTCAAGATCAAAAATCACCCCGAGCGTGGCAAATCCCGCCAATAAGATATTGGCTACAATTGCTCCCAATATCCCCCATCGTTTCCAATTGCCAAGGCCCCATCCACTCAGGATCATAATAATGCCTAGTCCAATGATACCAGACTCAAATACAACTCTCAGGCCATTGCCAGATGCGATTGCAGTAGTAATGTCTAGTGCAGCATATCCCAGATTCATTGCTCCACTTAACAACAACAAAAAAGCGATTAGAGTTAAACCAGAGGGGGGTTTTTCACCGCCTTTAGCAGTTTGCTGCGAGTTTCTATCTGCTGTCGAAAACGATGGATGTATTCGACAGAATCTCAGATTCGTTTGACGTGACGTATCTTCCACACGAGGCGCTTTCATTTCAGACTCTCCGTCAGTGTTTCTAGATGACTCTTACCCATAATAACTGCATCCTACCTATTGAAACCTAGTACGAATATCGGGGCGTAGAAGATAATGTATGATTATCAAAATCATTGCGATACCTGCCACTGTCCAAACTGGGTGTATTGAACAATAGACCAAGCTAAAAGCTGCGCCGATGAGAATATACGCGAGCAGTATGCCGTTGGATACTATTGCACCATAAAAACCCCACTTCTTCCAGCGAGCAAGACCCCATCCGCTAACCAACATAAGCAATCCAGTTCCGCTTCTGACGAGAGCAAATGCAATGCCAACAAAGTCCACTAAACCGATAAATAACATAGGATCTGGAAGTCCAAAAATCAGGTTTTCAATTCCGATTGCAACCAGTACGATTGCAATGGCAGATAGACCGCCCGGTGGGGGTCCGTCAGCTATGCCAGATTCTCGTGTGTGATGATTCGCTTTTGAAAATGAAGGCTGCATCCTGCACACGCCTACATCCATTAGTTTGTGTCCATCTTCTACATTAGGGTCGTTCATTCCGTCTCCTCCATTATACGCTTACATCGATATTTCTGCATATTTGGGTTCACTCAAATCGGTCACGAGTATCAGGGCTCAAAAGGTAGATTAGCATCATCAGATTCATTGCAGTCCCTATGAATGCCCAGACTCGCTTTAGCGAAAATGGATATGGATTGAAAACCCCTTCCTCCAAGACAATAACAATAAACGTGATGAGAGACAATATCGTACCATAGAGCGCCCACTTTTTCAGACGAGCAAGACCCCATCCGCTTGCAAACATAAGCACCCCAGTTCCAAAGTAAAACAAATACTTGAGGGATAGCAGCAAATCCCCTGAGATAGCCGCTCCTATGGAGCCCTCAACAGTAGATAAGAGGGGAATTCCTGTTAGCACCATCACAACCGCAATCCCGGATAGAGCGCCAGGTGGTCTATTATTATCTGCATCAGTATCATGTGTATGTCTGTTTGCCCTCGGAATAGATGGCTGAATCCTACAGACTCCTTGGTTCATTATATCGCGACTGTCGTCTATATTCGAATCTCCCATTCTAATTCCCCCATTATGGCATCAAATAGAAATGCACCCTTCTCAGTCGGGGGCAATCCTACTGGCAAATCAATATCCCACTCCTTCGATAGCTGATACAGGATTGCTTCACATTCCTCGTACTTATCGCACCCGGAACAATCACCCTCATGTCGGTACCACGTCTGGACTCCTATCTCTGGTGAATATGTGAAGTACACAGCAGACTTGAGAGCAGAGCAGTATCCAACAGCAATTCCATAGCTAGTGTCAAGGTGATCGAGGTCAACTCTCAGCACACTGCTTGCATGTATCAATAGTTGTTCTATGCGTTCCTCTGCAATCCGATGAGCCTGGCTGACATACGGCCTTGATACATCCATCTCTTCTGCTATGGTAGAGGGACGAATCTCCTCACGCCGCTGCAACCAGATCTCATTTTGCCTCGAAGTTGGATAACGTAGGCTACTAGGCTGCGATGGAAGGACTACCAATTCGATTAACCAACTTTATGCAACCCGCGTTTCCTAATAAATTAACCGATTTTATGCAACTTGGTTGTTCATATGGTTACGCTTCGTGGAAAGAGAGAAATGGCAAGACATCTAACCACGGATACCCCTTATAGCAGAAGAGAGTTTACTGCAAATAGGTAAGGTGTAAAGTGAATGGATTGGATTAGACCGCTCATTAGTTCAATGCTCCACGGGAAACATGCCCATGTGGACCCCAACTATATGTTAGAGACTCTTAAACCAGAGATTGCTCGGAAACACATTCCAGGCTACGAGAAATCAGCATGGGAGCTGCTTTATCACATGTGGTATTGGCAAGACATGATGATTCGTGCATACAACAGTGACAATGAAGCAGAGAAGGCAAACGATTCCGATTCATGGCCAAAGCCCGAGGACATGGATACCGATGAGAAATTTGGTGTTCTGAAGGATGAATTCTCAGATGACCTTGAATATCTCACGAGGCTAGCTCGGGATGAAGACCTTATGAAGAAGTTTGAAATATGGTCCGATTCCCCTCTAGCGCATAATCTGCTCATCGAGATAGCCCACAATTCCTATCATCTAGGACAGATAGTTGTGTTACTGAAAGCGAACGATTCATGGCCGGCAGCGAGGAGTTAGGTGTACTGAATACTTTAATCGGGGTTTCGACCTCTTCTGTAACATACCTGAGAAGAAGCTCTTGCGGATTGGCATAGATCAAGTCATCCCTCATCTAATTGACAAATTCATAGAAGAAGGGATATTGCCGAATATCCCACACCTAGCTCAAAGCGGAGTCAAAGGTGAAGCTCTATCCTGTTTTTCTCCAGACACTCCAACTAATTGGGCGACGGTGGCAACGGGTGCAAATGCTGAGAAACATGGAGCGAGCTCGTTCGTTTTCCGCATACCTGGCGAACGCCTTGACGAAGGAGTGAAACATGAAAACCGTTCCAGGAGCCAGCTAAGCAAGTTCGCGCAGGCAGAATATCTCTGGCATGTCGCTGATTAAGAGGAATTATGCCCATTTGCCCTTAACTATCCAGCGGGTTGACCAGCAAAGTTCAGAGATGGGATAATGCTCATCTTGATGCCAAATATTCGTTACTAGATTTGTCGGACTTTCTTGAGATTGAGGGGAAGATACCCTTCTTTTTGACACAGAGAAGATGGACCAAAAATATCGAGAAGCGATAAGATTCGGTGATGCCCCTATGATTTGGCTCAAAAATAACGATTAGGAAACCCTGTTTTTCATGGATTCCGTCACAAACGGAAAGCCCAACAAGTGGACAGCGTTTCTTGAGGACTCACAGAGAGTACACGAGCAGGTTGATGCATGCTATAGATCTTCAAGAGAAAAGCAAGCCATTCGTTTCTAAGTGAGCTATGCTAAAATGCTCATCATTGACTGACATTCGCTGTATGCTTGTTAGGCATCACGCGAAATCTCCGATTTCATTGAGCTCGAGTCGCGGGTCCTCTTTTATCACCTTAGCAACAACAGATGTTGAAGAGCGTTTTATTCCCTTAATTTCGAGGACCTGATTTATGATGTCCATAAACTCCTTTCTGCCCTTTGACCTTGTCATAACTAGGAAATCAAAATCACCAAGAATAAGGTATACACCCCATACACCAGGTATCTGAGCCAACTCTTCTCCAATTGATTCATAATATCCAGGGGATAATTCAACCTGTAATCTGATTACAGTTATGTACTCGTTCTGCAATTTCTCGGGATTCAATTTCGCATAATAGCCCTCAATGATATTTGCTCGTTCTAGCCTCTTCAGCCTGTAATGCACAGTAGACGTTGGTGCACCAACACTCTCAGCTACTTCCTGCAAGGGGGTTCTACACTCTTGTTGCAGTTCTCTCAGAATAGCAAGGTCCAAGTCATCAAGTCGCGTTGTTCTACTCATCCTCTATCCCACGTATCATTTGTTTGCAGGATTTGGTAGATAAGGAACATAGTTAAAAAAGCTGTGAATTTCATTGTTATAATTTGAAAACTGATTGAATTACGGATAACTGCATTGATTCAGTTGAATTCGGTCATAAGAAATTGCACACGGGAGATTTACAGAAATATGTGGGGTGAACTTGCTGCACTTACCGCTGCCTTTTGTTTTGCAGTTGCTGCCACAATATACAAGGAGCCTTTGAGAACCTTGAGTGCGGTATCCGCAAGCATACTTCGATTTGCAGGCACAACGGCAATCCTGATTGTCATGGTGCTTTTCCTATGGGGGCCTCAAGCGATTTTGGGTTTACCCGCACAAGTCATAGTCCTATCCTTTGGGAGCGGGGTGATTGGTCTTGCGTTCGGAGATGTGCTATACATGCACAGTTTCAAAGAAATTGGGGTTGCCAGAACCGTTTCTTTGGTCGGAACATATCCGCTTTTCACTCTGGTAATAGAATTCCTCATTGGAAGATCAGCTATTCCATTTCTGGCAATTATTGGCACGCCGTTGATATTCGTAGGCATATGGCTGCTGTCGCAACGCATGGAAAATCATACGGAAAATTCAGAATCACCACTGAGCAAAAGCGGTATTTTCGCGGGGCTAGCAACATCATTCCTTTATTCTATCAGCATGCTTCTTGTCAATGATGCCTTGTTACTACTATCCTCGGAGGCAATCGAGAGCGCAGTTGCAGTGAATACACTTAGGACTGCAGGTGGAGGTGTATCTCTTCTCCTTGCAGCTCCAATCATAGATAGGGACAGAGGCTTTCTCAAGGTAACACGCAGAATCGCCATGCTGTTGCTGGTGGGGAGCTTCATTGCGTATGGGGTTGGATGGTATCTTCTCACCTTGGGGTTTGCATTGGCACCCGCAGCATTCGTTGTGCCATTATCTGCAACTACTCCTCTATTCGCAGTGGTGTCAGCAGTAATCTTGCTTCGGGAGCCCCTCCATAGAAGAGGAGTCTTGGGCGTTATTGCATCAGTAGGAGGAGTCATTGTGATTCTCTTAGCGTAGCGCTTAGAGAAAGCATAAAAGAAAGAGAAGTCCGCCGATTATTTGGAACTGTGTTGAATATGACATGTGAGCATGAGTTTGAATATGTTGGCGACCAAAAAGCTGGACAGAGCTCAAATCGCTACTTCAAATGCAAATTATGTGGAGCAGTTAAAGTCAGGTCTGATAATGGTACAGAATATATGATACCGGCGGGAGAGGAGAAATCCAATACCAACGAATAGAACGTCAGTTGTTCCTAGTTCAATCATGGTCTGAGTTCTACCATCGCCTCTTCGGCATAACCAGTTATTACACGAATATAGCCTGAGAGGAGAGTATCAACTTCAGAGCTTCCCGTATCAACGCGTAGAGGGATCCCTAGCCCAATAGACGCCAGCTTTCCTGGAGTTGCCAGGATTATGATCTGGCTACGACCTACATATCGGATAACATCGGGACTGAACTGCTGGTTACCTCTGCCAAAGACAAAGCCTTGCCCCCCGATGGGCGTTACGACAATTGAGGCCTTATTTTTACTAAGGAAACCAAGCAAGTCATCTTCATTGGCATCCTTGTGTATGACTCTGCCCGCTTTGACCACATCTACGCCAAGGAGCGTCTTTTCGATATTGAGAACATCAGCTACGGCTTTTACGGTACTGCCCGGGCCAAGAAAATACATACCTGAATCCATTTTCTCAACGAGATATTCTGCAATATCTTTCTGCTTTTGTCGCTCATCTGGAATTGCAGGAGTGCCACTCTTGGCAGGTTGAACGAGGCGTTTTCTGTAAGGAGTCTGCATATAACCAAAGAGTCTGGCGGAAACTCGATCGGACCTGAATGCTTCTTCATCTATGTCCATAACCTCACCCTCTCGTAGAATGGCATCTCCTTGAAGGTAAAGCAAAGCGAGTTTTCCTGCTCTCTTCGGATTGATTGCGAAAACACTCGAATGAATCTTTACCCCTGTTGGAATCCCCAAGACAGGTGTGTCAGTTCCCACCACCTTGAAGATATCTCTAGCAGTACCATCGCCCCCTGCAAAGAGAATCAAATCCACTTCTCTCTTCAGGAATTCAGTACATGCTGAAACTGTATCTTCTGCTGTTGTGTTTTCTGTATCGATTGTCCCAACAATTTCGGGTTGGAAACCTGCAGACCGTGCTTCATTCTCCCCCATTTCACCCGGAGCGGTTATGACCTGCAATTCATTCTGAATAGGTTTTAGCAGCTCCAGTGCTTCAGTGGCACGTTTGGGTGATTGTTTTTCTGCGCCTAGCTCAATTGCCTGCTGCAGGATGTCCTTTCCATCTGTACCCTTGAGACCTACTCTACCACCCATTCCTGCAATTGGGTTCACAACCACACCGAGGTTCTTCTTTCTAGGCAGTTTCTTCACCCATGTTTCTTACGATATGCTCTCCAGGTCATTGCCCACTTGGTTGGATCTGAAGCTGTTGAGTGGTCTATCTTGGCCACAGAGCAATTATGCGGTGCTTGTCTAACAATTTCAGGCGAATTATATGCTTCCTTTGCAACCTGTGCTATGACATGGGCAAATCTGTCCAAATCTTCTTTTGATACTGATTCAGGGGGCTCAGGAGTAAAGGGTTCAGGGAATACCCAAGGCTCATGGCTGGTGAAGAGACGTTGGACACCATAGTCTATAATCCTGCGATTGAATTCCTCTATACCTATTCCAGTTTCTCTTTCCATCACTTCTAGAGAGAATCGACCTTCTTGCATTCTGTATGGGTGTTCCTCAGCCCATGGTAGTGTTATTCCCTTTAATCCTAGGATTTTACTTATGAGATAGTTGTTGTTAATTACAGCCACTTCTGAGACTTCCTCAAGACCTTCTGCCCCCATTGACATAATCCAAGCGTAAGCACGAATGATATTAGGAATCACTCCGTAGAAGTCGCCTATTTTTCCAATGGTTTTGGGCCGATCGTAGTTCAAGTAGTAATTCGCCCCATCAAAATCAACAGTCGGAACAGGCAGATAATCAACTAGTTCTTCACTAGCACCAAGCGGAGCGCTTCCAGGTCCACAGGAACCGTGTGGGGTTGAGAACGATTTGTGAAGATTGAAATGACATAAGTCTGCACCCACATCGCCAATTCGGACTTTCCCCAAGATGGAGTTGGCATTTGCCTGGTCGATTGCAACAAGGCCCCCCACTTCATGTACGATATCGATGTATTCCTTGAGGTTTTCATCAAATACTCCTGTATCATAGGGGTCGGTTATCATTAGACCAGCTGTTTTTTCTGAAGCAGCCGCTTTCAGAGCCTCCACGCTTGGAATACCAGTTTCTTTCTCGGGGTATAACATGGTCACATGGTAACCAGCAACTGCTGGAGAACCAGCATTACAGGGATGCGAGAGCACGGTTGTAATTATGTCATCGCGCTGTTCAGCCTCTCCACGGGCGTTGTGATATGCTTGCATAATCCGAGCATTAGCGAAGACTGCATGTGCTCCACCACGCGGTTGAAATGAAAATTTCTCCATTCCAGCAATCTCACAGAGCCATTCATTCAAGTTGTGCATTACTTCTAGGATTCCTTGGACTGTACTCTCATCTTGGAAGGGGTGCAAGCCTGCTAACGCAGGAGATCGAGCAAGAGCTTCATTGACCTTGGGATTGTATTTCATGGTGCATGTGCCCACACCAGCATTTATGCCCGAGTCAGTTCCAAAGTTCTGCTGGGATAGGCGAATAAAATGCTTGGTGACATCGGGTTCGGAAAGCTCCGGTAATCCGGGTGGCTTCTCACGAGCAATACTCCGCGGTATGTTTGCAGATACATCTCCGACCTCTTTCATGATTTGTTCGGATGCTTTGGGGATAAGCATGCCTCTCCGACCAGATCTGGTTAATTGTTGCAAGAGGGGCTCGTTCCATATGACTGCCTGATAGCCAGTATTATTTGCGCCTTCCATTATAGAACCTCCTCAAGTGTTGCTACTAGTCTATCAATGTCTTGTTGCGAGTGGATTTCAGTGACACAATACAAGGCAGTCTCATCCAATTCGGGAAACATATACTTCAGATTCTTTCCTCCTTGGATATCATGACGCAGCAATTCCTTATTGATATCATCCACAGATTTGCTACATTCATTGAAGTCTACGGTGAACTCCTTGAAGTGAACTGCATCGAAGGCTGGGGTATTGACTCCGCCTATCTCTCCCAGTTTCTTCATAGCATAATGTGACTTCTGCATAATGACCTCAGCAAGTTCTTGAATGCCCTGAGGCCCTAGCAAAGATAGGTATACAGCAGCAGTGATAGCCCAAAGCACTGTGGCAGTTCCCGTAGATGTATTGGCCTTGTCCCGTGCACAGAAAATAGTCCGCTCAGGCATTATGTAAGCAAAACCAAATTCCCCCTCTCTGGCGGTATCAGTCAATGTTATCATTCGATTACCACTGGCTGCAACGTACTCCTCTTCATCCTTGAAGGCAAGAAAGCCCATCAAGGCACCTCCGAAAGAGGTTGGAATTCCAAGAGGCTGGCCCTCACCGCAGACTATATCAGCACCGTATTTTCCAGGTGCCTCTAGGAGTCCCAAGGATAGAGGTTCAACACCCACCAGAAATAATGCATCATGGCCGTGTGCAATTTCGCCAATCTCAGGCGCATGCGACTCCAAATAACCAAGGTAGGTGGGATTTTCTATGTAGACGGCTGCAGTTTCATCTGATACCTTCTCCTCTATTTCTTCAAGCACAACTTGACCATCCTCCGCGAAGAAGGGTATTTTCTCTACGGTCGCTAAACCTTCAACATGAGCCTGCATCACAGCCCGTTTCTCAGGACTCATGGAGGCTGGCACTAGGATCTTTTTTCGACCAGTTATGGCTGTCGCCATTCTTGCAGCGTCACCGCATGCAGTTGACCAATCATACAGAGGAAATCCTACGCCATCAAGGCCAACCAGCTCGCCAATCATACTCTGAAACTCGAACAAGACCTGATACCTACCAAGGTCAGTATATACATCTCCAGTGTACGCAGTTACAAACTCGGACCGTGAGTTAATTTCATTGCATACTGATGGAATGTAATGAGGCCAACATCCTGCACCCAGAAAGGAAAGAAGATCAGATCCATACCTATTCTTGGACAATATACCTGATATGGTGTTGACGACTTCTGCCTCAGAAGCGGGTGGAGGTATGTTCAGAGGCCTCTTCAGCTTGATGTTGTCGGGTACACAGGAAAAGAGCTCTTCTACGCTCTCCACGCCAATCTCTTGAAGCATCTTCTTCTTGATTTCTGGTGTGCTATTAGGAATGTATGGATGTACAGGCATTGACTCACCAATTGTGTTTTTTTCCTATATTGACATATAATCTTGAATTTAGCATAAAAGAATTTCTATCAAACTGAACATAATTCAATATTTTACCACCTAGCTTGAAAAGGGTGGAGGAATGGCTGGTAAGTCCCTCATAGTGAGTAATCCTGAGCGAGCTTGTACTATGAAGGGGATTAGATTCACTTGACGGGCACTGGAAACATATCCGCCCCGCTCAACTGTGCCACCATCTAGCCAAAGGTCATGGGAGGGATTACCCTTTATCTGAATATGATTGCCGGCCCTCATGTCGTCTTCATCTTGGTCAGGATGGCATATAGCTGTTGATTCTATGATGATTCTTTCAACTGAATCGACAAAGCCACGTCCTATTTGTGTGACCCCTGCTACTTGTCCGGGTTCAATCTCAAATCCCCACTTGGTAGGTCTTCTTGATTTCGAAACGACGGGGTCATACTGAATAGATATGTCACTCAATTCCCAACCTAGAGATTCAGCAATCAGCTGGATGTTTTGTTCACGGCCAGGCAACGGATTTCTACCAAGACCCCACACCGAGCCATGAACTTTTTCTTCAAATTCCGGGCGGGACATTCCAAATCCCATATAGGGCGGCTGGAAGTGAGGATACTCGCTGAAGTCAACTACTCGTGAGATTATGATATCATCAATTCTCTCTGAGGCACTACATAGAACCAGGGGAAGTAGATCCGTCGTGAATCCAGGATTCACGCCTGTTGCAATGACGCTAACATTATTCGCTTTAGCCGCCGTGTCAATCTCATTTGAAGAATCTGGATATGATTGCCAGGGGTAAATCAGCTCCTCAGATGTGGATATAACATTCATTCCAAATTCTAGGCAAGGGATAATTTGTTCAGTTACAGCTTGGATTGAGGTAATTGTACTATGGATTACAACATCAGCATGCGTACTTTGTAATACATCCTCTGCAGTATTGATTTTGATTCCAGTCTCCCCAATTCCGAGTATTGCTCCCGGATCCTTACCGATTAGGGCGGGGCTGTTATCTATTATAGCAGTCAGCTCCAGAGCCTTGTTCCCAGAAATCATCTCTGCGGACCAGCG
>SDNP01000017.1 GCA_004524445.1 Candidatus Thorarchaeota archaeon | reverse complement strand
TGGGCATCATACAGGGATAATAGTCCGCGATTCTAATAATAAAGAGGTCTATTGTGGTAATGTATATTGCTGCATGGCAAGCGGCCAATACAAAGATAGTCCAAACCCATGGTACTGCATACTCCATTGGTCTGTTCGAGATTATCCATATACTCCTCGGGATTAGCAAGAAACAATGATCCTTGTTGAACGCACAAATAATCGCTGAAAATCTCAACTCTATCAAGTATAGGAATAAAATAGGGAAGTGATACTATTGAACGGATTGCATAGGTTAAAAAGAGGCATCAAAATGGAATCACAGGCATCAGTTGGCTTTCTGCTCCTTTTGGGTATACTGCAGGTTATTCGTGGCGTATTACACTTCTTGTGGTCCGCTCAGCTGGGCGTTCCAAATCCCCCGACACTTCCAGGCGTTGATGCTTATATCTCCATAAATCCCATATTCTTGTATCTTGCTTTCGTCGATATTGTCTTGATAGTGATGATACCCCTCGTCATAAGATACAGGGTTGCCTTTTTCGTGCTATTTCCTTTCGACATCGTATTGGCTTTTGAAGGGGTCTGGTTTCGGACTGTTGCGTACCTACAACATTTTCCATGGTATTTTATTGGTGTTTCTCTTGTTTCAATCCTTCATCTCGCTCTCTTGCTTACATGGGACCTACTCATTATGAAAGAGTCCCATACTGCTTGAGCTGAACTTTGGAAAATACTCTGCAGGCTGTGCATTTTCTGCAGCTAGTAGACTTCATTTCACAATGATAGGGTTGCATGCATTGATTAGTCAATAGAAAATAGCTACTAGAATACCGTAATACAGGAAGTCCTTTTGTGACTCGCGGATATTACCTACTTCAATTCAAAGAAAAACATAACTAGTCCATTTCGACTTACACCGAAGCTCGATTCCTTTCGAGCTGATATCAAAAGGATGATATCCATCGAGTGCATGGTTCCCGTCATCTTGACAATCCGCAACCGTCGTTTCACCGAACCTTCAACTCTCTCGATTGACAACTTGATGATGCCTTGACTTGCATACCTTTCGACCCCAATTCCTGCTTCATCGAGCTCGCTTGTGAGCAACGTAGTCAAGGAGAGTCTTGACAACAGAACAGCAAGCTTCATCACTGCTTCTCTTCTTTCCTGTAAGCCCAAATCGTTAAGGAACGCGGCCACTGAATTTAACACCAAACGCTTCGCTCCAATTTTCTACTGTACCTCTGAGATTCTATCCATGATGGTCTTGAATTCGAGTTTTCCAACGGGGATTGCGAACACCACAACAAAAGATCGCTTTTTCACTATTCCTCAAGCTTTGCCCAGCCATCGCATGCAGGGTAAAACATCCACCAGTTCAGAGCCTTTGGCTCGACTCGCAGCTTGACTCCACAATCGGCATTGGCACAGCCCTGTCTTTCTTGCTTACGTGGTGACGCGCAGAGTGGATAGACCGTGAGCATGTTATGGATCTCACTTTTTTTAGAGCTCATTGGGATTTGTTAATATGCCACATGACATGCCAATACTATGTGTCCGCCAGTGATACATACGGATCCATATTCACTGGTTGTATCCCGTTCCCTATTGAAAGATTTGCGCTAGCCCGAAATAGCGCTGCTATCAATATGGGGCTTGGACTTGCCTAAAGCAGGGGACAGACGTTTTCTAATTCTTTGGGCATAATCATGATTGTCTGTCCTCTTATTCTCTTGGGCAATGCACTCGTGTCCGCGGGAAATGGATAGATTCAGGTATTCTGACGTTCAATGAGAGGATTGTGGTGGACTGGGGATGACTGTTATCCACAACGGAGAAAACGGGCTTGTCGGTGGTGGACTTTATCAGAATATTCACAATGTCAATCCGGCGCATGGACTCTTTCGCGATGTTACTTGGTCAGAGGACAAGTGTTAGATCTGAATTCATCCCTGACTAACCGACCTAAATGAATTGGATGATTTAGGATTCAGGAATGAAAAAGGATTTGTTGCCCTCATTCATGTCTGCTGTTACTTTAGTATGAGGGAATATTTGGGAAAAATCTAACACTTTTATTGGACAGTTAGACTAGGAAACAGGAGATATTGCATCTCTTTCCAAACGAAGAACGTGATAGGAAGATTGTCCCCAATGAAATATAGGTCATTTACGTATAAGCAGGTAATTGCTGTAAGAACTGACTTAGACATGAGTTCAGGAAAGACTGCAGTCCAAGTCGCACATGGTGCGGTCAGCGCGGGTGAACGTACACGCAGTATGAAACAGGATATTTACAAGGCATGGCTGAGAGAGGGTCAGAAGAAGGTTGCAGTGAAAGTGGAGTCGGAAGAGGAACTCATCGAGCTTGTTCGTGGTGCAAATAATATGGGTCTACCATATGCACTGGTCAAAGATGCAGGACTAACAGAGCTTCCCTCAGGCACTGCTACAGTAGTTGGTATCGGGCCCGCCAAGTCTGAAGAGATTGACAGATTGACAGGTCATCTCAGGCTTCTGTGAGTGACAATCTATGGAGACCCCATTCCCAATCGAGAAAACTTTGGGCATTGAACTGTATAGCACCTCTTGGTCAGGCCTGGGTGGCTCGATAAAAAACCGATATGCAGACTTCATTGTTGAAGAGATTACCCCTAGTGGAAAAATCCTTGAGGTTTTGAACGATCCAAACACACTGCCTCCTATCAATGAACAGGTTCCTAGAAACCCCGAAGACAGTACCAAACATATACATTTTACAGTTCAAAAAATGGGATTGACAACGTTCGATGTCGCAAGTATCTTGGCAAGTTCGCTTGGTATTCCACGTTACTTGGTAACCCATGCTGGGCTCAAAGACAAGAGAGCAATAACCTCACAGCGTATGTGTATTCCCGGCAGTCAATTTGAGAAACTGGGTGCTCTCGAATTATACGATATATGGTTAAGAGACCCCGAGTATTCACGAGCGCAGCTTCATATTGGCGACTTGTGGGGAAACCGCTTCAAGATTGTACTGAGAGAGATGGATTCTCCCTGTGAAGAGAGATTGAATGAAATCAATTCCTTGAGAGCGACAAGTCTGTTGAACTATTACGGTGTCCAGAGATTTGGCGTCGTTCGCCCATTCACCCATCTGGTAGGTAAGGCACTTCTAAAAAACGACTTCGAAGAAGCCATATCCTTTATGCTCTCAACAACAAGCGATTATGAATCGGAAGAAATTACAGCTCTAAGAGAAGAGATTGCCTCCGGGAACTTGGATGAGAGTCTACTGGAAGAACTCCCTAGTGATTTTCGATATGAACGCAAAGTCATAGAGTACTTGATGAATCACCCGGGAGAGTATGAAAAGGCATTTTTCCGTATTCCGTCGCGCATGCAGGCTTTCTTTGTTCACGCATATCAATCCTTCATCTTCAATCGACTCATCAGTCTTCGGGCTAAAAGAGGTCTATCAATAGAAACCCCTCAGATTGGTGACTTCATTGTTAAGCAAGATATGACTCATTCTGGGCGAGACCAATGGTTGTACGTAAATGAACGAAGTCTAGATGAGAGAAGAAAACTCGTGAAAACTGGAGAATACGGTCTTGCAGCTCATATTCCCGGATATTCAACAAAGTTGCCGCCAGGAAAACCATCTAAGTTGTTGAGAGTGGTGCTAAAGAAAGAAGGAATTCGACTTATTGACTTCCGAAATCCGGAACGAAAGCAACTTGACTCTGCTGGAGGACTTCGTCTTGTTTCAATAAAAGTTCCCAATCTCAAAGTAGAATGCAGAGATGAATCTCTCGATCTTTCCTTCAGTATAATAAAGGGCTCTTACGCAACCATAATAATGAGGGAAATAATGAAAAATAATCCCATAAATCGGGTCTAATTCATGGGCGCCGTCTTGTGAAATCCATCATTTTCTCTTCATATGCATCGTCGTCTTCTGTTCTTTCTTCCTGCTTCTCACGCTCACTTTGGAACTGGAAAATCACCGGATCCCCAACAATGGCAGTAGCAATGTCTCTTAGTTGTTCTTTTGTGTAGGCAATTCTATCCTTATCCTCCGATCTAAGGATCACTATACTCTCTTTGACACCAGTTGGCAAATATAGGCTGTTGACGCCAACTTCAACCGCTGGCTTGATGAGTGACCGAATTGTAGAATGGAGCTTGGCTGGCCCCTCTACAACCAAGGTTTCTCCGTAGTTCTCTTCAATCTCACCCATCAAATCATCATTGGATGTTAAGACTTGCTTTTTTCCCTTCTTTACAACTAGAATGAGAAGGTCATCTGTCTGTATAGCCTTTAACAGCTCGAGTTCTTCGAGAGATGGATAAATATCTCTCTTCTCTAATATCCATTTACAAAAATCGATTTCAAACTTGGTTATTTCTCCCCTCTCAAGACGCTCTTGGCAGTTTGGACAAAGCATATCCGTTTCGAGGTCAAATACACAGACTGGTAGTTTCATTTTCTTCGCCTAATAAACCTATGACAGCTCAATAGGTCTTCTTAGGCAATGCAATAATAAACTTACCAAAGGTCATTTTGATAGCGTGATTTCTATTGTTGACACGTTGAGATCGCTGCCCTTGTCCGTCTTTACAGTCGTGGTGCCAATGATGATGTCCGAAACATCGACGTCCTGGATGAATCTGTTCCGGGTTATCTCTGCCACATCAACAGCTCTACTAATCAATCTCCCTCGAGCCTTTATCTCGACCTCTGTGGCTCCTTTATTGAATAGAGTCACACATGCCAATACATAGCTCATGACATTCTTAGACCCCACAAGAACTGTTGAATCACCGATATCATTGTCTTCGGAATGTTCCGAATTCTGTTCCTCCGCCACGTGAATTCTCTCCGCTGGGAGAAATCCAGCTCGATATATTGAGTTGAGCGTGACTCATATAGATTTCGTTTAATATGACTGTCATTCATATCACCGATTTCGATGAGGAATATAGCGATGTAGGCTCCCACTTGCCAAAATACGAACCACATCTTGCTTTTGTATCAGGTCACAACACTTTTCTTGATGCTCGCGGCGATTTCAATTGGATGTTTACTAATTGGCAGAAATTACCTTCTTAGGAGCCACAAAGGAGATTGGGAAGGCCGGCTATCTTCTAGAAGAACAAGATGAAACCCTTCTAGTTGATTATGGTGTGAAGTTTGGTAATCCACCGACTTTTCCAGATATGGTTTATACTTCTAATCTTCAAGGAGTGGCCATCACTCATGCACACTTAGATCACTCAGGCGGAGTACCATGGATTCTCTCAAAGAATCCCCATCTCTCATTGTTTTGTACCCCAGCTACACGTGATATAGTTACTCTCCTTGTTCACGACATGTATAAAATCTCAAGGGGAAGGTTACCCTTCTCAAAAAAGGACTTGGCCAGAGTCAATAGACAGTGCCAAGCCTTGACATATGAAGAGACCATGCCCATCGGCCGTCATTTTGAAATGACACTGTTTAATGCTGGACATATTCCGGGTAGCTCTATGGTATCAGTGAGATACAATGGCAAACGTATTCTATTCACAGGCGATTTCAATGCAACCGAATCCCGACTATGCGCTGGAGCTCGGAACAACCTTCCCAAACATGATTATGTAGTTACTGAGAGCACATATGCTCGAAGGATTAATCCTGACCGTGAGAAGATTGAGCAAGACCTTGTGGATACCGTTATTGAAACCGCTGAAAGCGGAGGAACTGTTCTTATCCCTGCATTTGCTGTGGGGCGGAGTCAAGAAGTTATGTGTATCCTGGAAAATTATGGTGTACTAGATAATTTTCCAACTCATATCGATGGCATGGCGAGGGCCGTGAACAAAATTCTACTCAAACATCCTGAGTATGTTGGTTCTCCTAGAGATTTTGAAAGTGCCATGAAGAAGACCCATACCATTCACAATAATAGGGACAGAGATGCGGCCGTTGCGCCCGGCAATATTATCATATCGCCTGCAGGAATGCTCAAGGGAGGCGCTTCCCATGTATACTTCAAGAAGGTTCATGATGATCCGCGGAACGCCATCGTATTGGTGAGCTTCCAAATACCGGGGACGCCTGGCGCCGAGTTGCTGGCAAAGAAAATGGCCACCGTGGGTAACAGGTTGTACAAAGTCACCGCTAAGGTTCGATACCACCATCTCAGTAGCCACTCTGACGCAAACGGAATGCTGGAAATGTTATCAAATATACCCGGCGATCCAGAATTCTTCCTCATACATGGAGAACCCGAGTCTTGTGAAGCTCTTGCTCAGAAATTGCGGGAGATTGGACGTAAGGCTACTGTTCCAGAAAGAAATGAAACGTATCAAGTCTAAAGTACTTCAGCTTCTTCAGAAGGTCGAGCCTCAACGACTTGACATCTAATATTTTGAAGAATATCCTCGGCCTGCTGAGGCTTAGCTACTAAAGTATAGAGATATCTTGGAGTGCGAAGTTTGAGCTTTACTTGGTCGCTGCCTCTCTTAACACGACATTCCGTTGCGTCTTCGCTCATCTCAATGAACTTTTCTGCATCGTAGATTTGTTTAGGCATTATTTTAGCCCCTTTCATTTACTGTTTTTGTGGTGGGCCGGGGGCGATTTGAACGCCCGACCTTCGCCGTGTGAAGGCGACGTTTTCTAACTGACCGGTAAATCCGGCCAGAACATAGCCAACTAGACCACCGGCCCAGACTCTATTGGCTATACTGTATTTTACTGCCTCTTTCGTCTCTTCGGCCGGAGGTCCTTACCTTTGCACTTGCGACACTTTTTCGCTTTAATGGGATTTGTAGCTCCGCAGTCTCGACAGACTGATTTGTAGAGCAAATAGTGCTGTGCAAGTCTTCGCTTCTCAATATCGGAAACTGGCATTAGTATGACCTCTTTGTAAGCGTGATGACTCTGTAGTAGTCAGCCCGCTCAGGCCAACCCAGACACTGAGAATTTAAACCTATTCCTCTAAGAACTATTTCTGACATATTGAGTGAACTCAACGTGTCTGAGGCTTCTGTGTTCCACCCGTCCCCTGCCAGCGTCACCATGACCTCTTATTCTAGATCATCTCATCTAAGAGTCGGGCGATGTCACTGGGTTTCTTAGCGACTTCAACACCTGCTTTATTGAGAGCCTGAATCTTGCTCGCTGCAGTACCGGTACTACCGCTGATAATGGCTCCTGCATGACCCATACGTTTTCCTGGCGGAGCAGTTCTACCTGCTATAAAACCTACAACAGGCCTATCGTAGTGTTCCTTGATATAGGCAGCAGCTCTCTCCTCAGCATCACCGCCAATTTCTCCCACTAAGACCAGTGCCTTCGTGTCTTTATCCTTCTGAAAGAGTTTCACAGCTTCAATGGGTGTTAAACCAACACATGGGTCTCCCCCGAGACCAATAGCCGTTGAGATCCCCAGATTCTCGTTTGTCATACCCGCGGCGATTTCGTAGGTGAGAGTCCCACTGCGTGACATAAGGCCAACCTCCCCATGTGAGAAGACGTGGCCTGGCATTATCCCTAGCTTCTGTTTTGCTCCGGGCGTGATAATGCCGGGTGTGTTGGGGCCGATAACAGTAACCCCTTTTCTCTTGGCGGCATGAATTACTTTGATTTCATCTTTGACTGGAACATGCTCAGTGATTACCACCACCGGGTCTAATTCAGCTGCAATGGCTTCTAGTGCAGCATCAGCTGCAAAACGAGCAGGAACAAAGATTACCGAGGCATTCACATCATGTTCCTCTTTCGCCTGTTTTACACTGTCATAGACCGGTATTCCATGAACTTTTTGTCCAGCTTTTCCGGGCGTCACACCAGCAACGACTCTTGTTCCGTATTCTAGCATTGCACCACTATGGAATGCCCCTTGAGAACCGGTTATTCCTTGTATGAGGACTCGTGTGTCTCTGTTGACAAGTACTGCCATTTAGTTTTCCTCCTTCGCTAACTCAACTACCTTCGCAGCTGCCTCCTCCATGGTTTGCAGGAAGGGAATTCCAGCTTCATTTAGGATTTTTTGCCCCTCATCCTCATTTGTTCCTACCATCCTGATTACCAAGGGCACTTTTATTCCTCTCTCCTCTCTTGCAGCAACAATTCCTTTTGCAACCTCATCGCAGCGGGTAATCCCCGCCATGATATTAACTAGGATCGCTTCCACTTTGTCATACATCAACGCAATCTCAATGCCTCTCTCGACTCTCTCGGCATCGGCTCCTCCTCCCAAGTCTAGGAAGGTACTGGCATCTCCTCCATGGAGAGCTACGGCGTCAAGAGTTGCCATAGTGAGGCCAGCCCCATTACAGATACAAGCAATGTTGCCCTCGAGTTCTACATATGCCATTCCTTCCTGTGAGGCCATCCTTTCCCGTTCATTCTGTTCAGCTGCCTTCCTGTCCAGCTCATCAATCAATTCGCGATGACGATAGAGTGCATTATCATCTATGTTCAGCCTTGCATCTGCAGCAAGAAACTCTCCATCGGTTGTAAGTATGAGTGGATTAATTTCAGTCAATTCTACATCGTATTCCTGCACTATGTTCCACAAAGACCGGAAAAATCCAGCCAGCTTGATAATCTGTTTTCCTGAGAATCCCATATCTATAGCCATCTGTTGAGCTTCGTAGGGCTGAAATCCCATTAAGGGGTCAATATGCTTTTTAACAATTTTTTCAGGACTCTCCTCTGCGAGCTCTTCAATCGACATCCCACCTGCAGAGCTACCGATTACAACATATTTTCGTTCATTTCTGTCAATAGTAATCCCTGCATAGATTTCCTGTTCAATGTCGAGTTTCTCTTCGATTAAAATAGCTTCAACAGGCAAATCGTTAATTCTCATCTCAAGAATCTCTTGAGCGTACTTCGCAGCTTCGTCAGGTGTATCGGCAAATTTGATACCTCCAGCCTTTCCTCTTTTGCCTGAGAGTACCTGTGCTTTCACGACTACAGGTTTTCCAATCTCACTGGCAACCTTTTTGGCTTCCGCGGGCGTGTTCGCTACACCCCCAGCAGGAGTTGGCATCTTAAAAGACCGGAAGATATCCTTTGCTTCATGCTCGAATAGCTTCATTGCTTTCATTCCTTCTTGGAGAATGGGGGTTGAGTATTTTGTCCCCCGGGTTAAGCCGCCTTCGCGACCTGCCACATAAAAAGTTTAACTGAAATGGCCGAGTAAACGCCCAAATCCATCTCCCAGTGACTTTATCCTTTGCCTGAGTTGTCTTCTCTCTCTGCTGGTTAGTCCCAGAATAATGGAATTAACGTAATTAAGCTCCTCAATGACATTCTCCAATATCCCCGGTGAATCATCCTCACAATAAGGGATACCCCTGTCGTGATCATCTTCAGCTGAAACAATCACTCTTCTTACCAATTCTCTTGGTGCCCCCGTGCGGTCCACAACAACCCGTTCCAACAGATCAGTTAAATTCACACGTTTCCTCGCAACGGCTTTTGTGACCAGTTTTGCGTCTTCTACTGGGACGCCTAGAATTGCAACGTTCTCTCCGAGACTGGTGCATTCAAGACCATCTTTTGCCCTCCTGATGAGATCTACTGATTCAAGGTCATCTATAACTTCTAGTCCTGTTAGGGCCTGCTGTACCACAGCGGTGGCGTAGGTGGATGCCTCTGTTTTTACGGCGGTCCTGATGAACTTCACAATATGTTTGCAGAGCCTGTGCCTTTTTGCCCCTTGGTATTTCCACGCTTCGCATGTACAGGAAATGCCCTCTGCTGCTCTGAGCAAAACATGATGCCACAAATCTCTCGATTGACTATGCACTAGTCCTTCAATTTTGTTTGGACGAGTACTGACAATCCTCACGCTCTTATCTGGAATCTTCTCTGCTCTCTCACGAGCTATTTTTGTTGACCGTAGAGCAAGAAGGGTATCAACTGATGCTTCAGACTCAATGTATCCTTTCCCAGTGAGCTTTGCAGCCGTCTTGTTACTATGTGCCCAGAACGTTCGGTCTAGGATACTAAAGGGGTCAGCTTTGTTCCCCCGACTGGTACATAACTCTGCGAGAATGAGATCTTGCATGTTCTCACTTTCATCGAGCATGCTATCTACCTCTCCAGCTCTTGGAGCGATATCCCCCTTGGGGTCTGTTATGAAGTATCTATTAATCACACGTGTCTTTTCTGTTTCCGAGTCAAGCACAACAACTCCAAATGCTTCATTATCCAGATTCCGTCTTCCTGCAGATTGGAGTATTTTATCCAATTGCCATTCAGATAACATTGTGAGGCCCTGTGTGAGCGGTTCTGTTTCTTTTTCCTGCATGAAAACACCCAGTAGAAATACTACTGTGGCTCTTAGTCCGCTAGCTATTGCAAATTTCGAGGGCATGACCAAAACAGGTAGAAGCCTGTCCTCCCATGCCTTAGATATAGCACGCCTCTGTATTCTAGAAACGCCCTGATGGAAGAATGCTATACCCCTGGAAATTGTCCGCCCAAGATTCTTGGTCATCCTGCAATTCTTATAATGGTCAGTAATCTCTTCGGAGAGTTCTCTGAGTTCTTCTCTATGTCCAAGTGTTAAAGGTAGCTCGAGCCTCACACCATTACTCTTACCGACTCCAGCCAAACCTAATGCTAAGTGGTTTGCCATATCCCGATTCGGGGTCATAATCATGATTTGCCCCCCGCGTCGGTGTACGAATTGAGTCAAATCCTTGAGTGACTCGTTCATATTCTCAAATACCTTGACACTAAATATTCTCTTGACATCCGCCTTTTCATCTACAATTGGAGTTGCATCAAGCCACGTGACGAGCTCCACCAAATCCTCTACCGGCGGACAAATGGCTATATGCTGCAAATCTGCTCCTCTTCCCATAATCGTCACGAGTATTGCTTCAAGACGTGCACCTAACTCAGGCTCACCAATTAGGTCAAGGCGCTCTGTTAGTACGCATTGAATGTCATTAAGAATCTCTGGATGAGTCCGAAGAGCGATGTTCAACGCAGTATATGTTGCTACAATAACCCTGCCATTAATCTCCTTAGAATCTAGGGCACTGCGTCTCCTTGCTAGCATGGTTGCCTCTATACCTAAACGCCTACAATGTTTGCTTATTGATTTGAACCGTTTCTCAGCTTGGTGGGGATTTGGAGTCAGAACTATTGCCTTTGCCCTAAAATTGGAGGCAACTCTATGAAGAAGCCCCACCTCTGCTATCTTATATGCCTCGTCATAGTCATAGGTTACAAGAATTTGGCTGTTACCAATTGAAAGGCCCTTTCGAACAGAGGCTCTCTGGAAATCAGTGAGGCTAGCCCAGCCCTCTCGCCTCAATATCTCTAACAGACGAGGCGAAATCTGAGCATACTCGAGTTCACGTAGAGTACTCAAATTATATCCACTCCCTGATTTCAAATGCGCAAATGCACTTCAAGAGGATTGTATTCTCTCCTATTATCCCTTTTTATGTCAAAACTCTCGAAAAATATTCATAAATCTCCATAATGCGCCACTCGGAAGCCAAAAAATGTAAGCCATCCTTTAATAAGGTTTAATTACATTTTGATTCGCTTTTTGCTCAGCGGCCGTACTAAGATTCCCAACGGACCTGTTGCCACAACAATACCTCTATCATATACCGATTGAAAAGCAAAAGATGGTGAACCTAGTATTGTCACCCGAAGTTGGAGGCTTTGGTAGTTCCAATCTCCATGAGGACTGAAAGTCATGGCTTTCGTAGCAACTAAAGATAGCACTTTCGAAATAATATTGAAAAAGGGGTTTAAAGTAAAACCCGGCTCCATATTCATATCTGGATTTCACGGGCTTGGAGAGGTTGGTTTCCTTAGCACAGCTCATCTGACACGAACCCTAGAAGCTGAACGCGTTGGTTTCATCAAGAGTGATATGTTGCCGCTGTTTGTGTCGATGGAAAATGACAAAATGGTGCTTCCCTTTGAAATCTATTCCTACACAGAGAAGAATATGATTTTCTTTGTTCCCCGGTTTCAGCCCCATCAATCCGAACAATGGGGATTTATTGAACATCTAGCAAACTGGATTATGGAACAAAAATTCGATGAGGTTCTCTTGTTAGGTGGGCTCGATGCCAGCTTTAAAGAAGGCGAGGAAGATATGCGTGCGGTTCCCACTAATACATACAGAACGAAGCTGGACAAGTGGAATGTGCCAGTATTGGAAGAAGGCCTCTTTGTAGCAGGACCTCTCGCTTTGCTATTGGCACACTTGGAGATGAATGAATCTCCAGCCATAGGACTGCTTACTTATGCCACTAGAGGGCGTCCAGATCCCCGGTCTGCTGCAAGCATGCTTGAGAAAATCAATGATGTTTTTGGTGTTTCAGCCAATGTGGATCAACTCATCGAAGAGAGCAAAGAGATTGAGCGCTTGGAGAAGATGAGAAAGTCCATCGAATCCGATAGTGATCCCTCACAAATGTACCTATGATGCCGAAAAATAACTATCCTAACTTCCGGATATACCAACCGATATCAATGAGGTTCTTGGCTATTAGGTCATCATCCTTCATATCGGACACTCGTATTGCATCAGTAACCAACTCGGCAAGACCTAAGACATCGTCCTTCTCATTCAGAACTATCACTCGCTGATGTCTTTTCAATGACTCATCAATATCAATCACGGACTCTTTGAGGATGCTTCTACCATAGGTAAAGGATTCTGCCGCAATTTGTTTAACATGGATTATATTTGACGTTAGCTTTGCCAGCGGATTGAGAATCGGCAAACTAAGCCTGAATCTATTCTGGTATACATCGCCAAACCACAGTCCAAGCGAATAGATATCAAGATTAGAGATTTTGTCCTCAATTATTCCACTCCAGTTCCTCGGAACTAGGTAGATAGATACTGGCTCTACGTCTTCGATTTTTACTGGCAAGTAATCTGCTATCAGCTTGTTTGTGATCCCATCTCCAAAATCCCTATTGATTTCGAAAGCAATTTTGCTCCAGTATGTAGTTTCAACTAGTTCTACTCCCATTTACTGGGCACCACCCTTTATCATCCTGCAAATGAAAAACCCCTCCGTGCCATCCTTATGAGGCAAAAACCGTTTTGTTTTTTCCAGTGACTCATCCAGTCTTACGCCATAAGGCTGTGAATATCCAGGTGACCCAAAGTTCTGACTTATTTCCTCAATTTCCATTTCTGGATGGTTTCGAAGGATATTGTCCACTACAAACTCGTTTTCTTCTGGCGCTATGGAACAGGTTGCATAGACCAGAACCCCTCCGACCGCCAGTTTCTGTACTGCGGCCTCAAGCATATCCCCCTCTCTTGTCGCGCAGTAGCGAACATCAGCCATAGACTTGCTAGTCTTTCTAGATGAATCAATTGGAATGAGGCCTTCTCCAGAGCATGGCGCATCTAGTAGTATTCTATCGGGTTCAATACTAATTCCGTCCAATTTTTTGGCATCAGCTCTGATGACTATTGAATTCGTGACTCCACAACGCTGAATGTTGCTCTCAAGACTTTGAATCCTCTTCCGGTCGTTCTCTATGGACAGAAGAATGCCCGAATTGTTCATCCGTTGACCGATGTGTGTTGTCTTCCCTCCTGGAGCAGACGCTAAATCCATAATCACTTCACCCGGCTGTGGGTCAAGCACCTCTACTACAGTCATGGATGGAACTCCCTGGACATAATAATGGCCTAACATATGTTCCATCAACGCACCAGGTGACAAACCTTGGAAATCTGCAATATACCCGAGGTCTAACCAATCGATTGGTTCAAGATAGACTCTCTTTTTGTTTAGGCGCTCAATTGTTGCAGACGGCGATGCCCGCAACGGATTCAATCTTATTGCGGTTGGAATGGGACTTTCACAGGCTTCAAGGAATGCCAAGGTTTCAGACTCTCCCCAGAGGGTGAGATACCGTTCTAACATATATGGAAGATATCCCCACTCCTCCGCAATCTCCTTCGCCCGCTCTCGAATCTCCCTACTCACCATCAGTGCCCACCTCAATTAATCCCCTGTTCATGTGGTTGTTATTCTCCAATGTCTTCATTCCAGAGGTCTGGGTTCTTTTTGATGAATTGGGTCATCATCGCAACACATTCAGCATCATCAAATACCTTCAAACTAACTCCGCGACTTCTAAGATAATTTTCCGGGCCCTGGAAAGTTCGATTTTCGCCTATTACAACCCTAGGAATCCCATACAAGAGCACCGCTCCGCTGCACATGTCACAAGGCGATAGAGTTGTGTATAGGGTGGACTTCTGATACTCTCCTGCCGTCAAGCGTCCCACATTCTCTAGGCAGTCCATTTCTGCATGAAGGATGGGACTGTCCTCTTGTATGCGCTTATTATGACCTCTACCAACTATCCTGTCGCCAATAACTAAGACAGCTCCTATCGGAATCCCTCCCTCATTCAACCCTTTCTTTGCTTCATCTATGGCTGACTGCATAAATCCGTCCATGGTCTCCCTATCTCCTTGGTATCATTTCCTTTTTGCTAAGGCGGTCTTTAAATCCTTGACGCTAGCTGTTATGACTCTCACATCGGGCGTGAGCCTATCCGGGGTTGCTAGGTCTTTGAACCCAGATCCAGTAATAGGGACGACAACTCTATCGCTCGAATCAATAGTTCCATCATCGACTAGTAGTTCAAGTCCCGCCAATGCGGCGACTCCACTTGGTTCAGCAAAAATGCCTTCTAACTTACCCAGTTCTAAGAGATATTTCTCAATTAGGGGATCTGGAACCGAAACAGCCTGGCCATCCTCCGCCTTCAAGTGCTTCAAGGCGGCATCACCATCCCACGGAAATGGATCCGCAAGTCCTCCTGCTATGGTTTCATTTGAGTCCCATGGCTTGATATCCAACGGCGGTTGTTCTTCCTTGAATGCTCGAACAATGGGTGCACACCCTTCCGGCTGAACAACAACTGGTCGAGGAATTTCATCGATTAGTCCCATCTGCTCAAATTCAGAGAATCCTTTCATGGTTCCTGACATTAGTCCTCCGCTTCCAGTGGGGAAGAGGATCCAGTCGGGAGGCTTCCAATTCATTTGCTCGGATATTTCATACGCAAGGGATTTTGTTCCCTCATACTGGAAGCAGTTGAATGGGCCAAACGACGGACAGGGTACCCAATTCAGTTGGTCACATGCATCCTTCAGAAGAGTTGTTGTGGGGTCGACACCCTCTTTCTCCTTCTTAACTCTGAACACATTGGCTCCTAGAGTCCTAAGATGAATTAGCTTTCCTGCGGGGGCATTTTCAGGTACAAATACCATAGCCTCAAGACCTGCTCTGGCCGCATATGTTGACATTGATGCAGCCGCATTTCCAGAAGAGGCTGCGGCAACAGTTTTCACACCATCTTCAAGGGCTCTGCTGATTCCTACGCAGATGGGTCTATCCTTGAATGAACCCGATGGATTGGTGGTTTCATCCTTAAGGAAAAGATGTTTGAGATGCATCTTCTCTGCGAGTCTTTTGCTCTCTAGTAGCGCAGTGTTGCCTTCTCCCAGAGTGACAATACTCTCTCTTTTAGTCAAGGGTAGGAATTCAAAGTATTTCCAAAGTCCTGCTTCTCTATTTACAAGTGTGGTCTTATCCATTACATCCTTTAGTGACTCGATATCAAGCTCAATATCAATACGTCCACCACATCCGTCATTAGGCGGCACCGTTTCATTTTCATATGTCTTGCCGCACTTTGCACACCGGTACGTACTGACAAAAGACACTTTTACATCAACCACCATCACAGAGTATGCCAAGGTTATGTGGCTTGTGGCTTGCACATTAGTTCCTGGCACAATCGGCGAATATTCATTCGCTCGTATGGGTTCTCGATGAGGCTATTGACTATGAAGAAGACCAGCATTGAAGCGGAAGTAAAAATTGAGGTTGACAATCTAGAGGCTGTAGAACGACAATTAGTGTCTATTGGGGCCGAGCTGAAGAATTCAGAAAAACAAGTTGACTTGTATTATAACCATCCGTGTAGGGATTACTCAGTGACCGATGAGGCGCTGCGTCTCAGGCGAAGAATACTCGCTAAAACAGGGCACGAAAATACCGATCTTGAGGATTTTCCTATCATTGAGATTACGTATAAAGGGCCTAAGCTTGACAAAACTACGAAGACGCGGGTCGAGTCCTCAGTTGGAGTTGATAGTCTTGAAAATGCTAAATCCATACTCTCCTCACTTGGTTTCATAGAAGTTGCCAGCATCGAGAAGCAGAGAATCTTCTACAGATATGGCGACCTTACTATCGGCCTTGACAATGTATTAGACGTTGGGTGCTTTGTAGAAATCGAAAGAATGGTTACCGAGGCTGATTTAGTTGAAGCCGCCCGGAAAGAGCTTCTGGATTTGGTTGAACGAATCGGGTATAACAGCAAAGACTCGATTCGAGAGTCTTATTTGGAATTATACCTCGCCAAAAAATCTCTTAGCTAACAAGACCCATTTCCTTCTCCAGCTGATTCACAAATTCCTCTAGTACCTTGTGACGCTCTTGAGCCATCTGTTGTCCAATCTCTGTATACATCAGGTCACGTAATCTTAGGAGCTTCTCATGTGCATGCTGAAGAAACCCCTCGATGCCACGGTTGTCGACTGAGGCTTGTGCAATGGCTCGAAAAACTCCAATGGCTCCCATCGCATCCAGCTTGTCAGCATCGCTTAGAATTTCACCTTCGACATTGACGGGTTCTAGCCCTTCGCTGAATCTGTGGGTTCTAATTGCTTGAATAACAGAATCAATCTCTGAGTCATAATATCCCAGATTTCTCAGAATCTCTACACTCATTTCACCTGATAGTACTGAGTGAGATTTTTCCACCTGTTTTTCGAAGGGTCTTCCTATATCATGGAGCAGGGCAGAAGCACCTAGCACTCGAATATTCACTCTCATCTCACCAGCCATATCCAATGCCAAAGTCAAAACACGCTCAATATGATCGTAGGTATGCGCTCCGATTTCATCATCCCCCAGAGTCTGTTTCACGTATTCTTCAATAGGTTCCCTCGGGAATTCGGTCATGTCCTCGGATTGATTCAACTCTAGTGCCTTCCCGTATCGATTTATTGAAGGGAGCCATGCAAGAAATCCTTTAAACACTACCTTTAGGAAGTCTGAATACCACCTGAGGTTTTGCCTATGCAGTGAAGTTTCTAACTTCACAGATGCACGCCCAAGGAAGCCTAGAGGGACGCCATTGAGTGCCAGCAAGATAGAGACCAAACGAAAAATGGGAATAATCACCATAGCTAGTTCCCTATTCATTATTGCCACCATTATTTGGGGGACTTATACCCTCATAATGATACAGAGCGGAAACGTTAGAGCATATCAGCCACATCAACCATATGAGGAAATCCCTCCCTGGGAATACGACCTTGAATGGGCCGGTGGACGTACTAACTGGTTTGAGAACGTGAATTATACTGATTTACCACTAGATCAAGAACTACCGGAGAATCTTCTTGAACAAATGGAAAATGTTGTCTTTATAGCAGAACCGGACCAACCTCCTCAATTATGGCGGAATAGCGCATACGATGAGTATGACGGCTCTGGTTGGTCAAAAACACAAGCTTCCCAATACTCCTTTTCTGGCATCTCACAAGAAGTGGCGACCAATCAAGGGAATACTATCTATACCATTTACCTGAATATTTCTGTTGGGCCTAACGTGGGTGAGATTCAGTTGCCGACGATTTTTCCTGAGGCTCAGATAATCCAAGACTCGTTTCAGAGTGAACCTGCGGGAAGGATTGAGAGTTATGAACTCTCTACCGATGATTATGGAACAGTACGATTTAGTCCAATGCTTCTGGGTGATACAAACGAAACCATACTAGTCAGCTATAATGTGACATACACCGAACAAAATCAACAGAACATCTCAGATAATGCAGTAGAAGGCAGCGCAGCCCCAGCTAGTATCACCAGCCTGTATACTGACCTCTCCTTGGTGGGTGAACTCACACCTCGCGTCCAAAACGAAGTGGACCAATTCGTTGATGTCGGAGATAATGCCTATCAGAAAGCACGCGCAGTTGAGGTATACTTTCGTGACACCTATGATCTCATAATTGATGAGGACCGCATCAATGAGAGACCTCCAAGTGACCGTGAAGTGACAGATTGGTTTATAGAACGAGGTGGAGGCCTGCCAATGGACTTCGCGACCGCCTATTGTGTCTTCATGCGTGACTTAGGAATACCTGCACGAATGACAACAGGTTATGCGCTTGGGGATGCCCAGGACGGCTATCGAATTATTCGAGTACGTCATATGATGTTTTACGCGGAAGTCTTTATTCCTCTTCAGGGCGGAGGTGGAGAGTGGATTCAAGTCATACCGCTTAGTCTTCCAGATAATATGGGCGGTGGTGAGCTCCCAGCTAATTCCGGAGAAGGAAATGTTTCCCTCTACGTCTTTCCACCACAATGGTCTCTCATTGGTGAACCATTCAATTTGAGTTCGCTCCTCCTCGTAAATGACATCCCAGTGACCAGAAATGAAACAATTGTTTATCGTGATGAGACAGACAATGTATTGATGGGCACAGCGGAGATTGAACAGGGAACTTATTTGCCCTTGGCAAATATCACCTACACGTTCCCCGACAATGCAACAATTGGTTCCCATAATATATCAGCAACTTGGAATTCTGACGTCTATTCGATAAGCAATTTCACTACAGTATATGCTGTGGGTGAGGCCAATCCATTGTCGACACAACCCCTCAGAAAGAGCTCGAATTTCATTCCGAGCGAAACAACCGACGTGAATATCAAGCTTGGCTTTGATAACTACACCGCTCATTGGGAAGATGTCCTTCATGTGTATGGCACCCTAACTGTCAATGGTCAACCTGTGGATGGTACAACACTGGATAACGATCAGATGCAGATAATGTGGGATGAATTATTCTATGGCAATGCCACAATTGAATCGGATGGGCACTATGAGATTGATATCTTTGTTAATCCTGCGGACCTTGTTCGCATGGTAACGGGCGACCACTTACTATGGGCTCAGTATGCTGGCGAATATGACAGCGAAACAGGATTTCCGATTATATTGCCGGGTCGATCCGAAGATAACTCCACGGTGGAAGTTCGTGGACATCCAAGCTTCGGACTTTCAGTATCTCCAACTGATACCTATGCTGGTTCAAATATCACATATGAGGGAACTCTAGAACTACTTAATGGTACACCTCTAGTTGGAGAAACAGTTGGTATCATTCTTAATGGAACACTGGTTTCCACAACCACAACTAATAGCTCAGGAGGCTACCTATTTAGCTATGATGTCCCTTGGGACTATCCCCCAGGTACAGCCTACGCACAGGTCAACTGGACATCCACATTCTCCCTTCTGGATGGTAATACGAGCATCCCGATTCCAATTACTATTAGGTCGGGACTTACTGACTTGAGCATTGACTCCTCACCTCGCTCCCCCGACCCAGTGCATATTTTTGAGAACATAACAATCTATGGCTATCTTACAGATGCCTCGAATGGTACCGCACTTGCCGACAGAACGATAGACATATGGTGGGAGGCTGATGGCGGGCCCGTCGAAATCGGGAGTAACACAACAACATCAACTGGATATTATGAATTTGTATACACCGTTCCAAGCGGTTATGAAGGTCAAGTGACCTATTGGAGCGAATTTTCATCAACAGAACCTTACTATCAGAGCAGCCGCTCAGTGAATCTTTCAATCACTGTGAAGAAGTATGATGTTACTATCACTATCTCCGCAACTCCTAATCCCGTTAGTAGATCAGAAGTTGTTCGTATCCAAGGGTTGGTTGTTTTGCCGGAAATCCCTGCCTTGCTTCAAGGAGCTCATCTAACAATCTGGTGGCAGAACTCAACCGGTACTCATAACCTTACGGGGACATATACCAATTCAAGCGGTGGCTACCTGTTTGATTATCAAGTTCCTATCGACCATGAACTTGCAGCCGTACGAGTCTGGACGGAATTCATATCCCCCACAGCCGCATTCGCAAGTAACGAGTCCCAACATATCTCATTGTCTGTTTCGAACTACGCCTCAATCATATCAGTTAATTCAAACTCAACTATTGTCCACCTAAATGAGTCTATCCTCATCTATGGGAATCTGCATTTGAATAATGGAACCCCCCTAGCTGGATATACAGTCGAGATACAATGGGACAATGGCTCAGCATATTCCTTCTTTGTGGTGACGAACTCAAGCGGAGATTACTCATTCGTTTACAACTTCTCACTGAGTCAAGACTCAGAAGGCATAATAGATATTCAGGCAATTCACACCTCTACCGATCCGATATACAACAGCTCATCGGCTTGGCTCAGTCCATCTCTCACAGTGCAGCTCTATCAACTGGACTTGACCGGTACTGTAAATGCAACCCAAGTACACCAAGACGAGGTCCTACTATTCTCCGGGACCCTTTCTTTTGTCGAGAATGGCGCACCAATATCAGGAGAAACGATAAGCATCTTCTATGACTATGGTAATGAAACAGTCTCTGAATACCTCAGGATAACAAACTCATCTGGAGGATATTCATTCCTCTACAATTATTCATTTGCCGACGCATTGGGAGCTATCTACATCTGGGCAGAGTATAGGAGTACCAATCCCCTTTGGGATAATGCAACCTCTCCTATGAGGACTGTTCAAGTAATTCTCTATGCACTAGACCTCACAACTGCAACCAATAGCTCTTCCTATTACCTTGATCAGGCCGTCTTCATCTTTGGGCAGCTTTCTTTCACACACAACGGAACAGGAATTCCGAACGAGCAGGTTCGTGTATTTTGGGATAATGGTACTGATGAGATTGATCTTGGTTTCCATACCACCAATTCAACCGGCCATTACAACTTGACAATCAACCTCTCTCCACCGGATGACTCTCCGGGTGATGTCACAATCTGGGCGGACTATTCCAGCACAAATGCCCTCTGGGATGATGCATCCTCAATACCAGGCACCACTATTACGTTGCAGCTTTATCCGGTTGTCCTTGATGTTAGTGTTAATCCAAATCCGGTGCATCTTAATGAAACAGTGACAATAACAGCACACCTGTTCTTTCTAAATGGGTCTGATATCTCAAACGCAGAGATAACTCTATGGTGGTACAATGGAACAGATTTCAATCTGGTCACACTCACAACAAATGCCACGGGAGAGGTCTCTTTCATATATGACAAGATGGATGAGGACACTATCCTGTCAGTGGAGGTGTATGCAACCTATTCTGGGACGAGTCTTATCGAGGCCAAGGAGTCTGCTCATCAGTCACTCACATTATTGAGATGGTCAACGACATTCTCCTCCATCAGTACGGGCGGGACAACCTCCTATCATCCAACGGAAACCATCGTGATATCGGGAATCTTGTATTATGATGAACCCGATCCCGATGTGCCATATGGTGGGGGCATAGTAGAGATTCTTGTTAATGGAGAAGTAGTTGACACTACAACATCAGCCGCCGATGGTTCATTCACAGGTTATTGGACAGTTCCACAGTCGTATCCCCCTGGTACATACGATTTGACAACTAGATTCACGTCATCCAATAACTGGATATCTAATACGACATCTGCCCCTATATCCATCGATATTGACCCGTATGAACTAGTCTGGACACTAACACTAAACAGTGCGATATCCTATCCACTTACGGTCTATCGGAGTGAATGGCTAAACATATCTGGGACCCTTGAGTTAGACGACGGAACATCGTATGGAGGACAGACTGTAGATATCTACTGGATATCAGTTGGCTCAGATGAATTCGCAGAACTCATTATTTCAGTCGTCACTGAAGCTGATGGCTCGTTTCAATACCTGTTTAGAATTGGAAATACTGAAACGCTTGGCCTCAAGGATATCTGGGCAAATTGTACTCCGACTGACTCCTATGTTGCATCAGGAGAGTCATCCATTCGAAGTGCATTTATTGAACAGATTCCAGTTTCGCTCACTGTATCAGCTAACGTGTCTTTGGCATACTTGGGCGATACTATCACAATCAATGGCACTCTTACCTTTGGAAATGGTACAGCTATCGTCAATGAAGATGTAGAGATTTTCTGGAATGGTGAACTAATAGCCACAATCACAGTTGAAGATGGCATAGACGGATCCTATATTCACTATCTGAACTTGCCATACTTTGAAGATGTTGGTCTGATTGCCCTCTATGCCAGATTCGTTCAACCATCAGAAGCGTATTCCGAAGCCGAAACAACTGAAGAATTTGTAGAAGTGCGTGATTCAATCACAATCATCCTCGATACTCAAGAGGTCGCTGTCGTTAACAGGGGTGACTCACTTGAAATGAATGGCAGTGTAACCAACGAAGGGGGTGGAATTGGTGACTTAGAGGTGGAGCTGTTAGTCAACGGCACACTCACAGGACTAACCACCACTACCGATTCAAACGGTAACTTCATCTTCACCATTGTCATAGAATCTGACCAGGAGGCTGGTTCATACAATCTCAGTGCTATTGCAGTGTCTAGCTATCGCGAACTATCCGAGGCATCAGACTTCTGGATAGTGGACGTACACCTGCGTTCAATAGTTTCCATTGTTATTGAAAGCGATGGCATTGTTCTTGTCAGTGAGAATTTCACAGTTAGTGTCAATCTAGTGGATGAGGATGGAAATTCAGTAGGTGGAGAAGATGTTGACATCTACCTAAACAACACGCTAATGCAGACAGTCACTCTATCCGGAACCGGTCTCTTCACCACAACCATCGATATTTCTACTGGCTGGACTGCCGGAAGTGGTCATTTTGTTGCTAGAGCGGTCTTCAGCGGTGTAGGGCTCATTGACGCTTCAGACGACACAAGTGAATCAACGGTGCATATCGTTGTGGCTGTTGAAATTCTTGACCTATCTCCGTCATCCGTATTTCCCGACTCAACATTCTCAATATCTGGGAGGCTGCTGGATGACCAAGAGAATCCCATTGTCGGGCGAAGAGTGCGAATATATCTGAACAGCACGTCGGAATACCAAACCACTTCCACGGACGAAAATGGTGCTTTTGCATATGCTATTAGAGGTGGTTATCCAGATGGCTCTCGTTTAAACTATATCATTGCTCTTCATACAATTGATGGAATTGAGTTCGAAAGAGCATCGGGAACAGTCCTAATCCAAGTATCTTCTGGGCCTGCCATAGATACTATTATGATGATGTTTTGGACTATTGCAATTGTTGCAGAAATCGTCGTCGGGTCTCTTCTACTGACCCGCTATCGTTCTTCGGGTGGCCCCTTTGGTTCAGGAATAACGATGGAGAAGAAAGAATCTATAGAATCTAAGAAAGAAACAAGGTGAAAAGAAATGCAGCTTGGAACAATAATGCCAGTAGCCGCCGTTGCCGGCGCCGTCATAGTCGTGCTGCTATATCTCTACTATGTTAAGGGATACTTCAGAAATGGTGATACTATTACAACTGTAGATATGCCCCAGAAACTGCGAAGAATAAAGAAGATGGCCGATTCGGGCAAGTACGACGAGGCTATCATTCTGGCATATCGAACCTTTGAAGAGATGGTAGGGAATAAGACCCGCTCAAATCGTGCGAGCTCAGAAACAGCTCGAGAATTCATTCAGCGCACACTGAAGATTCTACCACTTAACGCTGAGAAGGTTGAAACCTTTATCGACATTTACCATAAGGCCAGATTTTCAGATCACAAATTATCCCGGGACAGTTATGAATCTGCAATCAAGATATTCACAGATATCTATCCTCGCATAGAAGGTGCAACACCGTCGATTGCAGCAACTTCCGCGTCATAATAGAGAGAAACAAAGGAGTCAAGCGAAATGGGTTGGAAAGAAGCACTGCAAATTACGCTCTTCATTCTAGCCTGGGTTCCGATTGGCTTCTTAGCAGTCACAACATTTTCCGGTGGCACAGGAGCATACCCTCAGGATTTCTCAGTATTCAACTCGGATTGGAATGGATTGAGTGACTATCGGATTCAAATCGAAGAACAAGGCTATGATGTTAGTGTGGTTCAATCCACTATGAGCACTGTCACGCGTTATGACGGAAATGCAGTTCTCTTCATAATTGGTCCTGTGAGGGACTTCACAATTGATGCGACACTTACAATCTTTCAGCATATACTGGCTGGTGGCACTGTTGTCATTGCCGATGACTTTGGCACTGCCAACACCTCATTTTCACTGCTGAACGAGTATCTTCTTGACATAATCGGAGCTCAGTATTTGGAAGCATTAGGTGTTGATGGATTTGTTTCGTTCGCGGATGGTGTCCTTCTAGATTTGGACTCTTATGACACGACACCCAAAGTCCCTGTTATTCGCGATTTTGTATCGCACCCCCTCACTGAAGGAGTGGATTCTCTCTATCTCAATAATGCCACAGTACTCAGTCCAACGTCTGCACTTGGGTTCGCTGGAATCGCCCGTACAACTTCTCGGGCTTGGTGTGAAACAAATATCACCGACCCAAATCCCTCGCCAAATGAAGGTGAACTCTCCGGAGTTTTGCCTGTTGTGGGAGCAATTGACATTGGTCCGTTTTTTGAAGGAGCGGGAAAGCTCGTGGCAATATCAGATCCAAGCATTTTCATAAATGATATGTATGGCAGATTTGAGGGCAACAGAAGGCTCTCCATGAACATTATAGATTGGGCAACAGAAAGGGTCCTCAACAATACAATCATATTTTCGGAACAGCTTCTCGCAACTCCCATTTCCTCCGCAGAGTTCTTTTTTGGGGCATTTCTTGGGAGAATATTTTGGGCCTCTACCAACCTGTTTCTAGCTCCCGTATATCCATTGATGACTGCAATTGGCATCAGGAAGTATCTACCGGACATGAAAAAGCCTGAAGTTAAAAGCGTGTCAGAGGTATTCATGAGAAGGGGGCAGACATACTTCAGCGAGCGAATGTCTTACTACCGAACGGAGGGCAATTATGGGCGAGTGGTAAGGATGCTGTATCGCCGTTTACGACGTGAATTGCAGAAACAATATCATTGGTCCCAATTTGACCCCCATGATTTATGGGAGATATTGCGTCATAAAATGCCTAACATGGACAAGGATGCCTTCTTCGAAAAGATTGATAGAATTGAAGAAATAAAATCGAAGTCTGACATTAAGATCAAGGAAGATGAAATGATGAGTTTGTTCTTTTGGATGCGTGACATCCAAAACAAACTGATTGAAACAAAATGAGGTAGAAGATAATAATGACTACAGAATCGACAGATACGGCTGTGGGGAACTCAGAATCCCCTATGTCTATCTCACAAGTAAACGATATTGCAGATGAAATCATCCATGAATGTGGCCGAATCATAGTTGGGAAAGTTGAAATCCTTAGAGACGTTCTGATTGCGTTTCTATCTGACGGACATGTTGTCCTAGAGGGTGTTCCTGGCTTGGCAAAGACGTACATGGCTAGAACATTTGCATCAATACTGGGGTGCGCTTTCAAGAGAATTCAACTCACAGTTGATACATTGCCTGCTGACCTCCTTGGAACGAATGTTTTCAACCAGCAGACAGGGGAATTTTGGTTTCGAAAAGGACCGGTCTTTGCTAATTTAGTACTTGCTGACGAAATAAACAGATGTCCTCCGAAATCGCAGAGTGCACTATTAGAGGTAATGGAAGAACGTCAGGTATCCATCGAGGGTGTGACAAGAAAGTTACCTAGACCATTCCTGATCATTGCCACACAGAATCCAGTTGAACAAGAAGGCACTTATCCCCTTCCTGAAGCTCAGCTTGATAGATTCATGTTCAGATTGGTTTTAGATTATCCCACCGGAATTGAAGAGGCAGAAGTCATTCGCCGGAAACATAGAGGTGAAGTTGATGACCTCCGAGTCTTGGTGAATCCACAGACCATTGTTAGAATGCAGGATGCCTGCAAGACGGTATACATGGATGAGGATATCATTGAATATATTCGAGATATCGTGGTTAGAACCCGCAATGACCCTCAGATTTTGCTGGGAGGGTCTCCTAGGGCTTCGCTTGTTCTTATGAATGCGTCTAAGACACGGGCTGCAATGCACGGACGAGATTATGTAATTCCAGAGGATGTAAGAAGACTCTCTGTACAAACCCTAAATCACAGGCTCATTCTCAAACCAGAGGCTGAACTCGAGGGGCTTACTGTTGAGAGAGTGGTAAGCAAGATTCTCGGAGAAGTTGACATTCCTAGATAGAACCAAGAGGACTGCGAATATTGATAACACAGAGAGGTTGGATTGTTCTCTTTTCCGGTGTGTTACTACTTACCAGTGGATTCTCCTTTGATAATTTCTACCTCACACTGGTGGGAGTATATTTACTCGTTGGATTAGTGATAACTCTCCCTCTCTTCGCAATGACAGCAAATCTCTCTGGAATTGAAGTTGAGCGATATATCGACAAGACAAAGATATTCTCAGGTGATTTCCTGAAAGTCAAAGTAGTTGTGAAGAACACCTCAAGAAGACACTTTGATTTTATTGAAGTACATGACCAGTACCCCGAAACTTGGATATTGGCGATTGGAGAAAATTTCATCGCATCAAGAATCGAACCCAATAGTAGCATCACTTTTTCATATATTGTACAGGTCAGAATGCGTGGCTCCTACTATCTGGGACCTACAGAGGTCATAATGAGGGACCGACTGGGACTCCATTACTACAAACGTACAGTTAGAGAAAGAACCGAGATGCTGGTTTATCCGACTTGGAAGGATGTGCGGAGACTCGAAGCTATTGGAAAACAACGGCAGCTGGGACTGATGTTCGGTGCTCATAGAACAAAGGTTGTTGGGATGGGAACCGATTTTGCAGGCTTCAGAGATTATGTACCGGGTGATGCTTTCAGAGTAATTGATTGGAAAAGCAGCGCCCGACGTGGAGATTTGATTGTCAAGCAATATGAAATGGAGAAAAACGTCCAAATCATCTGCATGGTCGACTCATCCGGAAGTATGGGGAATGGCTATCCTGAAAACACCAAACTGGAATATGCAATACGTGCAGCGGTGCTTCTAACCAATCTTGGATTAGAACGCAAGGATCTCGTGGGCACCTGTGTCTTCAGCAATTTGGTGCATTCGTACGTACCCCCCTCTTTGCATCCGAATCATATGTACGACGTCTTAGACGCATTGGCACGTGCGGAGCCCAGTGGCTGGAGTGACTATGAGGCTGCTATATCTTATGTCACCAATCAGACAAAGAATCGGTCATTCATAATCTGGCTAACTGATTTGGAGGAATCTCCTGCTCCGCTACTTAATGCTATGAAGAAAGTCGTAGCAAATGGTCACAAAGCCATGGTTATCAGTCCTTTTGGCCCTTGGTTCGAAGCACCAATAGGCCAATTTGGCCCCGTGGAACGAGTGCTAGCTGAAGCGGTTTCAGAGGAATTATGGGAGCGACGTCGCAAAATCTCCAGAGCGCTTGCCAGATTTGGCATAGATGTCATCAATGTAGGCCCAGAGGATTTCTTACCGACAATAATCAAACAATACGAGAATGCAAAACAGCGGGGGGTTGCAATGTATTGAAGACAGTCACATGGATTCTAAGAATACTCTCAACCTTGGCGTTCATTGCCATGTGCTGGATTGTCTATAACATAATGTCTGGTCTATGGGATTGGGATGCCCCGTATGTCTTCATAGTCACTGTGTTCAGATTGATTTCAATGGTTTTGTTTTTTGTAGCATCTATAGTCATGAGCGGGTTAGTTGCTGGCGTAACAGGCTCTCAACCGGGTCCACTCATAGTTGGTCTGTATAATACATTAGTGTTGAGGGGCTGGTATCTGCAACCCTTTGGTGTGAGCGGCCCATTTACCTCTGTGGAGGCAGTATTTCAGAACTTCATTGGCAACTTATTGAGCATCTGGCAGATATTGCAGGTTAATACTTTCATATTCATCTATTTCCTCTTCGCTGCCCTGGGCGTTGCACTGTTCCTCCAGTCCATGGTTAGAATGAATCACAAATTTGTCGGGGGCTCATTTCTGGCTATTCAGGGAATCCTGGTCATATCTGCATTTGCTGAATTCCTTGTTAGCCGAGGTATCATCACGGCACCGATATTAGCCACAGTGGATATTCCCAATTTCGAAATCTTTCCGACTGACATTTTTGTATTTCTAACAAGCAGCCCTCAGATTCTGGCAGTGGTTTCTTTTGCATATCTGGAGTTCAGTTACCAAATGCTGTATAGCGACTCAGTAGGAAAACCCGTTGAGGAAAGGGAAGAAACCCTCAAAAAACAACTGCTGGCACTTCGACAAGAAACAAAGAAGCAAGATGCGATTGAACGCGATGAAAAGCTCCGAACAACAGGAATGAGTAGAGTCTCTGGAGCCACTGCGTTTTCTTTTTTAAGAGAGGCAATTGAACGGAAAGTTCTGGGTCGAAAGGACGCCATCGAAAATCTTGACGTTATCTCAGATGTTAGAAGATTGCAAATCTTTGTTGATCAATTGCTGAAGTCCAATCCTGAAGCCAAAAATAACTTGACGGCTAGTGCAGCAGCCCCATCTGAAAGTTATGTCATCGGCTCAACCATATTGGGCTCTGCAATCCGTTTTGCCGGTGTTATCACTCTGTCCTTTGTTTTCATGAATCCCGCCTTTTTCATATCTTTCTTCAAACTCCCTCCGGGCATACAGAATAGCGTTGAGATTGCTCAGCCCGAATTGGTAGTCTTCTTTCTTCTCCCCATCCTACTATTATTCCCTCTGGCTGCAATGATAATTGTATTATTTACCAAGGAAGAGATATCCGCTGTAGAGGAACAAAAAGAGATGACTAGGGAGAGCATGATTCAAAAGATACCCAAAAGAAAGAGAAGGGACGCAAAATCCGGAAGAGAAAGCGAGGTTGAAGGTGACGAATGGGACCAAGCCCTTGAAAAGGAATTCAAGAGATAAATGGATGAGGCTCCGTATCTGATGCAGAACATTGTACTCACTCATGGTGATGCTGATGGCATAACTGCTGGGGCAATAGCGTTACTTGTTACCCCCGGTGCTACGTTCTACTTCACACGACCATCTCAAATACACATGGATCTATTTCGTATAGCTAAGGATCGCCCCGATAAGGTCAATATAAGTGACATAGCAATCAACAAAAAGAAGTTTCCAGAAGTCATTCGTGCGCTTGATAGGTTTCCTGACAATACCGAAATTACTTGGATTGACCATCACCCAATTCTAAACAAACACAGGAAGGAATTGGAAAAGCGGGTTGATTTTTTTCATGAGAAGGGGCCTAGTGCTGCTGAACTGGTCTACAGGAAATACGAAGACAAGCTTCCTGAACATGCAATCCATCTTGCGCTTTATGGGGCGATTGGGGACTTTTGTGATGATACTCCCTTTGCGAGAGAGCATCTCGAAGATTACGATAAAAGAACACTATACTTGGAAGCCGGGCTGCTAGTACAGGCTCTTCAAGAAATAGACTATCGCAGAGAATCCAAAGATCTTGTTCGAGAACTCACATTAGGAATCCCTCCCAGTTCCATGAGTAATATCGTGGAGCTTGCAATGAGAGCTACAAGAATCGAGCATGAAATCTTCACATACGTGAGAGAAAATGCGCGAAAGATGGGTGAAGTGGGATACATTTTAGACATGCCACTCTCTGGCTACCGTGGAAAATCAGCCAAATTTGCTGCATACCTTACTCAATCCCGTGTAGGAATCAGCGCTAGGTCCTTCGCGGATGTAGTAGATATGAGCCTTCGTAGAAGAGGTCCACGGGTCGATTTGAATAAGGCACTCATTGAAATTCTCTCCACAATAGACGATGCACATGGGGGCGGACATCCTGCTGCCTCAGGAGCCACGATGAAGAAGGGTGACTTCCCCAATTTTCTTCATAAACTGACCGAATATGTATCTGAGAGGACTTAAGCGAAGAAACTAATGGCACTCCAAAGGACCCAAATAACCGTTACAATCGCTTCTCCCGCGACAACCCCACTCAGAAGTCTACTCACTCGTTCGTAGCGAGGAAAGTTCTCAGTGACTCCACATGAGTCTAGCTCAGTAGAAACAGGCACCTCTCTCTTCATCCTGTAGTCAATGTATCCACCAATAAGCATGGTCACTGTTGTTGCTGGTGGAATCAAGAGCCCAACTGCAAGACTCATTGGACTCATGCCTCTTTTGCTTAGTTCTCTTCCTGCCAAGAATCCTATTACCCCAAAGGCAAAAAGATATGCAAAACCGAGATACGGATGAACATTTGGAAGTTGGTCAACACCTGGTATCTCCAGATTGCCCAGACCTGTCAGACTAACAACCAGGAATCCAAAAAGATGTGCAGCAGGACTCGGGAAATCCGATCCGCCAAACCCATAGGTAAGGAAAATCATATACGTTATCAATGATCCAACAGACGTTCCAAGAAGAGCCCCAACGAAGACTGCTTTGAGTATGTCCTTTCCCTTTACTCCTGTGAGGCTACCTAGTTTCAAGTGAACCAATACTGCTATGGCAGCATCTTGAAGTGCACCCAGCATTGTCATGAAAGTGGTTATTGCTGCAAATGATAGACGGAAAAAGAGAATTGCAGGAATTGCCACTGTGTCCGAAATATAGCCAGCTAGCATGCCAGTTTCACTGATTGACCTTGCTGTGAAATAGGCCGAAACCAGTGCTAGGGGTGATCCAATCACAAATAACAGCCAATGTATCTGTAGCCCTGAAAACAGCCTTACTATCCAAAAGGCGAAGATTCCAATTGCCATGAATATTAGCATAGAAATGATGGCGACCCAAGGGGGGATTTGCCCTTTTCTAGAATCCAAATACGCACTAGGGTCAGAAAGCATTGCACGAATTTCCTCTTTTATAGCCTTGACTGAGAACAATTCTCTTCTTAGTCTCATGAGTCGTTCAAGTTCAGAGGGCGAATGTGGGTCCTCTATGACTACCCCCTGAGCGTCATTGGTTTCAGCGCTCTTTTGATTCACCGAACGTTCAAACTCGTCGACTGGTAATTCGTCACGAGTTCCACCTGTGAAAACATCCCCCAGAATTATCGATGCAAACACTCCGAGTGCAAGATAGAGAATCTCAGGCCTGGTGAGATGTTCTCCAAATGGAATGAACGCTGCACCTTCAAGAGTTAGCCATATGACTAGTGAGATGAGACTTCCCGCTGCCATGATCAAAACCCGTTTCCATCCAACGAAGAATCCGATTGCAGCTATTAGTGGTGAATTATTGATACCTATCCAGTCTGGAACAATTGGGCTAACTGCATTAGGAAAAGAACTGAATGAAGCTGGTGATTCAGTTCCAGAACTGACTATATACTCCGCAGCTCTGGTTGCGGCGGTCCATGACGCTGCAGCTCCGAGCCCTGCTATAACGGTCCTCTTTGCGTTTACATCCGCTCCTAGACAATTGATGCACTCCGCCTGAGGCAGGACTTGCGGCCATGGCTCATCCATGAATCTATCCCTGAAGGGCACCATCAGTATTAGCCCAAAAATCGCGCTTGTTCCAGTTACGAAGGCTATGAACTGATAGGTAATAAGTGATGAAGCGATGCTTGGCTGAAAAATAGCGATAGCTGGAAAAGTAATCAGGACCCCAATTGATACCATTGATGAGCTATTGGCAATGGCCACGACCACAGCATTCTCTTCTGGAGTGTATTTTCCAAACAGGGTCAGAATCAAGAACCCCAACAATTCAGCACCAACGAAATAGACAACACCAAGCTTCAGTGCAAGATAGATTCCTAAGAAGGTCATGACAACCCCGACGACAACTCCAGTACCAAGCGCCCTCTTTGTTAAGGGAAATTTAGGCTCGCTAGCAACAAACCCGTATACTGCCAATCCGCCTGCAGCCATGATAACAACTTCCGAAAATGTACCCAATAGTGTCGCTAATGAAACATAGAGCACTATCCCCAAACATAAAAGAGCCAGACCCTTCTTATTTAGAGGCCCCGTTATCAAAGAACCTACCAAAAGTGTGGTTTCAATTATTATCGCAGTGATTACACCATAGTCTATCCTCCCCTGGAAAAGAACAACGAGTGCATAGAAGAGCCCTGCAATGTACAAACCTAGCAGGAGAGCTCGGTTCGATTTGGGCTTTTTCATCCTTTAATCAATCTCCAAGGAGAGCATGATACAGCATAGAACCTGCTCTCTGCTGCTGAATATTCACATAATGAATGGACCAGAATTCAGTGGTCAGCTGTCGTTATTTATCATTTATGCAAGTTTCCAATCTTTCTCTAACTTGAGATGGGCGCATCCCGTAGATCACCAAGGTCTTTTCTCTTGATAGGTGACCTGCAGCAATAACGACATCACTATTTGAAATTTCCAAGAGACTGGATAGTCTTTTCACCAGCTCTCTGTTAGCTTTCCCTTTCTGGGGCGAGCTCTTGAGGTCAAAAACAATAAGGTCTTCCGCCATTTCTCGAATCAAATCTTCTTCATTCGAGTTGGGTCTAACTACAACACGCATGAATGTTCCCGCGTCAGCTTCCCAAATGGTTTTATCTCTCATACTGCTAAAAGTACAATTGGAATATTTGAATCTGTTCCGTCGTGAATTGTTTTTTATACAATATGTGCGGCTACAACCTCGGAACTGAATGGATAAGTCTACGGAGTAAATTGGAAATGTCTGATCCTGTTATGGAAGCATACACACAAGCATATGAAGCGTCGAACCAGATGGTCCAAGCCTTTGGAGTGATTAAAGCTGATGGATCTGTTCTCTGGCAGAGCAACAATTGGGATTTAAGTGCCGATGCACAGCAACTAATCTCTGCTGTGAATAATCAATCTGCAAGTGTGAAACAGAATGATGTGAAGTACAGCACCATTAGAACAAGCCCTGAGAGTCTGGTTGCAAGAAATGTACAAGGAAATGGAACTCTCATCCTTGCAAGGATTGAGGATGATAAATGGGTTGTTGCATGGGCTAGTGCTGATGCAGCACCTGACAGCGTCTATGTCGATATAGATCGAGCGGCCAAAGCGCTGAAAGGCAAAATATAGGGCTGTCTTGCAGACAAACTATATGGCGCATCTGCCCACGTGTATGCATTCCACTGGTTATCTGGTAAGGGTGTGAACAGGAACATTGAGCTCTCTGATTGAGGAAATTTGGAGTTCTCTGTACACAAGTAATCCAAACATTAAGGCCCTGGCCGTTATTGAATCCTCGACCGTCATCTGGCAGACATCAAATTGGAACGTCGTTGAAGATGGCCCTACGATTGTCGAGATGGCAAAAAATGAAGTTCCAACAGTCACACTTGCTGGAATCGATTACTCTCATATAGAATCGTCGGAAGATTACTATGTGGCTACAGCAGGCGAAAAGGGGCACCTGCTAGTTTCGAATGTGGATAGGAATCGGTCAATGGTTGCATGGGCAGCTCCCGATTCTGACCCCGGGCTTGCTATAGTTGACCTCCAGTATCATGCAATATCCTTAGGTAAGCAAAGCTAGCGATTTGAAATTCTAAGGCACTATAACAAAGGACGCGGAAGTAGTTACACCGTTCAGTATACTAATTGTTTGAGAAGATGATCTCCCGCATCCGCCTATGAAGATCTATGTAGGCTTCTTGTCCGAGTGACTGAATTTCAATAAGAAACTCATACAGGTCGAGGAGTTCCTTATCAGCCAAATCTCCTCTAATCAGATTTGCCACTTCTCGTCTGGGTTGCATTTCCAGTTTGTATTTTTGTAACAGAAGATTTGCCAGCTCTTTCTGTTGCTCCTCAGTCAATTCGATATCGAATTTTTGGGTGATTTTTTCAACATAGTTTCTGCTCTTCTTCTTGAGTACCTTTTCATCAGCGTCAAGCATACCAGTAGTCACAACGAACCCTTTTGCTGTTCTTCGATAGTAATCCGTAGTTCGCTTGCCTGTCGTGACAGTACCGTACTTAACTACGTAGTTGGCATCAATGAGTTTTGGGAGATGATGATATACTTGATTCTTGGTAACCTCTTCTGCTCCCTCCACCTTCTTTGACTGTTTCACTATTTCTACTACCGATAGTGCGTGCCGTTGGATTTCACGTTGACGGATGATTAAGTCTCCTGTCTTTTCATCCCGTCTCTTGCTAGTGACAGTGTCGGGTATTCCCTCCCTCAATACTCTAAGAATCGAAAGCCTTGCGCTGTCATCCAGCTCCGCAGCTCTTTCGGGATCTTTTATAAAAACAATCTCTTCTTGAGGTCCTTTTCCTTCTTCTGTCAACTCAATGCCTTCTAGGCTATCTGGAATATCCGCATTCAAGCTCTTTCCACCTATTTCTACTGCAGCTAGACCCATCTCTATAACGTTTAAACATAGGAAACACCGATTATAAGGTTAACGATTATGCTACAAACGTAAATTACAATATTTTGTTGTGAAACAAATAGTTTGTTAATAAATGGTTTAGATACCAAACCATACGCAATATTTATATGTGTTTAACACACAGTATTCTTGTGAAAAAACATGGCTGAAGCAAAGAACGCAACCAAAATGAGTCATTCGAAAACTATGCCAATGGGCAAGGTTCAGACAACTGAGGCTCTTGGCTACGCATACCAATATCGGAGGTAAACTAGATGGTTATTGCTAAGAAGAATAAGAATGAGAAGACGCACATCTCAACCAATGCAATCGCTTACTCTTACTTCAGAAGGTAGATGGTAATGGTATCCCCTTATCAATCAAACCGATCTGAAGATAGAGATACTGATTGTCACTCGGTAGACCCAAATAGAGATCGTGGGCTCTCATGCAAAGAAGTGCTCATGCTCGAAGCGACATGAGCACAGACTTCCTTTTTTTGATACTCTGCAACACATTACCTACTTTTTGAAGACAATTCGATAGAACGTATCATTCATGATATAGTCCACTTCCACATCTCGCGCTGCTTCAGGAAGGCATTCAAGTGGCGGTCTTGTACCGAAAAGAGAATTCTCTTCAATAATTGACCTTCCCCTTTCTTCATTTCTAATCTTCGGTGATATCCCCTCGTCAATTACAACAATGGTCCCTTCATTTACTGCAACTCTGAGCATCTCCTGCAGGAACCTTTCTTTTTCAGAAAATGTGTTCAATCCACCGGTATGTACTACAATATGAAAGTAGTTACTCCGAAATGGCATGTTGAAAATGTTTCCTCTTACAAGGTTGACATACAGGTCGACCGACTCGAACTTCGACCTACAGACCTCTAGCATCCCGTCTGAAACATCCAACCCATGCATCGATAGTCTAGATACTTGATCCTGCAGAGTGTTTTCAAGTGCGATGAAGTTGGCGCCTGTACCGATACTGGCATCTAGGATATTGATGTGGCCAGTATTTGGCAGAAACTGGGCAAGGTGTTCTCGTTCTTTCATCATGTCAATTTGCAGCCAATCGTCATAGTTCTTAACAGCTTCATCATAATCCTTTGCCATTCTGTTGTATTCAGCAACCCATTTTCTGTCCTCTTCCCTCAGGGGTGGATATAACAAATCAATTATCGAATTCTCAATGTACCAGAGGTGCCCCTTTTCGCAGGTCACCACTCCAGTAACAATGGACTCCTCCTGCTCCAAAACCTCGGTTAGATGCATCTTTTTGCTGCATTTGGGACAGCGGAGTGCCTTTAGATCCTCTAATTTCAGAACTAATCATGCCTCAAAGAATAGGATTGTTTGCCCTAATATCAATGTGCTCCCGACTACTAACGGATAGGATAACATATCCTATGACTCGATTTTTTACTCGGTGGGAAATGCCCTTTCGTCTGGATGATCAAGTACAAATTTAATCTCATAGAGCCTATCTGCGATAGCCTGTCCTCTATCTGTCAGAGCAAGATAGGGACTTCCGGCTCCCCCCTTATACTCGTTGGCTAGTTCTAACTCTACTAATCTAGATTTGATAGCTTCAAATGAAGCCTTTGGCTCATCAACGATATCTTGCAGACGAGAAATGAGGTCTCGTTCGAACTTGTCACTCCATTTCAGTGCAAACAAGAGTTCAAGCACAGGTTTTTGTATAAGGTACTCGAAAGACATCTCTATCCCTTTCTACTCTCTTCTTATCAAATATGAAGTAACCGTTAACGTTCCATTCTTGTTCAGATATCTGGCTATTCTCATCTGAGCTCTCCTATCGACTCATTGGGCCTTTCCTCCGGAGTCAAATCAAATGGATCTCTTGCCCAGCTTACGAGTCCTAGGCTGATTGGTGTGATATTGACTAGCATCAGGCTCAGGGAGAACGCTACGATGATGGCAGGGTCGATATTGATCAGTCCAAATAAGAACAGAAATACCCCCTCTCTGATTCCAAGCCCTTGAATTGAAATGGGTATGGCAGTTGCCATCGTAGACAATGCAAGTGCGACATTGATGAAAATCCAATTGACGTTGATTCCGAATGACCAAGCTAGAACTGTTGCTTGAAGCGTATATGTTAGCCATGCAACTGCTGAATACCCCAAACTCAACAAGAGATTTCTCTTCCCTACTGACTTGATTACTGAAGGCAAAGTGAAGAGAAAGCTTCCCCTGAATCCCGATGACAGAAGCCTATCAATTCTTGCCTTGAAGAACCATGTCCAGATTGTCTTCTTTATGAAATAGTAAAGAAGGATGAATCCTGCAAACCATAACAATGCACCGAATAATCCGAGAATGGTTATGTCAACCTCCAAAAGCACGAGGAGTGCAAGGCCACCAAGGGAATAGGGAACGACAATTGAGATAATTGCGTCTATGAAGATGCTCAGAGTAGACTTGTCAGTTGGATTGCCTCTTGCTGTCATGTATGGAACGCGGATGAAGTCGCCTAGACTACCGGGAGTAGCTAGATTAGCCAGCTGTGCTATGCTCAACGCTTCAGTGGCTTCGGTTGTCTTGAGCCTAAGTCCAAGGCCCTCCGATATGATTTGCCAACGAGCTCCCTTAAGCACCATTGTTGGAATTATGAGAAAGGCAATTCCAAGAATAGTGATGGGGGTGACTGAAAGAGACGCATTGACCATTGCGGTGAAATCAATAGTTGTGAGTATGTAGATGAATAAACCAATTCCTATGAAGCGAATCAGGTGCCTAGCTAGCATACTCCTTTTCATCATATTCCCTCAAAGCTTGAATCCACTCCATTCGTATTTCATTCCCCTATATCGGTGGATTCGGCAATGAAGATAGTGAGAATATTGCTATTTCAATTCATCCTATTGGGTATTGGTAGATAGAATTCTGGTGAATCTATGAATGATATAGCCCCACTAAAAGCGATATGAACTACCATACCAATGGTGGTTAATGGACTGAGGGCAATTTTTCAGGTTGAAATTCTCATCCACTGGGTCACCTGGAGTATATGGTTCAATAACCGCCTATCTATTATACTGGTTTTATATCAAATAACTCAGCATTAACCTGCATGAAGAGGAATGTGAAAATGCACGAAGATGAAATCGAACTCGAAACTACACCGGCAGATGAGCACAAAGAAACCGGATTCGACCAAGATTCTCAGAGCCAGATGCGATGGTTATACGTTTTGGCAATTGGCTTGGGATTCTTTACCACGGGAATCAGTTGGAGTGTCTATAACAGCTATCTCCCCGCAGAATTCCTTCCAACCTTTATTGTTGGTGACCTTCAAAATACAATAATCGGGGCTATAATGGTATTAGACAACATTCTGGCCGTGGTTATTCAACCATATATAGGGGCCAAATCCGATAGCACTAGGACGAGATGGGGACGAAGGATGCCCTATATCATGGTTGGAACCCCTATTGCTGCCGCCTTTTTCACGCTAATTGCGTATGGATGGGCAGTCTTTGGTTTCTGGTTCATGCTGGCCATTATTACCATCTTCAATATTTCAATGGCATTCTATCGAGCTCCTGTTGTAGCTCTGATGCCAGACTTGGTGTCTTCAGAACACCGAACAAAAGCAAATGGCATCATTAATCTGATGGGTGGCATTGGCGCAATCTACGCTTTCGCGATTGCATCTCGAATATTCAAAATCAACAGCCCTGCATTGGGTGCATTACTTGGTGTGACTGCCGCACAAGTTGGTCCTATTCTTACTTTCCTGTCTACTTCAATCATCATGGTTGTGGCAGTAATCATCCTCTTTTTCGCCATCAAAGAACCGCAAGTCCCTCCTGTGGATGCGGACAAACCACGAGAAATCGGGATTATTGAGGCATTTCGTGAGGTTTCCTTCTCCGAGGATAAGTCGGCTGCAGCAATACTTGGTGCCATTTTCATGTGGTTTTTCGGGTACAACGCAATCGAAACATGGTTCACAAAATACGGGAATGAAATTCTTGGTTTTGCTGTTGAAGATGCTTCATTCCTTCTTACAGGCATTGCTCTATCATTTGTCATCTTCGCAGTTCCCGCAGGATTGTTAGCTGAAAAGCTAGGTAGGCGGAATACGATACTTGTTGGCCTTCTGATCATGCATGCAAGCCTGATTGCGCTCTGGTTTTCAGCCGACTATAATACCATTCTCGGGATATTCGCTGTGGCAGGAATTGGTTGGGCATTTGTGAATGTGAACAGTATTGTTATTATGTGGGAGTTACTTGGAAAGGTCCGGATTGGAGCTGGTACTGGGCTCTACTATGCAGCCAGCATGGGGGCAGCAATAGTAGGTCCATTCGTTGCAGGAGTGTTCTTTGACCTTACGTCCATCAGCTTCCTATTTCCATTGTCTCTTGTGTTTTTCATTGTTGCATTTATTCTGACCCTAGCTGTAAGAACGGGCGAGGTGGGCGATGAAAGCAAGAGTGAAATGGCCGCATAGGTCTTGAGGGTGGCGTTTGCTTTCTCCACCCTCTCTGGCTTGCTTACAGAACGTAAGTTACCTGATTCCCAATAGTTAATAGATTAAACTCATTGCAGGTGGTAATGCCACCCTCCAAAATCATGATTCACAGAGCAATATCTTGGCTGCTCGCCCTGGTATCAATTGGAACCATTGGGACTGGGTATAGCCTCTCTCGCGGTTGGATTTCCCAAATCTACCTCATTTCTGCTCTGCATCGTGTATTTGAGGTATTCTTCATAGCCCTTCTTGCTCTTCATGTAGGAATTACACTCTGGCATTTCAGTATCAATAGGAAACGATTATTGCAGAGAATTATGGCTGGGAGGGGTCTGAAGGTGAATCTTCTCAGATTAGTCCAGCGTGTATCCAGTTGGATGATCATAGCCTTCGCATTTCTTGTAATCACATCCGGTCTCTTAGGGTACGAGTTCTTCGCCGTTTATCTTGACGGCATAATACCATTCAATTGGCATAGAGTCTATGATTTTGGTCTTGTTGTTACAATAATAATCCATGTTGCCGTTGGTTTGAAATTCTTTACAATCCGAAAGAGAATAAGGAAGAGGATGGCCAATTCAGTTATATTCACAACAACAATCGGCCTCTTGTTGGTAGTCAGTTTCCTACAATTTCAACCAGGTCTTTCACCGCCCATACAAACAACAAATCCGGGGGATGATGATCCAACTGCTACCGTCCCAATTGAACCCATCGGAGATGCTGTTGGATCTGCCACTATTGGAGATACCAGCTATCAATTCAATTCAAGCAATGTTGTTACAAGAAGGCCGGATATATTCAAAGAGGGCGCCTTTTCGATGTTTGATGTGTTGGTACATATAGCAGATTTGGGACACATTCAGTTGGCGTACCATTTCAATGCAACCATGAATACATTCGTCATTGACACTATTAATGGTGAGTTGTTCTGGTGGTATCGAACATGGTATAGTGGAGGATGGCCGGAGCGTAATGTCTTTAGAATGGACCACTATCACTGGAAGCCTCTCACCAGACTCGAGTTTTATCAAGCATCTGAGAGCAGAATCACTCAGATATACTCCTCTTTTGTTGAGGAGAATGAGCGCCTTCAGAGTAATACTGGGAACCTCATCATCCCGCATGTCAGAATTGCAGGGAGAAACAACGTCTGGACGTTTGAAGACGTTAATGTCACTGCACATGATTTGAGATCTGATATCTTTCAACCTGACGTGATTACAGGAATTGATGTCATCATGTCATTGGGTGACCAAAATCTCATCACTTACGAGATTAGCTGGTATGATAGCATTGGCACAGCTCATCTTGTTCGCAATTATTTCGTTACAGCCATTAATGGTGACCAGGCGGTGGGAACCTGTGGCTTTGTATACGAATCAGGTGACACAGACTTCAAGACCAACGGCAACCATATTCATCTTCCCTCTGACTCGCGTGTCATGAATTCACCCGAATATGCTGAGTGGTATTGGATTTGTCTTTGAAACACACTCTCTCAATGTAAGAACGGTTATTAATAGGAACTAAAATGAATGCCACAATGAAAGGCCAGACACACGTCATCTGTGAGATTTGTGGTCAGCCCATTAAGGCAGATGACACTAGGGTCAAGACGTCGGGCTGGCTTCGCTCGATGATCGGAGATGGTGGAACAGCTCACTACTCTTGTGCTGCTCGCATTGCTAATGATCGAGCCTATCTCTCTGGGGATCCGCCATGGGATATAGGACGTTATCATCCTGAATTAGCAAGATTGGTGGAATCAGGACAATTAAGCACAGGTCAAATCATCATCCCTGGGGTTGGTCTTGGCCAAAATGCGATATATCTTGCTCGCCACGGATTCGAAGTGGTTGCAGTTGACATTTCTCAAGAGGCTATAAGGAAGCTAAATCATAGGGCAAACTCAGCAGATGTGAAAATACACACTATTATTGCAGATTTCATAATTGATGAGAAGAAAATCGAGGGGTCCTATGACTACGTATTCGAACGGTCCTTCCTTCAGACTCTTCCGTCAACTCTGAGGCGGAAGTATTTCCAACGAGTTGCTAACATCTTACGACCAAATGGCATGTACATTGGTTTTATCCGCGGTCCCAGGCATCCACCGGCTACAAGCCAACCTTACTCATTCGAGAAAGAAGAGATTGTAGATTTAATCGAGCGTGATTTTAGCAGGCATGAGATTTCTAAAACAATATCTGGGCAAGGCAATGGTATCCCAAACTACTGGTTAGTTAAGGCTTACGTCAACTAGGCATCTTATTTGCCTTAGGCGGATATGTAATATCACACTCTTCATTTCGACTGCTTCCAGCAAATATCAATAGACCCATTGTTGACATCAATGCTGCAAAAATCATAATCGCATGATATCCTGGCCAAAGCGCGAATAACACGGTGGCAAAAATTGGGCCCAAGACTCCGGATATCGACATGACCGATGTTAGAAGGCCCGAGGCTGTAGATCTATCCAAGTTTCGTTCAGTGACATACTTGAGAGCTCCGACATAAAGACATGACCAAGCAAAGCCAAGGATGACTTGAGTTGGAATGGCCTCTAGTACGTTAGTGACAAAAACAAGGGATGTGAAGGTTGCAGCTGACGCGAGAAGCCCTGTCGCAACAAGCTTCCTACATTCGAACCTATCCGTCATGCCAGCCATAAACGCAACCTGTGAGATTGCATTTGTTGCTTGAATTACTCCAATCCAGAAGAAATCTGCTCCGATATCAAAAAGAAACAAGGGCCATAGGGTCCATAATGCTGAAGCACTGCTATGACGGACCAAGACTGCCGTGTATACTGACCAATTTCGTTTCAAGGTTGCAACAGGAAATAGAGGGACATCCATTTCTTGATGAGGTGCCTTGGGCAAAGTCATTGCGCTACCAAAGGCAAGGGCGAAAAACGAAGTTGAAACCAAGAATGCACCATAGATCCAGAAACCTGCTGCAAAGCCAGCGGTCACCGTTCCAATACCCCAACCGACTGCTCCAAAGGCTGCAAACCGTCCCATTTTCATCTCGGATTCGTAGGCAAAAGCTGCTAAAGCTCCTGGATACATTCCGATACAGAATCCGTTGAGAATTCGTATCAAGAATAGGATTACCGGGTCAATGGCTATGAGAAGGAGCCCGAAGCTTATGGTACAAAGCAATAATCCAAGCCTGAGTATGACTCTTCTCCCATAGACATCCCCCGCCCTGCCAAATATGTACGAAGACACGAATGAGGCGGTGGCATAGGCCCCAACAAGAAATGTGACATAGAACTCATTTGTTCCAAGATACTCTCTGGCCAGTATGGGAACGTATGTAACTGCAGAGAATAATGCAGCACCAGCCATCATCTGGATCGTTTCAGTACGCAACTGGCCATCACTACTCGAAACGGAATGAAATCATCTAATTAAGCGTCTGGTTTCCCTGTCACGATAGGGACCTTATTCCAGAAACCTCTTTTCTTATCATAAGGAGTATGTTGTAGACTTGGAATGGGTATGTTTCACAAGTGGTTTCAGCCAAAATCAAATTCATAGCCATTACAATAGATGAACTATTTCTGGTTCCTATCGTATTCATTCCTGTATCTATCTTCTTACCAGAGATACTTCTTCCAATCAGAGTGATCGGTGTTGTAGGATGCGCCATTTTTATCGCAATCAAGTGCTATCTGGTCTATCCCTCCTTACAAGAAGCAACAGCGGGTCAATACGACCTTCATGGACTCACTGGCTATGTCACTTCTACTGTGACTCAGAAATAGTTTATCTGGGAAAGTCAAGGTGGGGCAGGAGATCAGGGATGCTCGACCTGACGAAGGATCAATAGACCCAGGCACCGAAGTTGTAATCACTTCACGCGAGAGCCTCAGGGTTCGTGTTAGGGTCCAAGAGGAGTGAATTGGTCACGTTATCGATGGTTTCTCAGTAGAAACTCATAGACAAGTTTCAGAGTATTCTTCACATCGTCAATCCTGATAGTTTCAAAACTGCTATGAGAATAGCGACAGGGAACTCCGATGGCTGCAACTTTTTGACCTTGGGATGCCATCCTATAACCGTCAGTAGCATAGTTGTGGTATACGGCCTTCTGTGTTTCAATACCTTTCTCCTTTGATATATTTCCCAATGCCTTAGTTAGTTCGTGAGAGTAGACAATCTGATTATCCTTGATGACAATGACCGGTCCCTTGCCCAAATCAACATTTGCCTCTCCTTGAGTTCCGGGATAATCGTCTGCTAGTCCAATCTCCAAAACGAGTACTGCGTCAACATCCATCTCATCTGCGACAGCGGATGCCCCTTTCGCTCCTATTTCCTCCATAACTGTGGAAACAAAAGTTACTCTTGGTTTTTTGACTTGTGGCAACTGGGAGAAGAGTTTTGCCAGATGCAAAATAACTGCCAGCCCAACCCTATCATCAAGGGATTTTCCAACAACATTCTTTCCGATTTGCTCGATTCCCGCGTCATACACAAGATGAGTCCCAATATCAATGCCCATCTCGTGGACTTCCTCTGACGATTCAGCTCCAATATCGATGAATACCTCATCCCAAGAGGGTATCTTCTTTTTTCCCTTTGCTCCTGCGATATGAGCTGTCTTCACACAAAAGCAACCGGGTATCATCCCTTGGTCAGACATGAACAAAACCCTTTGACCAGGCATAAGACGCATATCCGGTTGATATCCCTGGGTATTCCATTTCGCCTGAATGAATCCATTGTCATCAATACTGCTTACCAAAAATCCAACTTCATCCGCATGAGCTACAACAGCATAATGGCTTTTTGTACCCTCCATAGTGGCAGTTAGATTGCCAATCTTGTCTGTTTTAATCTCATCACAATACTGAGATAATTCCTCTCTGATCCGCTTCTGCACAACACCTTCGCGGCCCACGGGGCCTGGCAAATCACATAGGTCCTTGAGCGTCGTAAATATATCACCAGACAACGATATCCCTACCGATTCAAATAAGGTGGACATATAAATACGATTCATTCATGTAGAACCGCATAGCGGAAGAACATCGGAAGTATCAAGCAGAAACATACCAGCCAATACAACATAATGCATCGCTCAATTCCAAGAGGCTCGACCAATGATTATCACCGTTTCCACCATTGTCCTCATGGTGCTAGCAATACTATCTCTAGTACTAGCATTCTATGGTGGGCACATTTCATTATCTATCACAGGAGATAAGAATGAAAATTCGAATGGCAGCCAGACTGCCGAACAAAAATACTATCTCTTGGGCATGATTGGCTTGATTGTCCTAGCAGCTAGACTTGTTGCCGCGCCCCTGTTCTTCTGGATGCTTCAATCGCTTGTTCCCTATTGTCCTGGAGCAATGTGTATCTCGGGAGTTGTCAATGTTTCAGAACCTTTTTCCTCCCTTGATATGGCTCTCAAACTCATCGTACCGGCGCTTTACGGGCAATGGATTTTCATTGAGATAGCAAATAGAAGAAGTAAAGATTTGGCAATGGCTAATCTATTGGCAAAAAGCTTCGCTCTAGTTTTGCTTCCTGTCCTCGTAGTTGAGAGTGTACTAGATGTACTTCTTGTTTCTCTAATTCAGCCGGTATATGCTCCCTGCTGTTCGAGTGTTTACGATGTTGAACCGCCCTTTTCTCCGTCCGCCTTGTTCGGTCCGGAAGTGGGGATTGCTATTATTGTGTTGACAATTACATTAGCCACAATCATCATAGCAATAGAATTGATTGAACTTCCTCTTAATAGACGGCTCATTACAATCTTGACACTTGGTCCACTTCTTGGATTCTCTTATCTTACTGCTATTCATGATACAGTGGCTCCTGTCGTTCTTGGATTATCCAGTCACCATTGCCCCTATTGCTTGTTTCAAGAGTTTCCTGATACTGCCGTCTTTGCTGGACTGTTCTGGTTGGGGGTTGTCATGTCTATTTGGAACGTGGTCTTGGAATTCCTCTGGAGTCGCAACGGCCTGTCCATAAATCAAATAGATGGGGTTTTGGCACTGTCGAGGAAAGTATCTGCGGTGTGCCTTATTTTTTCTCTCACTAGCCTCGTATCTCATTTAATCGTCGCATCTTGAATTCGAATATATGCAAATGCATTTTCATGTAATAATCGACCCATCTTCCATCATGTATTTTACGTCTGCCCATTCGAGGACGAGCGGATCATGGGACGCAACTATCACAGTCAATGCATTCTGTTTCATCATACTTCGGAGGAGTTCAAGCACCTCCAATGTTAATTCTTGGTCTATGGAACTACTTGGCTCATCAGCAATCAGAAGGTCTGGATCATTTATCATGGCTCTGGCAATACTGACTCGTTGACGTTCCCCGCCGCTCAACTCCGCAACTCGGAAATTGAGACGCTTCTCCATCCCAAGCTCGATTAGTCGTTCCTTGGCTTTGGATTCTGCAACTGACCGAGGTGTGTCTGTAGCCAGCTTTGGTAGAGCAACATTCTCAATGGTTGTCAACTGAGGCATCAGATACTCCGACTGAAAGATGAATCCGATTTTCTCTCTACGTATTTTGGTACGGTAGACTTCTGAAAGGATTGAATACTCTTGGTCTTCTATGAATATGTTTCCTTTTGTGGGTTTACTCAAGAGACCTATTAGACTCAGTAGTGTTGTTTTTCCCGAACCGCTTGGCCCTCCTAATGCGGTAGCCCTCCCCCTCTCAATGTTTAGAGAAACCCCTCTCAACGCGGAAACTTCATGGGGCTCTCCACTATTGTAAATCTTCCATACATTCTCTGCCCGGGCAAGCACCACTTTTCTAGACCCCCCGCAGAACCGAATCTGGTTCAATGATTGCATTTCTCCATGCTGGCAAAACAGTTGCAACTAGGATAGGGATGACAGACATTGAATACACGATGAACAGGATTTGTGGGGAAAAGCTTAGAGGAATACCACCATTCAAGAGTAGCAGATTCCATCCGAGCAAATATCCTGATAGTACAGGCGCCCCAAGAATGAAATCGAATACTATTGACGCTGAGAGACCAATACTTCCTCCAAGCAAACCCACGAATGTACTCTCGAACATTCGTATTTCTATAACATCCACAGTGTCAAATCCTAGTGCCTTCAGAAGCCCTACTTCTCTCCTTGATTCATCTGACCCTCCACTTGACACAGTCAAGGCCAGTAGGACCACAATCACGAGGATGATTGCCCATAGAATAGCGATTATACCAGCTCGTCCACCATATACCTTTAGCATCGAATCTGAAATTCCGTCCCGTGTCAATACTCTGGCATCTGGCATCCTAGTGTCGAGTCGGAATGCCACATCATTGAGAGGTGCCCCGAGTTCAGTCCACACGGCAATATCTGTAAAGGTGGAATTCTCACCTCCAATTACACTTCTTGCGCTCTCCAAGTCAGTCAAAATCAAATCATAACTGAAAATCTTCGACTCTGAAGTAAAAATGCCTACTATCTGGAAATTGATCAATCTGCCATCATAGGAGATTAATGATAGATTGGACCCAACTTCTACATGGAGGCTAGAATGGGATGCTGCCATTAGATCAACAATCCCCTTTCCAACAACCATTCTGTTTGTATCATTCTCCCTAAGAAATCTGCCGCTCTCGAGAATATTGGTTCCCACTGCTCCATATGCTTCTCCATAATCTGAAGCATTCACGCCCATCACTGTGAGCAAACTACCGGTTCCGATATCCGAGTATCCCCAGACCCGCGGTGAAGCTAGCTGGACTCCCGCAGTCTTTGATACATTGTCAACCCAACTATGGGGGACGGCCACCTGTCTACCTCCGACCAATCTCTGCACAACAATATCAGGCCCTTCCTCTAGTGATGAATTTACATCTCTAACCACTCCCTCGCGAATAAATTCTGTTGACGCGAGAAGAAAGGTCGATGTAATCAAGGCTATCAGTAATGCAACCGTCTTTGTCTTATGTTTCAAGATATTTCCGAGTGCGTATCCTGCGAGATTACTGTGCTTTTGTAGCCCCATAGGACCTCCTCCCTATCGCATAGACCAAGAAAATGGGAATGACAAGTAGAATCACTGCCACCAAAAGCATATTCATGTCGACTGACGGGTTCGCTAGTTCAATTGGTACTCGGCTGTCAATCCACTGAGAATAAGGTAGATAGCTCGGATTTTGAAGCGGATTGCCAAAATATGGTGAATAGCCACCTGGCACCACTCCAATCATCCCAAATGGCGACTCCAATGCTATTGCTCCACCATAATAGGAGTCCTGAATCACTGCTGGGCCTATATCAACCAGCGACCACCCTGTGCTTACATGATTGCCAAGAGTATATGCAATGAAGAATCCTAGATTGAACATTAATGAAAAAAGCAGAACAAGAACGGGGATAGAAGATTTCTTCATTATGCAAACACCTCATCTAGAAATCGAATGGGTTCTCAATGATTACTCCACCATAGACATCCAAAAAATGGCTCTCACAAAGATCCTCTGCCTCCACATCCTCGCAAAGAGGTACTATTGTGACTTCGTTCGTAGTCGGATTGGTATATTCTTTTGATAACACCCAGACAATCATGGGATCGTCCCAAGCCATCAACATGCCGCACATCGGACACCGGACATGAATTTCTTCAATAAGATTCAAGCTGTTTTCCTCTACAAGTCTCTGGAATGCCAAAAGGGATATGTTGACACAGCAGTAATAATCCACTGATCCGTTGAAGTATGTGAATGTCACCTCGTGACCAATTCTTTCCTTTATTTCTAGCCCCGTCCAGGAACAATAGTGCCGAACAGGCGCAGCAACTGAAGTGAAGGTATAGATACCAATGATTCCTACGATTACAAAGACTACCTGAAGAAGGGTTCGTTGTTGAGAGTTCATTCTGAGATCCTACTTCATAGCTGCTCTTCCATACCTTTGTACATCCCTACTAATGCCAATACAGCAATGGCTATTCCCAGAACGGTTTCCACGTCACGAGTTAGCCAGCATCTCATTTCGATGATACATACTGGCGCGAAGGTCCATGGTGCTATTGCCACCACGAGACCAAGAATCAGTATGACCATATTTAGTATAATCTGTAGTTTCATGTCAATCACCATTATTCTGAGTCTTCAATCTCAAGAGTGAATACATCGCTGTCCTCAGGATTTTTGAAGGGAGAGTCATCAAATACCGTGGCATAGAATTTAGGCGTGTCGCCTGATTCAAGGGGACCGAAAGACGCAGTCCATCTTCCTCCAGCTATGCAAAGACATGCTAAGAATTGCATCTCCTTTGTATTCCAGGTATCCCCGTCAAGGGTGTAGTGTAATTTGGCACCTGAAACTCCTGAGGGATCAATGCAATAGACTGCGACGCTGACGATGTCCCCCACAACAGGCGACTGAGGCAGGATATCCACCTGATAGAGCAAAGGCCCCTTAACATCATCAACAAGAGCATAGACAATGACACTAGAAAGAAGTACCATTATGATCGCTCCAATGATAATGAGTTTTGTTTGATTCCTCATTGGTCGCACTCTCTCCTAGTAGCTGCCATTAAATTGAAGAATCCTCTAAAAGGTGTAATTAGTCTTTCTCAGGGCGGAATTAAGAAATTCGTTGATTTCAGATATCGTTGATTATGTGGAATGCTTGTTATCATTTACTCCTGCCTGAAAACCCATTGACGCTTCCCAGGTCAAGTAAAGAGATTCCCGGAGATGGATACTGGCAAGACACTCTGTTCCTTCGTGCCTGCAGTTGCTCACTGCTATGTATATCCAGATATCATAGGGGGGATACTCCACTATTACCTGACAATATATACTGGCATACCTATAGTATAGTATGGCATTCGACGACATTCTAATCGGCCTGGGAATTGGACTGCTGATTTCCCTTTTCGTATACCTCATCATGCAGATTCGTTTACGTCATCGCATATCCCAAGTGGAGTCCGAATTCCAAATACTCTGGGCTGAACAGGAGTCGAGTGTCAGGAAGGATGCCGCAAACAGAAGCCGGTATGTTCTCAAGGGTAAAATTGCCGAGCACATGGTTCCGATGCTGAGTGATGTCTTCACCTACGACCCATCGGATGCAAGATTCATTGGATCGCCCATTGATTACCTGATCTTTGATGGCTACACTGAAGTGAAGGATAAGAACTCAGGCAGGCCAATAACTGTGGTCTTGGCGGATATTAAGACTGGTAGTGCCCGCTTGAACAGGACTGAGAAGAGAATCAAAGAGGCAGTGGAGGCCGGCAGGGTTAGGTGGGAAACTCTGAGAGTGGATTTCTGAGTCACAGCATCATAATGAAATGCGTCTATCCACCTATGGTAATAGACATAAGACATCTGCCAAGGCAGACTCATCTGAAAACCTCATATTCTTATTATTCCTTCATATCAAGGTGATATAGAATATGACCGAACAGAAAAAACAGAAAAATCAGATTCGTCGTGGGGCGCTCTTTTTTCCTATATTTTCATACTGATTGCCATTGGGAGTGCTGTATTAGGCAATGGTCTGGTCAGTGCCGCATTTGCTATTTCAGCTGTTGCTGCTGCAATAACTGGCATTGAGGAAACCATGAGAGCAAGCAATAAGTAGGCCAAATCGTCAGACCCTGAATACTCTCAGGCGAAATTAGTTGCCAAACATCCTGGAAGAGATAGCTTTCCCACTTGTGAAACTAGATATGTTCCCCAAGGTTCATGGATCTTTGGAACTTCTATTCTCGGAAGCAATCGCGTAGCATTGCTTTCATTAATGCATCTCTGACTACTCCTTTGTCAGGAAGACCTAGAATCTTCTCCTGGCAAATTGTAATCGTCGGGAGCCCAAGAATCTCCCGCTCATACACACTCTCCTCGTTTTGTCCTACATCTATTTCCGTCACCGAGTCCTTTGACATGCCAAATTGAGTCAAGGTGTCCGATAGGATTTCATGTGCAGCATCACAAAAGAAACAGTAGTCGCTCCTGTAGAAGATGATGCAACTGGATTGGTCGCATCCTGGTTGAGAATTCAATGCTGTGGTGGCAAGCGCACTGGATTTCACACATACACCTCCCGGATTGTACTACGGAGCTATAGTACCCCTTTTGCTATATAGAGCTAATTAGTGTGAATACAAAATATTATGTCTGCCATCCCCCTACTAACTAGCTTCAAGATCTTCCTGCAATTTCTTGGCGAAGCGCACTCCAAATTCAAATGCTTGCTCTTTCTCCCCCTCCGCCAAAGGTCCCTTTCGGCCCTCGACCTTGCATGAAAGCCCTGACATCACAAACTCGATGCCCGGCAGCTTATCTTTAATAATCTTCTCAAGTTTGTTCAATGCAACACCCTTGTTACCTCCTGTATACGTATCGAATGCAGCTCCTATTTTGCATTCGGGGTGGACTATTGATGCCCTCTCTATGAATTTGACAAGGTTATTGGCAGGCTTTTGGTTATGGTTTGGGCATCCGAGGAGAATCGCATCATAGTCAAGCAGCTGATCGGTATGAATCTCACTCGGCTTGACAACTTCAACTTGAATGTTTCCAGGCGTGTCGACTCCTTTACCTATTTCTTCAGCAATGTGTTTAGTGTTACCATACACGCTCTCGTATACAATAATAGTCTTGAACATTGGAACTCGTTTCTACCAGAATAGCTTAACCTATTTGAGTTGCTCGGCTGCAGTAGATCCTTTGGAGCACTAATCTGCATGTCCACAGCTGGGTTATCGATCCATTTGGGATATTGTAAAGAACACTTATTACCCACTATGCTTTTTCCCGTCCAGCGGAATTTAATTCGCGTACGCCAGTCGGGAGGATAAGCATTTGAAATTTCATAAGTTCACTCTATTCTTTGCAGTATCATTCCTTCTCATAGGTCTAGCTATAGTTTCACCAACATTTGCAGCCAGGCCTCCGAAGGATACAACACCACCATCGGTCACTATCACCAATCCAAGCGATGGTGAAATAGTGTCTGGGATTGTCACAATCACGTTTTCAGCCACTGATGAGAATCCGGTCGTAGGGTATGAGATTCTTATAGATGGACAACTCTATTACGAAGACCAGACCTACGACTGGGACACTACTGTAGAGTCAGATGGTGACCACTCCATAACATGTAGGGCAAGAGACAATTCAAAGAATTGGGGTGAAGACTCCATCTTGGTCACAGTTGACAACAGTGGCGAAAATCTTGCTCCTTCAGTCACCATTACGAATCCCGTTGATGGTTCAACTGTTTCTGGAACTGTAAGCATCACTATATCCGTAAATGATGAGGAAACACTCACTCCAGATATATACATTGATGGAACTTTTGTTGCCTCGGCATCCACCTACAATTGGGACACTACTGGTTATGCAGATGGCACACACGAGATATTCGCAGAAGCCACTGATACTGGTGGTCTAACTGGGTCTGATACCAACACTGTGACCATCGACAATACGGGCTCCCAGGAACCAATCAGTGACGCCTTCAAGGTAATGACGTACAATATTGAAGCATCTGGGGCAAATGAGGATTGGAAACAAGTGGTAAAGGAAGAAAATCCAGATATTCTTATTGTTGTAGAAACGGGTACTTGGGATGATAATGGCAACCAACTCCTGAGCGATGTCGTCAATGAGTTCAATTCGTACTTCACAGACGAAGTACCATATACTGGCTATTGTGCTCAAGATATCACCTACTCAACCAGCGGAGAGGCCATTCTGAGCAGATATCCTGTCTTAGAGTTCAACCAAATCCCCCTTGTTCCTCTTGATGATGGGTCTGATTATGATGTCACTCACGACTTTGTGGAGGCAGTGTTGGATATTGACGGAACCGTTGTCCATGTCTTTGGTTCGCATTTGAAGGCAATGTCAGGTTCAGAAAATGAATGGAGGCGAGAACGAGAAACGGAGGGAATCATCAATTACATGGATAACCTTGGCAATGTTCCCATTATGTACATGGGTGACCTCAATTCATTCTCTCCTGATGATACCGGCGACTTAGCCCCGATGGGCGACTTAGGCTATGGACCCATGACGATGAAGATGTACCCATCAGATCCAACTTATGGACAATATTCATCCACTGTACATACCTTCACGGACGTCTTCAGGACACTAAATCCCACAGATCCCGGTTATACCTACGGACATCAAGACACGCAATATACATCGAGAATCGACTTCATGATAGTCAATTCATATTTCAATGACAAGCTGATTAATTCAACTTGTGGCGATACACCCACCGCGGATACAGGTTCGGACCACTATTCTGTTGACCTCTTTGTCAGTTGGAATTCAACATCCGAACCAGATACTACTCCGCCAGCTCAAGTCACAGGTCTGACTGCAACGACTGTGAGCATGTCACAAATCGACTTGTCTTGGGACGCTAACACAGAAACCGATCTTTCTCATTACCGTGTGTACAGAGATGGTGCTCTTATTGCACAAGTATATGATACCCTCTACAGTGATACTGGACTTGAGCCCAGTACGACATACACTTACGAGGTTTCGGCTCGTGATACAAGCCTGAATGAGGGGCCAAAATCTGACCCTGCTGCTGCAACCACAAACGAGGGTGGAAGTGCCACTCTTGTCGTACTCAACGAGTTTCTGCCGGATCCTTTCACCCTGTATAGTGAAGAATGGATTGAGCTATACAATCCACAAGACTTGGATGCCGACCTATCTGGGTACATCTTGGATGATATCACAGATGGGGGGACTAATCCGTACACAATACCGGACGGCACAACCATTCCCGGAAAGGGTTTCCTAGTATTCTATCAGGGAACTACTGGGGTTGGTTTGAATAATGCAGGAGACACAGCAAATCTCATCCAGCCCGATGGGACAACTGTACAAGACTCATACAGCTACTCATCCTCTTCTGATGACGTCAGTTATGGACGCGAGACCGATGGCGGGTCTACTTGGACTACCTTTACTTCACCAACCCCTGGAGAATCAAATGGCGGCACTTCTGGGAGTGGAGATGTGGTGCTATTGAACGAGTTCCTTCCAGACCCCTATACCTTATACAGTGAGGAATGGATCGAGCTCTACAATCCATCTGACACTCAAGTAGACATCTCCGGCTATATCTTGGATGACATCACCTCAGGTGGAACTGGAGCTTATGCCATCCCTGATGGAACAACAATCCCAGCATATGGCTTCGTAGTGTTCTATCAAGGTGTAACTGGTATAGCTTTGAACAATGACGGCGACACTGTGAACTTCCTCAAGCCGGATGGGACAACTGTTCTAGACTCCTACAGCTACTCATCCTCTTCTGATGATGTCAGTTATGGTCGTGAGACCGACGGTGGATCCACATGGACCACCTTTACTTCACCAACCCCTGGAGAAAGTAATGCCGGTCAGAGTTCAACTACAAAAGTGCATGTATCAAGTATCTCCTTCTCAACCAGATATTCAGCTAATGGCCGGACAGAATACCTGGACATTACTGTAAAGGTAGCAGATGAATTTGGCTCTGCAATCGAGGGTGTAACTATTGATGGCGATTTGTTATTACCCGATGGCTCAATCGAGAGCTATACAGGAGTTACTGACTCGAACGGTGAAGTCGTTTTTACCTATTACTTCAGACCGAACCAGTTCTTGCCTACCGGAGATTACACATTTACTGTGAGCAGCCTCTCTGGGACTGGCTTTGAGTATGATTCAGCAGCGAATCTAGTGACCTCTGATATTTGGACAAAACAATAATAGCGCAATGAAGAGGCTGGGACTCTGCAAGGTATTAGCAGGTTTCGGTCTCTTTCATCCATCTTTTTATCATTCCATAGAGCAGGTCTACTTGCTCATGGGTCAATTTATTGAGAGACCCCATTATCCATTTTTTCTTCATTTTTGCGTTTACATACTCATCGCGAAGATTCTTTGGTTTTGATTCTTCCATGGGAAAACCTCCTACTGCTCATTCGCAAATGAGCTATGTCCACATATGTTTTGGGTCGAACGGGTCTGCAGGGCTCATATCTTCATCTCGTACTAGATTGTCCTCCTCCAGACTCATAGCCACAATTGGCTTCGATCCCGAGAATGCGGTGGCCCCCTCTATCAAATATTTCAGAACATGTGTGTTTTCCCGTAGGAAGAGCTTGATTTCGTCATCAAATGGTTTCTCTGAGATGAAAAATGAATAATCCGGAGTTATGACCTCAGCATACCGTTTCAGTCGATAAACTTCTTTGAGGGTGGGACGGTCACTAACAATCTCAACAAGTACAGTTCTCTTCGATGCTGATGGGAGTGGTTTTTCAATGGATACTTCGCCAATCATCTCTGGGTATTGTTCCCAGGACTCAATCACAGGTCTTGCCAATTCCTTTGCTGACTCTATAACCTTCTCCTTAATCATGTCCGGGTCCATGAACAACTCGCAGCTACCCACTGCCTCAAAGCTTTTCTTGAGTTGGGTTTCTACTCTCTTCATTAACTCCTTATCTGTAGTCAATCTGTGATTCTCCTGCCGTTCAATAGAGGTGCCCCCCGACTATAGGCATTATGGTTTTTGGGACTTGTCGCAAGTTTACGTTGGAAATATTAGGTGCGAATTTTCCCTGTCAAATCGTGATTGACATGAACCGGGCGAAATATCACAGATTGATGTACTCTTTTGCAGCCATTTGGAATTGGGTGCTTGCCATTACATTTTTAGTGCTTCCTCGAATTGACATAAGCTATTTCTCGCTTGCTGGCGATACCATTCCTCCAACCCTCCTATGGTTCGACTGCTTCATGGGGCTTGTTTTTGCCTTTGGAATTGGATTCTATCTCGTTAGCTTGAATCCTGCAAAGAACCATGGGCTCGTGAAAATTGCAGCTTTCGAGAAGGTTTGGGTGTTTGTAATCGGAATTTCCTACTTTTTGATAGGAGAAGCATCTCTTATCTTAGTAGGAGTGGTTCTGGGTGACTTGATTTTTGGACTTCTTTTCATTGAAGATTTATTGGCTATCCGCAGAGCATCTTAGAAAGTCGAAGAAACTAATAGTGAGATGAATGAATGCGTACTATAGAGAAAACTGAATTTCATTCCCTTCAATCAGAATCTCAGAGAATTTGTGGTAGGTATTAGACGATGGTATTCATGCCGGAAAATGTCGTAGAATTATTGCTTGAAAAAGCGAGAGACTCATCCGAGATTAGTAGACTGGCTCAAGACATTTCCTATGCTCGAGATCGGATGGATGACTCCGAGGCCATGTTATCGGATGTTAAGAGTGCTATCTCAACCTGGGACAGAATCAATGTCTTCAGCAAGACGACAGACGAAATCCAAGAAGAAGAGTTGGCAGAAAACATACAAGAATTATCAAGAAATCTTGAACAAATGAATTCGCGGCTGGACTATCTCTTAATGGATATCACTCGCAGAGCCTGTTCTAAAGATCTCTCTGTCCTAAGATTTGTGGCCTGGAGCATTGCCTGTAAATTCAAGGATTGGGCAATAGCTCTCAGTATAGATTATGGCTATCTAGGGGCATTGGACTTCATAGATCATTCGGATGACACCATTGTGGGCAAGGAGGAGTGCGTCAAGACTGCAAGGGTCCTTGAGCATCTGACCAAAGAGAATGATCAAGAACCTGTAGCTTTTGATGCCCTGTTGTCGGTTGTAAAGAAGAAATTGATCAAATCCTTCTAGCAGCATCTGGCTTACGGAGCTCTATCACCAGAGATATGCCCGATACAGGTTCAATCTTCTTCCCTCTTCCTCCTCTCTTCTTCACCCAGCTTGCTTCTTGAGACTGGAATCAATGCTAAGAGTGGTAGCGTTATCAACGAGAAGAAGAACGGATTCAGATTATCCACATTCTCCTCAGCACCTACAAATGTAGCCACAATCCCGCCAATGACTGAAAAGAAGCCGGAGAAAGACCTTGCACTCTCTACAACACCTTGTGCCTCGCCTCTTCTTGTTTCTTCTGAATGTCCTGCAGCGAGTGAAACCGAAGAAACAGCAATCAATGGCCAAACAGGAAAGATCCAAACTAGGGCTGCGGTTAATGGATGGTTAAGAATGCCAAGAAGGAAGAGCGCCACGTTCCCAAAGATGCCCAGTTTAAGTGCAAATGAATCTCCAATACGATCTGTAAGCTTCCCATATGCAAACGACCCTATTGCCCCTGCCAGTCCACTCAATGCTGAGATGATGCCAATCCAGAGACTCTCTCGTCCAAAAATGATGTACATCTTGATTTGGAAAATCGGGAGAAAGATTCCTCTGCCCACACTCACTAGCAGGATTGCTAGGGTAATGTATAGCAGGAGCGGTTTCATGTTTCTCAGCCCTTCAATGATTCCTCTTCGTGTGGATTCTTCTGTTGTTACATCGCTCTCTTGGAAGACCGCCTGAAAAATGACCATGGACAAAAGGTGTATCCCTCCGGTGAAAATGAAGATCCAGTACAGAGGAATAATCTCCCACAGATAGCCGATAATTAGAGCGCCTATTCCCCACCCTGCTGAAGAAAAGAGAAAGAAAGAGCCGATATTTGATGCTCTACCTTCTTCCTTGGACATGAGAGTGATTACTGAATTTCTCACAGGATTGTACATTGACGTAAACAGGGCTGCAAGGGTATACATGAAGAGGATAAAGATGAGATTCATCAATCCAGGTTCTCCAACAATCTGAGTTAGGGCAAAGAGCACTGTGAAAATCGCTTGGCCAAGAATAGAAATGACTAGTAGTTTCTTCTTTGACGAGAAGACATCGCTCACCCACCCCCACACCCATGATAGTAAGATGGCGGTCACTGCCACAAGAGTCCGGCAGAGGGAGCTTGCAATAAACCCGTAAAGATCGTAGACGTATAGAGGTATGAACGTGAAATAGAGTGAGTTGATGAAGCCTGATGTGAGCTGCATGGGAATGATTGCTGCCCCACTTCTAGTAAAGACAAGTGACTTCTCTTCCATTGTCAGACCTTCATGTAGGAATTAGCGTTTGTATTCCTCTTTTTAAGCAGACTGTTTCGGAGTGGACAGATCCTAGGTACCATCCACTTTCTCACGACAACGGCTCTCAACACAAAGTTTATTATCGAATGCGATATCGCTTACGATATCACTAATGACATAGGTTCGTGACAACTTGCAGCTTAATTTGCGTGAAAAACTCAACGAGACCATCAAGATCTTTCGAGAGAAGGGAGCCACAAACAAAGCAGGCGCCCTGACGCTCGAAGAGCTTGGCTTACCGAAGATGTTCAAATATTTGATGTCATCACCAATGGGAGCTGACCTGCCTTTCCTTGAAGAGGATGGTAAGTACTATCTCGATGAGAAACATGCCAGTGATATCAAAGAAGGCATGATACAAGGTATTCCCTTTAGCAACTGGGTAAAACAAACTGGAAGAGTTCCTCGTGGGTATTTGCGCTATCGAGTATTGTTCATGCTAAGGGACAAGTCGATGGCTGGATCAGAGATTTCTGATCAAATTGAAAGAGATACTGCCGGAAGCTATAGACCCAGTCCGGGATCTATCTATCCGCTTCTTCAGCAACTGAAAGAACGAGGAATTATTGAAGAACTCCCAGTAGTAGATGGAAAAAAGAGATACAAACTCACAGAGTTGGGACAGGCTTTCCTTGATGAGCAGACGGGAATGTTTGAACAGATGAGGAAACGCCTTATTTCGGGTCCCGTTCCTGCTCCTCCCTTTCTAGAGCTCCCAGATGATATCAAGTATCTTAGTGATTCTGCCCGGGGTCTCTTTAGACGGATGATGGAATTAGCTATAGAAATCTGCGAGAACCCGGATCCTAATCTAGCTCAAGAAGTAGACTCGCTCTTCAAGAAGACTTCACAGAGGCTGGATGATATTCTGGAGCGCATAGAATGAACAGCTGTACGTTGTGACCATATCAAAGAGGTCGAAAGAAGTGAGCAAAGTACTGAATGTAAAAGATGTAACAAAGACGTATAGGCTTGGAGAAGTTCCTGTCCAAGCTTTGAGAGGAATCAGTTTTGAATTGCATGAGGGGGAGTTCCTTGCCATACTAGGACCTTCGGGAAGTGGTAAGTCCACCCTTCTGAACATGGTTGGTGCCCTAGATAGACCCACTAGTGGGAATGTCATCATTGATGGCGTTGACATATCAGAGTTGGATGATAATGAATTAGCAGACCTGAGAAAGAATGTTGGATTCGTCTTTCAGTTCTTCAATCTCATTCCGCGATTGGATGCACAAGGAAATGTGGAACTACCATTGATGATATCAGGTGTTCCTCGAGATGAGAGACGAGATCTGGCAAAAAGAGCTTTGGAGAAGGTTGGCCTTGCAGATCGGAGGCACCACAAGCCGTCAGAACTGAGTGGCGGAGAACGTCAGCGGGTGACCATGGCTCGTGCCCTGGTGAACAATCCCAGCTTTCTACTGATGGATGAACCGACCGGTAATTTAGACTCAAAGACTGCAGTAGGCGTAATGGAGCTTGTTGCAGATTTGAATAGCAAAGAGAATGTGACCATTATCATGGTAACTCACGATCCAGAAGCGAGCCAGTTTGCACGGCGTACAGTAAGAATGCGTGATGGATTGATTATTTCAGATGAGGTGAACTAGAGTGAAAATTCGTGACACGCTATCCTATTCATTTGGAGCTATCCGCCTTCGGAAACTAAGATCTGGTCTCACCACTCTTGGCATTGTTATCGGTATAGGAGCAATCGTTGCACTGCTCTCCTTCACACAAGGATTTCAAGTTGCTATTTCAGGACAATTTCAAGAGGGTCTCTCAACCGACGTTGTAACTGTTTCTCCTGGGTCAGGTGGCTTCTTTGGATTTGGTGGTGATGACTCGGATTTTACTCTCTATGCCAATGATACAGACCTCATCAACGAAATCGATGGTGTGGTCACATCTTCCGCATCTGTTTCAGAAACAGTCACTGCCGAGTTGGAAAACATGGATAGGTTAGTCAGTCTAACGGGCGTTAATTTTGATTCGTATAAGCAAATATATTCCACATTTGTTGCTGAATATGGAAGCATTCCCGACAGTCCGGCTGACGATGAGGCGGTCATCGGATACAGGCTCTATGATCCTTGGGGAAATGGTACTCACCCTGTTGAACTGGGTGACACATTCAACGTGTACTACACCGAGAGAAACGGGACCCAACTGGTACCAATTAACAAATCATTGACTGTTGTTGGAATATTGGAGGAAATTGGTGCTATTGGCTTCGGACCCTCGGATAGTGGCATGTACATCCCGCTTGAATCAGCCATGGTCTATTTTGAAACTGAGGAAGTGAGTCAAATTGCTGTGAAACTCGAAAGTGATGACGAGGAATTCATAGCTAGTGTATCTGATGAAATCGAGGAGCTCTTCCTCAATGAGGTGACAGTCACCTCTGCAACAGCTTTACTGAGCACAATCTCAAGTGCGCTGGCCACTGTTGAGCTTCTACTTGCAGGCATTGGCGGCATCTCCCTGCTTGTTGCCGGGATAGGAATCATGAACATCATGATTGTTTCACTCATGGAGCGAACCCGGGAGATTGGCATTCTCAAGGCCCTTGGCGCAAAGGGACGGTCTATTCTCGGAATATTTCTCGGCGAGGCTCTAATCATTGGTCTGATTGGTGGTATCCTTGGTATCGGTGTAGGAGTCTTTCTTGCAAATCTATTCGGAGGAGTCTTTAGCGGTGCGGGTGGCATGGGGGGACCTGGAGCTGGTTCTATTGGCATTACCCCTGTTGTCACCCCCCTCTTGGCGTTTCAAGCACTGATATTCGGGGTTCTTGTGAGTGTGATATTCGCAATCTATCCTGCTCGTCGAGCTTCAAAGCTTGAGCCAGTAGAGGCACTTAGATCCGAGTAAACATGTTGACCCGAGGATTAACCTCGGGTTCTCTTTTTCATAGAAATGAACCTAAGAATTATGTGCTTTCATTGCACCTACTTCTTGAGGGGAAATGAAAAACTCAAACACTTGTCCCAAATGCGGAGGAAATGCTATTGCCGGGCCTCATAATGTTCATGGTGGGGATGGACACATCAAGGTGGACCTTCCGGGCCTCTCAACTGCAACATTAGATTCTTACACTTGTGCAAACTGTGGATATACGGAATTACACAGTGACTCCATTGGGTTACAAAATATCAGAAGATCCGGACGATTTGGGCAACACCTAGAACGCCCGACGGCCCATGAGTGTCCAGTTTGTAGGACGGCAATACCATATGGGGAAACTAGGTGCCCGGAGTGTGGTTATGACATCCGTTAGCTTGAAGATGAAGAAATGACCACTCATTTGTGAATAGACCGATGGATTTGTATTGGCTACCACATGACAAAGGATGGTGATTTAGATGACAATGGTGGCATATAAGCTGAATTTGGAAGATCCTGGAGATGGCTACGGGATGAAATTTGCACTCGAGACTGAATACAATAAGCAATTAGTCAAGTCCATCAAGAGAATGGATTGGAAACTCTCTCATCGAGGATGGGATCAATACAGTAAGGTATGGAGATTCGACATCAACGACTATGTGGTTGAGGAGCTGCGAATATTGGGCGTAGACGTTCCGGACCTTGAAAAGTGTAAGGCAGCTGAAAAGGCTCTCACCAGTGCAGAGAGTGATTTCTCGGATGATACATTCCCCATAGAAGGCGAGCTAGAAGTTTTTGAGTAGTCGTCTTGGATATTTGCATTCTGCACATAGAATTTCTAGATCACGCGGTTGTATCTCTGCAACTCAAATGATACTGCCGAATAATGTACGACTTCTATCCGTGACCTGTCCGGGTATTCCAACAGATTCAGCAAATCTGGACATATATGAGATGGCAGTTTATACAATGAGTAGGCTTTAGTGAGGCGCTTGAGTACTCTGCTTCTGAACTCTCATCCCAAGTCATCCCACGACCTCAAGGAGTTCAACCCAGTACCGTTTCTTCTCTCCGTGGCATTGTAATCCGAACAAACTTAGATTTTAGTATATCAAATCGATGTTCGTAGTAATCTGCCACGTATTATCCGCTATTCAAGGCATAACCCGCGCACGTGTATTTTTTCTTGTTCATTTTCATCTGGGAATGACACTCACAAATACCATGGATTCGAGATTGTGGGGAGTAAACTTTGCCGAACAAAATATACTAACCAAAATGGTTTACTATATATATTATTAACTATATAGGTTAACAATAAGTATTATAAACTATAAAGGTTAACTTATTATGGGCCCTGCAACAACGAAAGTAGACGGAAGTGTGAACATGAAGAAGTATCAAAGGATTCTTGGCATTGCAATGACTGTGCTTAGCATCATCTCCCTCTATGTGATGGAAACGTATCTATCTCCAGCAATCCCTACCCAACCTTTCATCATCCTCTTCAATTTTCTTCTGACTCTGTTCCTACCCGGTCTGTTTATCGACTTCGTATTTTCCCGATTGGGAACAGCGGAGGAAGGGGACATCTCAGAAATATGTGGTGGTCTGCAATATGGTGGCTACCTCATTGGCTATACAGAGAGGAGTCTCATATACGTGGCATTCATGATTGCATACTTTGACAGCGCCATCTCACTTGTTTCGGTATTGAGTTTTCTCTCGGTCATTGTTGCAAGTAAAGCAATTTTCAGGTATTCGAGTCGGGGTACAGATGATCGAGCTTGTGCTGACTGGTACATCCTCGGTACCCTCATGAGCATTACCTTGGCCCTGGCATTGACCTGGTTTGGGTTCAGGTTTCTTTTGACCGGATGAATGTACAATGATTGCGGCTATTCTTGATATTGTAGAATCCAAGGATCTCGATTCCGATAGCCGAAAAGAAATGGATGACGAACTTCGGAATCTTTTGACAACACTCTATGACCGGTTTGAGAAGTATTGCAGCTCCCGTCCAGCTCTTACTCAAGGAGATAGTATTGAGTTACTAGTAACAAGTTGGCAACCGGTTGTCTTTCTCTTTCACAGACTCCTCATGGATGGATTGCAATTTCGTGTCGGCCTCGGAACTGGGGGAATTACCCTACAAAAGGATCAGGCTGACGAGAGCGATGGACCGGCTTTCTGGAATGCAAGAATGGCTCTCGATGAAATCAAGGAAATGAGATACATGACGAGGTCTGCTGATTTCAGGATAGATGAGAACTCATCAAAGATTGAGGCAAATATGGTTATTACTTCGATTCTGTTCCTCACGTCCTTCCTTGGACAGAGCACAACCCAACTGCAGCAGTGCTATTATTACCTATGGGATCAAAAGAACCTTTCAGAGATTTCAGAGATAGTAAAGACATCAAAAGCGAATGTTAGTAAGACATTGAGTAAAACACCATGCTACATACTCAAAAACACCATGGCTTTTCTTGAAGATCTGTATCAACAATAGTGACAATCAATCATCTTTTTCTGATGATGGGATTATTTGGTATTCTGGAATAACGATTTCAAATGGTGCCGGTTTTGAGTCAGTCAGGTCTATCTTCCATCCATGCTTTTCAATCAGATATCCCACAACATCACAAAGATAGCATTTCTTTTGCAATGTTTATGACTCCTTTCTGAAATAGGTTCTACTTATTACTAGCTGTGGATGTATTCTTCATCCAATTAAGAGGTTCATACGATGCCTAAGAAGGGGAATAAGAAATCCACCAAGCGAAAATCATCAAGACTAAGTGTGCTAGTTCTGATTCTTTTGACATCTAATATTGCCACAGTGGCATATTTTCTTGTGTTGGATGATTCAGTACCAGCTGAGGATGTGCCAATGGGTATAGCAGATATCACCGGCGAGAATATGGAAAACTTCATTGGAAAGGTTGTTTCCGTACTTGGATTCTATATCTACGCTGCAGATCATCATATGCTGGTATCCAATCCACTGGTGTTTTTCAACAATTCATTGGATAGCCAGAATCACATTGTCATAACAGGGACCATTCCCGAATCAATGGGAGAATACCGGGGATACGAGATCCGTGTTAAAGGGATATTTGATGTCTTCAGGGAATCGGATGGAACCGGAGAACTGGTCTTTGATTCCTACTTTAAAGGAACAACTTCAGACACATATCCCGGAGTATATACCGATGCGATTCATGCATTACCTGAGTCTATTCCATTCGATCAATTCGACCTCACTGAAACGAAATATGCTGTTCTCTACAGCGGAGGAATCAACGTGGAGAAAGCATACTATCGATACTGGAACGACATCATCTACATGTATTTCATTTTGCAGATGCATGGCTATCAAGCTGAAAATATCTATGTTATCTATAAGGATGGTATTTCTGAGGATGGATATACACCTGTAGATCACCCTGCAACTCACACTTCCCTGGATACAGTCTTTGGTGACCTGGCAGATGAGATGGGCTCCAGAGACACTCTGTTCTTCTATACAACCAATCATGGAGGCTCCGGTGGAATCAGTGTATGGGGACCCATGGATAACACGGGTGCGCTCACTCATTCTCAGGTTGGTAACTGGCTTGATGCAATAACGTGCAGGCACATGATAATTGTCATGGAACAGTGTGTATCTGGTAAATTCATTTCCTACCTGAGCGCAGAGAACAGGGTGATTATGACAGCGTGTGCTGATAATCAGAATTCGTATGGTGCGGACACGGAAGGAGCTTGGGATGAGTTTGTCTACCATTTCATGTGTGGTCTGGTCAGTTTCTCGTTTCATGACCCTCAATTGACCATTAATGCAGACTATGATAATGATGGGCTGATCTCAATGAAAGAAGCCTTTGTTTACGCTGCTGTCACTGATAGTCGAAATGAAACACCATGGTATAATGACAACGGAGATGGACAGGGCTACACTGCAGCGCAAGCCGTCTTCAATTTGCCAGATTCATATGGAGATGGTATATTTCTGTAATTGTGATTATCGCTGGTGGGGACATGCCAATCTCTTCGAACCAGAAAAAGAGGCTGGTGAAGGGGGTTTAATTAATCTAGACTCTAGAACGGCCCCTAACCAATCAAAAGAACCTACTTCAAAGGAACATAAACAGAGCTCTTGGTTGCTCCTATACCCGGAGCGCTATGGGGTACCTCGCGGTGGGGATTGAGAGTTGCATATTGCTAGGACGGTAGTGTCCAAACCCTTCCACAGGACTCACATGAGCAATCACTACCCCTCACCTCACAATAACCTACCTCACCACATGAACAGCTCACCGCGAAAAAGCCCTCTCTCTTTGGGGGGAGAATGTACATGTAATCATCTGCAATCCCTCCGCCGATTGTATATCCTTGTTCTTTCCAACTGCGAAAACGCTCCAGTGTTCCCTCAAGCACCCCAATGACACAGTCTATGTCATCACACCCGATGCAGAGAAACTTGAATCTGAAGATATCCGGTTTGCAGTCGAAACACGAACACTCCCATCTGGTCTTCCCTGTGTTGGGACATATGTCTGGATCGTTGTAGTCTTCTTCCAATCGTACGCACCAGTCCGCTCTATGTTTGGATTTCATGCTATTGTAGATGCAGACCTATTTATTCACCTCAGATTCTAATCGCGGATGGAGCAATTGATGTGCTCGACATTGAGAAAGAGCATTTCTGGAGAAGCGTCCTTTATGAGGCCCCTCACGTTTCTTATGACAACCTACGCGATCTGATAAGAATCTTTGATCAGGAGCAATTGCCGGATAAGGAGAGAATCAGAGAGTTCTTCGATTCCATTATTCTTTATATAAAAACTCGACATACTGAAATAGGCAAACCGCATATTAGATACAATGGGAGTCTAGTTTGGATGCATGATAGAGAAAGACAGATCCACGAGAAACTGACTGAGATTGATGGTATCAAGAAGGGAGTAAAGCAATCCTATGTTGGAGCTCCGATTGCTTTTGCCGTTGGAATTTTCATGATAGCATTGTATCTTGCCTATCCTAGTATTCAACAATATCTGGGTATGTTATTGCTGTTTGGTATTGGGTTCATAATTATGGGCATAGGCGGAATCATTGATGTCAAATGGCTTTTCCCAAAGAGATTAGCCAAGGCAGAGGCGGAATATGAAGCGATTAGAAATAGGGAAAAAGAACATCAATCTACGGTGGAATAACCTCTCTTGACTAAAGGAGAAGTACCTTCGGGATTGGACGAGCCAGCTATGTACACCCCCTCTAGGTACACTTGAATTCGCGTATGACAGAGTGAT
>SDNP01000016.1 GCA_004524445.1 Candidatus Thorarchaeota archaeon | reverse complement strand
CCTTCGGGTTCAGTGCTTGATGTTTCTGTTGTCGTTTGAGTAGTAGTTGTGGTATTAGAAGAGGTCACGGTCACAATCACAGTGTCAGCAGCCGTGTTGCCGCTAGTATCAGACACCTCAAGCGTATAATTGTAAATACCGACTGCAAGGCCATCCACATCTATGAGAATCACAGTACCATTCCATGATTCTGAAACAATCTGACTTCCGTTGCTGTATATTGTGTAATAAGCTGGATATGGGTCGGCTGGAATCCACGTAATATTATGCCCGGTAGTGCCAACTTCATACTCGATGTCATCTGGATGATTCAGCGCGACTGAGTAATACGCCTCAATATTGTACGGGTATCTGTCCACGCTTTCAGCAGCACCGTTAATTGAATGATTTCCAATACCTTGGAAATCGTCCCAGAAGTTGCCAAGACTTACTCCATCATCCCAGATGTTCAAAGAACCATCATCTCGGGCATTGCCTGTATTACCCCAGAGGATGTTATAGTGGATTTGGTTCTCAGATGAATAAATCTCAGCGAAGATTCCATAATCTTCGTTGGTGGCAACGGTATTATTTGCTATAGTGCTGTTATCGGCATCAAGAAGGCGGATTCCATTCTCGGTATTATTGGTGGCAATATTATGTATCAGTCTGCAATTAGCGGAAGAGAGAACAAAACCATCACCATAATTGTAGATTGCAGAATTCCCTGTCAGATTACAGTGGTTGGAATTATGATCGATGTAGAATCCTTCATAGGAGTTGTAGGCTGCTGTGTTTTTCCTAAATATGCAATTGGTGGTAGAGTCATAAGCATAAAATCCATGACCTGTATTGTTGGAGGCAGAGTTGTCTTTTAGAGCACAGCTGTTTGACGATCTGAGAAAGAATCCGTTCCCAGAATTGTTTTTTGCGGTATTGCCCTCTAATATGCAATCAAAGGAATCCCAGAAGTCGAAACCGCCATACTGGTTGTTATCTGCAGCGTTACCTACGAAACTACATTTGGGCGACTCCCTCAAAAAAAAACCAGAACCACTATCGATTGCTTTGTTGTCGGTTAGGTTGCAGTCGCCAGACATAGTCAAATGATAGGCATAGAATACGCCTATTACAGTGTTCTTAACCAATGAGCAATTGTCGGAAGAAAGCAGGTAGAATCCCGCGCTGCCATATCTCCAAGATTCTCCTACAGTATTATTGGTGAGAGTACAATTTCTAGAATTTATGAGGCGAAATCCTGAGTCAAAATTTCTCATTGCAGTGTTGTTCTGTAGGGTGCAATTTGTGGAGTAGCCGATTAGAACGCCAATCGTTGCGTTATTGAAGCGCCCATCATTGACGGTGGTGTTGGAACAATTGGCGAGAATAACCTGCCCAAATTGGAGAGCATTAATGACGCTGCCATTGAGATTTTTAAAGTAACCAAGCCGCTTACCATTTACCTTATTTCCAGAAGCATCTAGTATCCAATCAGAAACACTTGCCCCCTCAATATATATACCGTTGCTGATGAATGTATTGTTTCTAAGAGCTAAGTTATCTGAGTCATGTAGATAAAATCCTTTGACATTGCAGTATGCGGTGTTATTTGTGAGTGTGCCCTCATCAGAGCATTGGAAGTAAAATCCATTCTCATTATTTGCCGCAGTGTTGTTGGTCAACGAACAGTTATATGAAAAAGATAGATGGAAACCATATTCCGAGTTGTCAGTGGCTGTATTGTTTTCGATGAAACAGTTTTGAGAAAACTCAATATAAAGCCCATATCTGTTATTCATTGCTGTGCTATTCGTTATCGAAAAGTTATCAGAATAGCAAATATGGAATCCATATGCGCAGTTATGAGACGCAAGTGAGTCGGTCACCTTACAGTCTTCTGAATATGCTATTTGAAACCCTACGGTAGCGCTATTGACAACTCCGTGTTCAAAGATGCTGCTCGAGCAGTTGACTACAATAAGCTGACCATAGGCTCCGACATCTAGGGAGGCTCCCACCAAGTGGGTAAGGTATCCAAGTGGCTTTCCATTGACGGTATTTCCTGACATATTGTGCAGCCAGTTCGAAACATCAAATCCCCATATGAACAATCCGTTGCCCTCAAGAGTATTGTCCGTCAATGTGCTATCAACCGCGCATTTAAGATAAATGGCATGCAGTGAGTTGTTGGTTACTGAATTATTTATCAGAGCACAGCTCTGAGAACGCTCAACCTCAATCCCGCTGTTTGAATTATTGGATAGGGTGTTATTCATCAACGTGCAATTACTAGAAGTATCAAGAGATACTCCGTCCCTAGAATTCTCAGAGGCAGTATTGTGTTCTATCGTACAGTTATCCGAATAATAAATAACGATTCCATGGTAGTAGTTTCTGATGGCTCTGTTATACGCGAGTGTGTTGTTATGGGCTCTATTAAGCACAATACCAGAACCATCACGCGCCTCAGTAACTGTATTATTTGTCAAGACACAATTCGTGGAGTCCGCAAGGTGAATTCCTTGGTCATGATATTCGATGGAGCAGTCAATAACAGAACCATGTGTTACATTCAGAAAGATAACTCCGCTGGTAATTGTATACTCGTATGAAGAGAGTAGACAGTTTCTAATCAAAAAATGGACTGTTGTTTCCCTTATGTCAATACAATGCCTCTCATCAGTTATATTCAGCCCCTCTATGACGTAGGGGTCTCCCTTAGTTCCACTCCCAGGCCACCCTTGTGCTGCAAAATCGGCATTACTCGTGATGGTGATGGGCGCATGAGGAGTGTAAGACGATGCATGTGCTTGCTCCTCCACCTCAAGCGATGCACTTGGACCCACATCTTCTTCCCCTGCTGCAATGACCAGAACCATCGCAAGAATGAATACTAGCACTAGTTTCCTCATTCAAGTCCCCCATATGCTAGGACCTGTATGGGAACTGCAGGATATAGGCATTATGGGAACATAAAGGCAAAAGACAGTCATTCTTGAGAAGTCTGGATCTTCACCAACCCTGGCCCGGTGCTATGACAGAGGCCTTCCACTGAACTGTCCGTCTTTGGGATGTATGTCAATCCACGCATGATAGAACCCTTCCACTGAAATGTCCAGAGGGATGGCTAAAACAGAATCACATGATTCGTGATGCAGCTTCAACAATAATCTTAAATCGCAAGTCAGATTTGCGATTGATGAGCGCTGTATATCTAACAAACTTGGATGGATAGATACATCCCCCCGCTCATTGCCGCCATAGCGCGGAGCTAAGCGCCTGTAGTCTAGGGGCATGATCCGACCCTTCCAAGGTCGCGACCCGGGTTCAAATCCCGGCAGGCGCACCATCATTCTTAGACAGATAGTTGTTGAGCGAACCCCCTTTTTGGACTTCTGTGTTCCGCCCTTCTCTTGCCCAGCGTCACCGCGAAACTTGGAGCAACGAGTCTTCTGATCCCTCTAGATTAGGGAGCATCGAGTATCTCCAAATACGATTTCTTCTTTTCGGAGTAGTAATTGATTTCGAGATTCTGACCATTCTCTCTCATGTTTGATTTCAGTTTGCAGTACAAAACAAGGTGAACGACTGAAGCTGACAGCATGAATCCCAACCCGGGAAAAGTGAAAAACAAATATGAAAGAGCACCCCAAACCAAAGACGCCCAAGGTGGAATTCTTGGCAATACACCCACTATTACAGCTGTAATCATACCAAAAAAGGATAGAATACATAGAAATAGAGCCTTTTTATCGTGCGCGCACTCCTTTAGTCAACTTACATATTCCACCCTTCTTCCTCTTAGTGTCACCACCATCTCTCCAATTCTTGAACTCAATCTATTCTTCTAGTAAGAAGACTCAAATTGGAATTCTTCTCATCATGATGAGGCTGCAAATATGAATGCTGATAGACCCCTTCCTCAACACAACCGCTTTCAGCCTCCTGACGTTGGTTTATTACCCGGCGAAGAAATCGTCTGGACAAGAAAAGCAGGAATCAGCTTCTGGACCATTTGTCTCGGGGTCATACTTGTTATTGCTGGTCTATATGCGTTCTTAATAGCAAGCGATGATTTTGGAGCAACAGAATCGGCTCCCGCCACCATTGGTATGCTAGTTGGAATTGTGATTTTTCTATTCTCCTATTATCACCGCCGCAAAACAAGATATTACATGACTGATGCTAGGATTTTGACGACATATAGGGGATACATCACTAAGGAGATTTCACTCGCAAATTTCTCTGGGAAGACCATAGGGCAATTCATCGAGTCTAGGGTAGCTCACACTGCGAATGGTATGCCTGTATATGATATTCATATTTATGATCCTTTATCGGAAGACATCATGGAGTTAAAGGGTTTGGACTACTACTCTGCTTCCACTCTAGAAAAGATTGGGCAGGTACGAGAATGTCAATACTGCAATTTCGATAACATGGCGATCAGTGCAATCTGCAAGAACTGCGGCGCAGTTTTGTAATAGGCAGGCAGTGAAAGAAACCAACTGATGAACGCCATCTAATCTACTTCATGGATTCTTCCAAGTTTTCTGGACTAGGAGGCGGGCCATCTAGAGAAATCAAAAACAAGCGGAATGAAACCAATGGAAGCCTTCTCCGGTCGTTTCAGTCTTGATTTTGATGATGCATATCACTGTAGGGGTTACAGGAAGTACGATACCCACTTCGCGTCATATGATAGCGACTTTGACGAAACCGACTTTATGCGAGTTTAACCTTACGAGGCGAGTAATCCCATTATGCTTCACTCACGCCAGGCATCTTCAATCTTGAGGAAGTGATAGGTGACTGCTGAGAAGCATATTCCAAAGCTGGTCTCCATCGTATAGCCCATCACAGTAATGACCATGAGATTCCCTCCAGCAAAGGAAAAAGATGAGAGAAATGTGGCTCCGATCACTGAAAGGAATGAGAATATCATGACCAACAGTGTCACGTATGCGAACCGATGGAGGAACCAACCAAGCCTATCATCTCTGTTTGTTACCTGAATGGCGAGCAGGACTTGGAATAGATCGAGCAGGCTTCCAAGAACGATTGCTGCTGAGGCGACGGACTGAATCACGAAGTTTCCCATGATGGTGAACCTCTGTTATGACATCCCATTTCTTCAATCATCATTCTGTTCAATACCAGTTTCTAATTTTCCTCAATGTTGCCATCAAGCGATGCAAGAAGAAAGAGTGAGGAGAGAGGCATGTCCTCTCTCAATTGAGTATCAATTGATGATTGGGATGTTGAGGACATGGCAAAATCAGACGAAACGGGTATTATAATAGAGATTTTTTTAAGGTTAATGACCCTTATATTTGTGGTTCACTCATACCTTAAGCTCATCAAGCATATAGAATAATGGGCTTGTCCACGAATTAAACTAAATGGTGATATACTCATGAAAAAAGAAAAACGCAAACCCACAACGACTGATGCTGGGATTCCTGTAGCCAGCGACGAGTTCTCCCTCACGGTTGGACCTGATGGTCCAATCCTGTTGCAGGACGCCTACCTCATCGAGCAGATGGCAAACTTCAATCGGGAGCGGATTCCTGAGCGTCAGCCCCACGCAAAGGGTTCAGGAGCCTTCGGTCACTTCGAGGTGACGGAAGATGTCAGCGCTTATACCAAGGCAGCGGTGTTTCAACCGGGCACAAAGACTGACACCCTCATTCGCTTCTCCACTGTGGCCGGTGAGCGCGGCAGCCCCGATACTTGGCGAGATGTGCGCGGTTTCGCATTGAGGTTCTATACCACCGAAGGTAATTATGACATGGTGGGCAACAACACACCCGTATTCTTCCTCCGGGATCCTATGAAGTTCCAGCACTTCATCCGCTCCCAAAAGCGCCGGGCGGACAGCGGGCTGCGTGACAATGACATGCAATGGGACTTCTGGACCCTGTCGCCTGAGTCAGCGCACCAAGTCACGATATTGTTTAGTGATCGCGGGATTCCCAAGACCTGGCGGCACATGAACGGCTATTCAAGTCACACCTACATGTGGGTCAACGCAAAAGGTGACCGGTTCTGGGTGAAATATCACTTCAAGACAGACCAGGGCATCGAAATCCTCAACCAGGAAGAGGCTGACAGAATCGCTGGTGAGGATGCCGACTACCACCGGCGTGACCTGTTTGATGCAATCAAGCGTGGTGATTACCCCAGCTGGACTCTAAAGGTGCAAATCATGCCATTCAAAGAAGCCGAGACCTACCGGTTCAACCCCTTCGACCTGACCAAGGTCTGGCCGCACGGTGACTACCCGTTGCACGAGGTTGGCCGACTCACACTGACTCGCAACCCGACCGACTTCCACACCGAGATTGAGCAGGCGGCGTTCCAACCAAACAACCTCGTGCCGGGTATCGGCCCCAGCCCGGACAAGATGTTACTCGCTCGCCTCTTCTCATATGCTGACGCCCATCGCGCCCGCTTGGGTGTCAACTACCACCAGATCCCGGTCAACCGACCGAAGTCTCCTGTGCATAGCTATAGCAAGGACGGGGCGATGAGAATCGACAACGTCTCCGACCCCGTGTACGCACCAAACTCGAAGGGAGGCCCGGAGGCTGACGGAGAGCGCTATCCCCAGGTTGAGATATGGAAGGCCAGCGGAGAGTTCGTCCGTGCTGCATACACCTTGCGAAAAGATGATGATGACTGGGGGCAGGCCGGGACATTGATACGCAAGGTCATGAACGATGCACAGCGTGACCGTCTGGTATCCAACGTCGTTGGACATCTCAAGAATGGCGTATCAAAGCCGGTGCTGGAACGAGCATTCGAGTACTGGCGCAACATAGACAAAGAAATCGGCGACCGCATCGCCAAAGGCGTGGCTGGCGGTTGATCTTGGCCGTGTACAGCACGCGACGCTTCAAAAGCTGAATTTCCGAGTATGGGAGTCAGAAGAACAAGTCTGTTCTCCTCTGAGTCTAGGGCATCTGTGCTCCGTCTGAGCAGCATTGTGACCTCCAGCTCCTAGAGCGTCTATTATTGCTTCATCTACGGGGTTGTGTGTGAACAAAACTGCAGATGAGAGGAAATATGGTATCATCTGCACTAGCGATAACAAGACGCATAATATGGAGATCAACGGTATCAAAAAGACCTGTCTAAGTTCCCTTTGGTCGGTCTTCATCACGGACAACATGTAAACTAGTCATCATCCGTCCAAGGTAATGGTAGTGACCTGCCCTCGTTAAGAGTATCCACCATAAGCAACTACCACTCACCACTTCTCCTTCATGCGTGTGAACATCTACATGGAGTTATCCCTTTGAGTGGTTTCTAGCATGAGTATTTGAGCACGAAACGGAAATTAGGGACATTCATATACTTTTGAGAGAAATGGTTTACTGAGATTAGATGAAGACAGAAAAGCGCAAAAAGAGAAAGGAAGATGAAGGCCCATCCCCAGATGTCATATCAGACATTCTGAGGCTGATTTGGTATCTCTCCCCAGAAGAGAGAGGAAAAATCGCATCGGATATCAGAAACTCTTACCTTGATAGAGAAATCGAAAGAAAGCCGATTTCCTTCTCGTGGGCTGGTGGACTGAAAGACTTTCGGCGCGAATTCACTTCAATTGAGCTTGAGAAGAAGGCCTTAGAGTGGCGAACTAAATGATTCTGCTTGATACCAACATCTTCTTGGAGATCTTGTTGGAGCAAGACAAGGCTGAAGACGCTACGGATTTCATTTCGGACAAACAAAGCAGAGATTTATTCATGAGTGATTTCACATTACATTCAATCGGAGTCATCCTATTCAGTAGCAGAATAAACCGTAAAAATCTCTTTGTTGAATTCGTAGAAGATACAATCATTCATGGCGGTATTAGAGTAATCCCATTATCACCACTTGACATGGAATCAATGAGAAGTTTCTCCCGTCAGTTTAATCTTGATTTTGATGATGCATATCAGTATACGGTTTGCAAGAACTACGATCTCGAATTGGCGTCCTATGATAGCGATTTTGATAAAACGGACCTAACGCGAATTGAGCCATAAGATTCTAGATGTTCCAATATTTTTTGCTATGGCATCGATTTCCTTGCTCGAATAGAATATATTAGTGGTAACTGGATGTCTGGGTCTTCATAATACCAGTAACCATCATCTCGCTGTTTGAGGAATGGGAAGCTTTGAAAACAGGCCAATGGGAACTCATGGAGATACTCAATTCTAAGTCCTGCTTGGGCGATTGATGTGACGACTTCACCCATTCCATGTGCCCACTCATAGTCCACACAGGGCTCAAACTCCTGCTCAGTTTCTGCATATGAACCGTCAACATCGAACTGGTACGGTTCCGGATCATGAAAATAGGAGTACTTGAGTTTGAAGTCATCGGAATTCTCGTTATCGAACATCCATATCACTGGATGGAACTCAGCAATGTAGAACACCCCTCCAGGTTCCACAAAATGCTCAACAACTTCAGCCCATCTTTGCAAGTCAGGAAGCCAACAGTGCACCCCATAAGACGTGAATACAATATCGAATTGCTCATCGAGAACCTCGGGCAGGTCATAGATATTGGATTCGATAAAGCGCGCATCTAGTTGAGTCAATTCGCCAAGTTTCTTCGCAAGTTTGATTGCCTCCCTAGAAAAATCTACGCCAGTCACTGTTGCACCTTCACGAGCCCATGACAGTGTATCAAGTCCAAAATGACACTGCAGATGAAGGAGAGTTTTTCCTTTGACATCACCCAACTCTTCCAACTCGATTGAGTTGAGTGTTGTTTCACCCTCTAGGAAATCCTTCGTCTTGTAGGTCTTCGAGTCGTAGTGTATTTTTGCAAACTCATTCCACATCTTCTGGTTGGCTTCGAAGTACTTCTTTAGATGTTTCATGCATTCGTGGTAGAATCCTTGCAGATAAAACCCTCTCGTTTAACCAGTTCATTGTGCGTTTGAAACGCGTGCCTATTGCAAGAACCACATCACTGAGCATTTTGTGTTCGTATCATCCCTTAATCTGTGCGGTATTCACAAGTCCGATATGCGCTGGTGCGCTCCTTTATTACGGACCGCCTGTGTTGTATAGCGATACAAGCGGAGTGGCAATGCTCTCCTCGTCTATTCACGCACTCTCATTTGTTTGAAAGCATGATCACAGGAGATGGCATATTTCATGGATGAAAGCGGGTTACGAGCCTATCTCAAGAAGAAAAGAAAATCCTCCAACACAATTGCAAGATGCATAAAGTTCACGACTCAGTTTGAAAAATTCCTGTCAGATCATCTGAGAGGAAAAAGCATTGGGGATACAACGAAGGAAGACCTAGAGGAATTCGTGTATTGGTTGGAGGAAACCGGTGTCGCTCCCAATGCAATTCTTTGGGGGTTATCTCTCTATTTCGAATTTACTTCTAATAAGGAGCTTAGGAATGCAGCATCAAGGATGCGGGGTGCTAGGATAAAGGATGTCGAATTCAAGATTCGGGACTTTCGAGGATTGAAGGAGGAACATGTCAAGAAATTGGAACAAATGCACCTAACTTCTGCCAAAGATATTCGAAATGCATGCAAGACACCGGAATCGAGAGTGAGCATTTCAGAAGAGAGTGGAGTTCCCTTAGAAGCTATACTTGAGATTACGAAACTCTCGGACCTTGCTAGGCTTGGAGGTGTGAAGGGCATAAGGGCACGGCTGTACTATGATGGCGGCGTAACAACGCTTGACGAACTAGTATCATGGGATCCAGAGGAACTCAGAAATATGCTATTGGAATTTGTTGAGCGAACGGGCTTTGATGGAGTGGCTCCATGGCCCAAAGAAGCGCGAGACACAGTCAACATTGCTAAGAACCTATCTAGAATAATTGAGTACTAAAGAAGAGAATATGGCCAATTGCTCAGTGGGGCCCGTAATACTGAGGAGAATGCTCCCATTGATTCGGTAATTCACAATACTAGGAGCAGCATCTTTATGACTGCAATAGGGTATGGAGCATTGAATCCATTTACAGGTACCGCGCGCAAAGCTTCGGGTATAACCTCCGGGATAGTCAGCATCCTTGTCATCTTCTGAGTGTTTATTCTATTGCTGGTCAGGAGTAAGATAGATTCTCCCATCTGAATTGGCTGGGCTACGAGTTTCACACTGATACTAATCTGCCCAATTGTTTTTATTCACCTTTGGTCTACCTCTTCCATTCGCTCATGAAAGAAAAGCTCGAGTTAGGGAGATAAGAATGAAAAAGCGCCTGTTCATAGCCTGTTTTCTTGCTGCTTTGCTAATCCAACCGATATTGGTCGGAAGCAGCATGCCACACAATTACAATCCGACGGAGTCAGTCAAAGCTCTTGCCCAAGAACGAGGATGTCGATTAAAACCGTCCGAATTATCAGCTCATGTGCCAATACAGATTGATGGCATATCTGATTTCGTCAGTCAGGGATGGCCTGGGAGTGGAACCGAAAATGACCCCTATCTAATAGAGGGACTAAACATCACCGCAGCAATCGGAAAAGATTGTATAAGCATCACAAATACGGATTCTTACTTCATCATTCGGGACTCGTATTTGAAGCAGGGTTCAATAAATATGGGCATCTATCTTGAAAATACGAGCCATGCAAGTATAGAGTATGTCACAATTGAATCGGTACACAGTGGCATTCGGTGTAGAAATGCCAACAATACTCTGGTCGTTGGGTCGTATGTAATCGGAGATGGGGGTTATGCTCAGTCGGTGGAATACTCCCAGGGATGTCACATAGAAGACAATTACCTGTTTGGAGGTGCGTATACAGGCCTGAACTGCCTACTCTCCCCTGACTTGATGATTATAGACAACTTTTGTAACACAACGGGATCCATTCATGTCGTTCAAATCAATACATGTAATGATACAATAGTCTATGGAGGCACAATCCAAAATGGGGACTACGGAATATACTCCGTGGACAGTTACAGTTTATCCATTGAGGGAACCAAATTCTTTGACAACAATTATGCACTCTACATGATTGACAGCTCAAACCAAACTGTGAACGGTATTCTTATTGACGGGAGTTATGATTACGGTGCCTTATTTGCCGCTTGTGATGATTCGTCATTAACGAACTCAGTTGTGAGAAATCTCGCGGACAAGGGACTATCGGTGTCAAATTGCCAAAATTTCACTCTCTCAGGAAATGTTATTGAAGATGTAACCAGCTATGGCGCGGGAATCGGTAGTTGTCAGAATCTTGTTTTTGCTGGCAACAGTTTTGATAACATAGGTTCCATGGCATCAGAAATCATCAATTGCCCAAATGCTGTTGTTGAGAGCAATATTGTTACAAATACTGTTCAGAACGGACTGATGATTGAATTATCCCCAAATTCCACCGTTGGACTGAATACATTAGAGGATATTGGGCAGCACGCAATTGTTCTTGGTTACGAACAGAATGTATCGGTCTTCGGAAACGAGATCGCGCGCGTAAATGACTATGGTGTGTATCTCGAGGACTGTCAGAATACATCCCTCTTTGGTAATAGAATCTCAGAAGTGGATCAAACCGCCATATACGGTTTTTCCGGCAACAATGTCACTATTGTCAACAATGATCTCATTGATTGTTTTGGAGGGGGAATACGGTTGGATACATTTCCCGATTCCTGGGTGCAAGGAAACTCGCTTAGTGGTGACCAGACATCGAACGGAATCTGGCTTGAGGACAGCCCGCGCGGACATATCCAAGACAACTTATTGAGCTCATTTTGGGTTGGCATATACATCAATACTTGCGATAATACAACCATCCAATCAAACGAAGTCATAGATGCTGCATTTGGTGGCATCACAAGTTTGTTTTCCAACAATGCAATAATAGCAGACAATGATATTCAGCATGCAGAGAATGGGGGCATAAAACTCGGTGCATCATTGAATGCAACATTGCAGCAAAATGATATGGAGGGTTGTGGTGTCTACTTCCTTTTGGATGGTACCTATGCTGCATATAATCACACTCTGATTGGGAATACGGTGAATGGAAAAGACATCTATTATGGAGTTGATGAGAGCTCCATGGCACTGCAGGTTGATGATTATGGACAAATCATCCTCCTCAACTGTTCACAATTCTCAATCGCTGACGGCACATTCGAAAAATCCACCTCCGGGATTCAGATGCTCTATTGCAATGATAGCCAAATCTCAAACGTGAGTATCCGTGGCAACTTTCGAGCTATAGACATCTACAGAACCGGCTTCGTCGAAATGACATCTCTTCAAGTCGAAGGCAAACGCGGACAAGATGCTATTTGCATTCAAGAGTCTAATAACATCAATCTAAGTTATTCTTCGGTGAGAAAGGCTTCCGGTGCCGATGCAGATGGGATTCAGATAGAAGAATCGGATCTGGTGACCATAGAGTATTGTCATTTTGATCATAACTTCGACTCGATAGATGCATTCGTTACTCTTAATCTGACAATTAGAGGAAACCAAATCATCAACTCTGAGAGATATGGAATCAATATCCTTGACTATGACTTTCCAGACAGTCAGTGGGTGTTTATTGAGGATAACATCATTCTGAATTCGTCCCTTGGAATATACAACTTTCATGTAGAAGATGCATACATAACCAACAACACAATAAGACACTGCACCTCTAATGGCATCTACCTCAATGGAGCACCTATCACTTCTGGAAATGTATCTCTCAATATCATTGAGGACTGCATGGATGGGATTGATGTTCTTAATGCTCAAAATGCTTTGATATTCAACAATACACTCCGTTGGAATAGGGAGTACGGTGTGAAAATTCGAGGAACTGTGAGTACGGAAGTTTACTACAACACTTTCGCTCTAAATCACATCTCAAATGGATATGATGATAGATTTGGCAACTTCTGGGATGATGGTGTCAGCACAGGAAACAGTTGGCATGACTACTATGGAACTCCGCCTGACCCGTATGAAGTAGATGACAACACGGATGATAGATATCCGACGCAATACTTACCCACCGAACCGATAATCAATCAGGTAATGGATGTGTACTATGCAGAAGGGTCGGAGGGCAACGTGATTGTCTGGTATCCTCTTGATGACTCATTGAAAAATTGGGAGGTTACCATCGACGCCAGCCTTTGGGAAACCGGTGCTTGGAACTACCAGAATATCACTACAAACATCGACGGACTTGATTATGGTGTCCACACCCTGAAGATTACAGTATGGGACACTGACTTGAACAATGTGACAGACACGGTTTCGATTCATGTCTATGATGATACACCCCCTCAAATCAGCAATGTTCCAAACAGCCGCGCATTTGTCGATGGGAGTGGTCAGACGCTTACTTGGGATGTGTATGACCTCCATCCAAACACGTATTCCGTCCAGATAGATGAGGAAGAATGGGCTATAGGGTTTTGGGCCTCTGGTGAGCTGACTATCAACATAGATGGATTAAACGAGGGAAATCATCTGCTTATAGTTAGGATTTTCGATATCGATGGTAATTCAGCAGCTGATACGGTTCAACTCAAAGTGATTGATGATGACGCTCCCCCAGTGCTTGATAGCCCAAGTGATATTGTCTATACGCAGGGGTCAATTGGAAATACCATTGTATGGGATGCTGAGGATGACTATCCGGGGAGTTTCGAGATTATCTACAATGATTCGGTATATTCAAAGGATGATTGGGATGGTTCTCGAATAGTACTCAACGTTGATGGACTGGATGTTGGGTCACATGAGTTCTCGCTAACCGTGATTGACGGGAGTGGCAACGCCGCCACAGATTCCGTAACAGTCACTGTCCTACCAGCAGGAGGACCAACAACAGGTTTTGGTGATTTTGGTGCAATCCTGATGATGCTCATTATTGCCCTGGGTGTTGTTGCTGTTGTGGTCGTTGTCATCTACCTGATGAAGAAACGACGTTAGCAAGAGAAGGAGTGTATGCAAAGGTGCATGCACTCGACTCTTCTCTCTGTTCTACGCATACCATCAATCTACGATATGGTCCCCGCGATTCCCTCAATCTTCGGTCACATCAAGGCAATCCGTAGCTATGTCGTGCTTGGCTACATCAGATTACCATCGATAATCAAATTTTCCGTATTACGGACGGAACTAAGATCTATGTTTTCAATCAAGTTGCTACTGATGTCAATCGTTTCCAAATTCGAGCACTTCCTGAGTGGATGAAAATTGACGTTTCTCAGCTGATTATGACTCAGGTTAATTTCAGTTAGTTTGGGGCAATGCTGCAACGGACTGAGATCTATTTCTTTTAATTGGTTCTTCTTCAGATACAATCCTCTCAACTTGATACAGTTCTGCAGTGGCTCAAGGTCGATTTCTCGCAGTCGATTCCTGCTCAGTGATAATGCAACAAGCTGCTTACAGGAACCCAATGGAGAAAGGTCAATTGATTCCAGTATGTTCTGGTATAAATGCAAGTATTGAAGGCTTTCACAGGATGCTAAAGCTTTGAGATTGATCACGTGCAGATTATTGGATCCCAATCTTAACCTCCGCAGCCTAGAGAATGAACTTAGAGGACCAAGGTCAATTCTATCTATAGATTTTCTTGTGAGATTAAGCTCCTCCACATGCCTTGAAATGCTTGATTCGTGACATTCGCCATCAATCTCATAATTCAGGATGGTCTTATTGCTGTCCACATTTCTCATGCATTAAACATCTCCTTGGAATTAGATGCAATATGAGTACATGACGCTTATGGAAATTCCTCTCTTGCTCCTCAAGCCTTTTTACCGAGTCCATAGCCTGAGAATATGCAGTCTTACGCTTCATATTGGCTCTACTACACTCTAGGCGGACTGGTAATCTGGTGGACTTAATGATTCATGCAATAGAGGTTGAGAACCTCAGCAAGAAGTTCGGTGACTTCGTCGCGGTCAATGGCATCTCATTCAATGTTCAACAAGGCGAAGTTTTTGGGTTTTTAGGGCCCAATGGTGCAGGCAAGACGACCACCACTCGAATGCTCACCGGGATATCTACTCCCACAGCTGGAAAAGCGAGAATCATGGGTTATGATATCCAACATGAGGCATTCCAAGCCAAGGAACTGATGGGCGTCGTTACCGATTTGTCAAATGTATATAATGAGTTGACTGCCTGGGACAATCTCATCTTTACAGCAAAGCTCTATGGTGTTCCACGAGGGCAGAGGGCAGAACGAGCCAATGAACTTCTTAAGATGTTTGGACTTTCTGACGTTAAGAATCAGGATGTAGGCGAGTTTTCTGGTGGAATGAAGCGTCGCCTGACAATTGCAATGGCGCTCGTAAATGAAGCCAAAGTGTTGTTCTTGGATGAGCCTACCGCAGCTTTGGATGTACAAAGCGTTAGAACCATACGAAATCTCATTCGTCAACTGAATGCAAAGGGCACTACAATCTTTCTCACGACCCATAATATGGCTGAAGCAAGCGAACTCTGTGACCGAATAGCTATAATAAACCAGGGCGAAATTGGAGTGATTGATAGTCCCGAACGTTTGAAGCAGACTATAGAGCGCACGCATTCAATCGAAGTGACATTTACCGAATCCGATTCAGAAATTATTCAGTCCTTGGAAAAATTGGATTCGATAAGAAATACGAAAAAACATGGTGACAAAATGCGACTTTACACCGATGATCCAGCCACTACAATCTCGGACGTATTTCAATTTGCCCAAGAAAGGGAGCTGAAGATTCTGAGCATTAATACCTTGAGTCCTAGTTTAGAGGATGTGTTTCTTGAATTGACTGGAGAAAAAATCGTGGAACGACCGAAAAAAGGTGGGCCAGGCAAAGGTGGCAAAAGGAGGTAACAAGTTGAGTCAAGATGACAAAATACACGGAAGAATCAGAAAGGAGCTTTCTCGTGCGTGGGCAATCGCGTGGAAAGATATTCGAGCCTACTACGCATCGCCTCCCACATTGATGTTTGGGATTTTGTTCCCCTTTGCTCTCTTTTTCACCTTCACTATTGGCAGAAATCTCTCAGTAGAACAGATGCTCCCAATTCTCTTTGCTCAGACTGTCTTTTGGGCATCTTCTACTGTTGGTCCTGTAGTGATTCCACTTGAACGCCGAATGAAGACATTCGATAGATACCTTAGCGCACCAATGTCCCTCATGTCAGTAATCCTTGGCAAATCTATGGCTGGATTCCTATACGGTCTAGGCGTTTCTGTGGTTCCCCTGATTGTAGGTTTTACTTGGTTCGGGTTCTCATTGGTGGCAGTCATTCCCTTCCTTCTAGGAATTTTGCTCTCATGTGTGGCGTTTGCAGCTATGGGAATAATGTTTGCCTCGGTTCCTACTGAATCCGTTGGCAATATCATGATGCCCATGAACTTCATCAGAATTCCGCTCCTCTTCATCAGCGGTATTTTCATCCCCATCACCGAGCTCCCTCCAATCGGACAGGCTCTTTCGTTGCTATCTCCGCTCACCCACACTCTCATTCTAATCCGGCAGGGAATGGGCAATGAAACATTTCTGTTTCCAACGGAAGTCAGTGTGCTTGCTCTTATTTTGACCAGTGTCGTCTTCCTCTTTATCAGCAAGCAATTCCATGAAATAAACAAGAAAAGAGAATAGACCAAGTTATGGCACCTAGGGGCAACAAACCGATTCTTCCTCTAGTTTGGGGTAAGACCCCCAAGAATTGCTTTCAGAACTTTCTCTCAGGCCTTTCTGCTACATCGGGTTCCCTACCTACTCTTCCCCGGACTGCGGACGCAAACATGCCTATGAAACAGAGCATCGAAAACACCGCAAACAATGGTTGAATGCTCTGGATGAGATCCGGAATCACGGCAGGGGCAATCTGAACAGATTCAATCACAATAGAGAAGATGACCGTAATTATAGCCATGCTGGTCATCTGCCCAATTTCTCTCCTGGTGGACACCGTGGCGCTTGCCACACCATAGAACTCCTTTGACACACTACTCATCACAGCATTCGTGTTGGATGATGAAAAAAAGCCAAACTAAATCCAAGAAGAACAAGGTTTGCTACTACTCCAATAACACTAGCATCACTGCCGATTATGGATAGGAATGCGAGAGAAAGAGCGGTCAGACCCATAACTGTGGATGCAACTATCCGCGGCTGAATTCTATCTTTCCATCAAGCATTTCTATCCCGGACTTGATGGTTTCTTAAGAGTATAGCTTGATAATGATGATTTGCTATCGGCGAATGAAATTCAGATTACTGATAGCAGCAGCTTAGACTAGCTTACTACACTCCAATTCGGACGAAACCTGACCGACTAATCTAGCAGTTCTTCCCAATCCATCATGACGCTGGTTGCGCCTCTTTCTAGATAGTCCTCTGTAGAGAATGCTCTTGGTCGGTAGAACCCTTGTCTTTCGGGAATATCAAAATCCCTGTACACGCGGAAGTAATCTGGATGATCATCAATAACTCGTACAATGTCATACTCTTGTGATATTCGTGACATCACACGACGTCGTGCATCGACCAAATCAAATCCAACGAGACGATCCATTGAAGCTTGGTATTCTTCAAGGCTGACCAAAATTCGGTCGGTGCCTCTTATAGGAAGGCTGAAATTCATCAACTTGTCTTTTAGTTCATCACTTGCCGGCTCTAGAAGGTCGCTAACATAGACAATCTGGTAGTCGTCTTTCCAAGACTTCAGCACATCCGATGCAGAAGGTATCTCTTGTGCCTTGTCGAGAAACTTGCACTCTTCCTTGCATAGAAGTAAATCCCAATACTCGTTTACGAGATCATCAATACGTTTCCTTTGCTTCTTGGACCCATATCGTTCTATCATTCGAACTGGTTCCAATGAAATTGCATCTTCTAGAATGACATCACGTCCCAGAAGATCCTGCCAGACTTCTCTTGTCCTCTCTCTGGTATCCATCAAAGTGTCTTCCACATCTACTACAATTGTTTTCTCGTCTGTCATGATTATCTGGCCTCTATTACTGGCTTATGGGTCTAGGGATTAATGAAATATCCGGAATGGTGTTTTATAACTGTCGAATGCTCCATTACGTGCCCTCTTACCGTCAGAAAAGAGTGTTGCTCTCTTAGAATAACCCCAAATGAGGAGATCCCTCCAGATTCTATACACAACTTTGACTATATTGTCGCTCTCTGTATTCCATAGAGCATGGACATTCCTGCAATGAACGAGATACCTGATAATAGTATGATATCACTAAGATACATTGGTACCTGTCCAGAAAACGCCGCCAAAGAACCGAACCATGAAACGATGGTGATAATCAGCATAAGCCCAAATGTAACGGAGGCATATCCATACATTCTGCTTTTCTTAACAAAATCTTGGTCCTCTCTGAAACCTAAAATAAAGAAAATTAGGGCTATGAGATATCCAAGCGCCAAAACGCTTGGCATTGATATTGTCATCATCACATCCTGCAATTGTGATTTCACCTCGTCTGTAATTTTCATCTCTGGTGATTTAAGGATTGGCTCAGAAGTATGGAACTTGAGTTTTCCAAAAAGGAGAGCTTACAATCAAGACTCGGCCGGAATATCATTCTCTTGTCAAGTACTCTGGAGGGACATGTTTCGTTAGAAATACCTCATTATCTGAGAGAAAGAAATCATATCCATCTTCCTGCATGCCTTTTGCATCAATTTCAAGTACAATGGGCTTGCCGTGTCTTCTTCCCACCGATCTGGAGCTCTCAACATCTTTTGAGAGGTGCACATGATGGCGTCCTTTACTCTCCAAGCCATTTTTCATAATGGAAGTCATATTCCTTTGTGCGGTTCCATGATAGAGGGTGTCTGGTGGAGTAATCCTTTCGAAGTCCATATTCACGTCCACCGAATGCCCTTGATTGGCTCGAATCCGTAAATTTGTTTCATCTTCGAACGAGTATCTCCCCTTCTCATCCTCTTCGACTATTTCTATCAATTCTGGCAGAGAAATCTTCAGTCTATCTAATATGCTCTCAGTCCTAATCCAGCCGCCATCTTTGTCAATCTCTATTTTCCCTTCTTTGGGCGCATGTCTCAGCAAATATGCCAGATATCGACTAATACGTTCCTTATCTGAGTGCATAGTTGAAATACTCGTGGTAGCCTAAATCATCATTTCCCTCGCGCAACGAAGATCCGCCTAATAGCTAGAAGCTTCTGTTATTCCGGTGAATTCATCCCGTTTTTCCAATAAAGGTCATAGAAACACGGCGCGACCGAGGACCATCTCCCTCAACAAATAGAACTCTTTGCCACGTGCCCATTGAGAGGCTTCCAGAACTTATCGGAATGGTTTCAGATGGACTCACTAGACTGGTCATGATATGCGAGTGAGCATTGCTGTCAATCCTATCGTGCTTATATCCTGCTCCTGGGGGAACAATTTCCTTGAGTTGTGACTCAATATCTTGCATGAGACCGCTTTCCGCCTCGTTGATTACCATACCTGCAGTCGTATGCACGCTGAATGCTAGTATAATTCCTTCCTGGCATCCCTTTTGAGACACCCAGTCCTGAATGCTAGAAGTGATATCTGTTACTTCTATCGCCCGGTTGGTCTTGACTCGAATCTCTCCGTGAATGACTTCTGACATAGATTCACCCATTTTATGCTTTAATGAACGTGAAACTTTGATAACTAGCTTTCGGATTCCGAAGTAGCTCCCTTTATCGTTCCCACTATAGGTTCACCAGGATACCAGAATTATTGAAATATCAGTGAAATTGTGTTTCTGTATCATAATCGGCCGGTTCATTATCACAAGCCTTTTTTTGATATTCTCCTGACGCAGGACTCGGGAGCACGAGAATAAATTCTCCATATAGAAATTCGACCATAGATGAGGCGTCTCAATGGAAACACTTCGACACAATGGCATCCTTGTATTGCGACCTGATGATGAGCCAAAACTATCTGTCTACATCAGAGGAGAGGAGGTGCCGCTAGACAAGAACCAGAGAGAGATGGCAGTCGCATGGGTGAAGAAGCTTGGAACGAAGTACGTCGAAGACCCCACATTTATTGAAAATTTCATGAGCGACTTTAGTCAGGCACTCGGACACAATCCAACTCTGAGTGCTGACGATATTGATTTTTCTCCTGTCGTCGAGTACGTTGAATCGGAGCGCGAAAGAAAAGACAACTTGACCAAAGAAGAGAAAAAAGCGGCTCGGGAGGCCAGAAAAACCATACGTGAGGAGTTGAAGAAGAAGTATGGGTATGCAGAAGTTGATGGCGAAAAGATGGAGCTGAGTACCTATCAGACTGAACCGTCGAGCATATTTATGGGACGTGGAGAGCATCCTTTGAGGGGACGTTGGAAGGAGGGCGCAACGGAAGCTGACATCACACTCAACCTTGATCCCGAAGCACCTATTCCAGAGGGTGATTGGGGTGAGATTGTATGGAAGCCTGACTGTCTCTGGATTGCCAAATGGACAGATGAACTGACTGGCAAAAACAAATACATCTGGCTACATGATAGCACTCCCATCAAACAAGAGCGTGAGGAAGCCAAGTTTGACGAAGCACTTGCGCTGGAAAAGAGAATCGATCAAGTACGAGAACACATCCTCAAAGGTCTACACTCGGAAGACCCTAAACGCAGAGAGGTTGCTGCCGCCTGTTATCTAATCGATAATCTGAGTCTACGGGTTGGCGATGAGAAAGATGCCGATGAGGCAGATACCGTGGGTGCTACAACCCTTCGTGCTGAACACGTGACATTCAAGAAAGACTCGATTGTATTTGACTTCTTAGGGAAGGATAGTGTTCCTTGGCATAAGGAATTGAAGCTAGACACTGACGTCTATGACGTGTTCAAGGAGCTCTATGACAATGCTGTCGACAGGATAGAGTCATACAAGACTCGTAAGGGAAAGAAGAGTAAGGCAGATCCAAAAAAACTAGCACAGATTTTCCCAAACATTGGCAGTAGTCATGTCAATCGCTTCCTTAGCGAAGTTATGGAAAATCTGAGTGCGAAGATGTTTAGGACATACCACGCTACTGTCACATTTAGAGATCAGATAAAGGATGCAAAGGTAAAGAAGAAAGATCCAGATTTTATAAAGAAGGAGGCAGTGGAACGAGCCAACCTCGAGGTTGCCCGAATTATGAACCATACAAAACAAGAACCGAAAGGATGGCCGAAAAGGGACAAGCGCTTCAAGGAACGGGTTAAGAAGGCTGAAAAACGCATCCAGAAGGCCATGAAGGGGGTAGAGGATAAAGAGAAGCGATTGAAGAAACGTAGAAAGACCGAGAGAGGGCGAATTAGGAAGAAGAAGAAGCTGATTGAAAAGCAGAAGGGCGTAGTTGAGCGGCGCTGGGAGAAAGTAAAAGAGTACCGCGAAAAACGGGATAGTGCCAAGGAGACTTGGGACCGGGCTAGAGAAGAGAAACGAAAAATACGTGAGAGTACACGGAAATCAAAACGCACCAAGAAGGAACGCCTAGAAGAGGCTCAAGAAAAGATCGACCGGACAAGAGAATGGTGGGAAAAGGCAAAACAACGCGTTACGGATGCTTATGAGCGATATGAGAAAAGCAAGGCAATTCTCGAGAAACGGAAGAAATCCCTGGAAGAAACAAAGCAGACTGCTGATGAACGGATACAACGAAGGAAAGAGATCGTCCAGAATGCGAAAGAACGAGTGAAAAAAGCTGAATTGGCAAAGCAGAAGATAGAAGTCGATTGGGCATTGACAAAGGCTAGTCGTGTCTGGAATCTGAATACGTCTTTGAAGTCATATATTCACCCAAAAATAGTCTACAAATGGTGCAAGAAGGTGGATTATGACTGGAGAAAGGTATATTCCAAAGCTCTGGAAAGAAAATTTGATTGGGTGGAAGACTGAACCACAAAATCAGGCTTCTCTTTTCAGTATTATCTCTCGTATTCTTGATTCTATCTCGTCCCGAGTTTCTCGAAATTTTGTCAGTATTTCGAAATGGGATCCTTGGTATGCTGCTGGATCCTCAAGCGACCAGTGTAACATCTGTTTTGCTCCTGGGAAGTGAGGGCATTGTTGTTTTGCATTATCGCAGACTGTGACCACCAAATCAAATTCTTGGTTCGTGAACCTGTTTACCTTCTTAGGATGCAACCCACCAACAGGGGCGTCGATTTCTCGAAGAGCTTCAATTGCATAAGGGTTCACTTCAGATGCTATATCGGTTCCCGCGCTACGGACTTCAAAATTCTCTCCGCCCAATTTCCTCAGGATTGCTTCCGCCATCTGACTTCGTGCAGAATTTCCCGTGCAAAGAAACAAGACTCTGCGCATTTGCTTTTCTTGGCTACAGTATTGATAAATGGTGCCCATATGAAACATGCCTGTCTTTCAAGACTCAGAAACCTCTATCACTCAAGGACTTAAGGTCAAACCATAAGCGCAAGAATCATGGTTCAGAGAAGTCAACTCAAGACATGCCTCTACCGATGCATCCATTTTATAACAGGACTCTCTAATTTACTGAAGACCGGTGACTGGAATGCATGAGAATCTCAAGGGTGAGGTCCTGAACGTATCAAAGACAATGCTCGAGCGCGGCATGGTGATAGGCTCCTCTGGTAATGTGAGTGTAAGAAAAGGGGACCATGTTGTCGTCACTCCCAGTTCTGTTCCATACTCTGAGATGGAGCAAGAAGATATCATAGTCATCGACTTAGAGGGGGAAGTTGTCGACGGACATCTCCCTCCAAGTACTGAAACAGCTACTCACCTTGAGATCTACAAGAATAGAGACGATGCCAAGGCGATAGTGCATTCACATAGCGTATACGCGACAGCCTTGGCAACCATTCGAAAACCGCTTCCTGTAATCTCTGATGAAATTGCTCCGTACCTTGGTGGGGAGATTAGAGTTAGTGAGTATGCAATGGCTGGGACAACCTATTTGGCAAAGAATGTGGTCAAGGCTCTGGAAGGGCGAAGCGCAGTATTACTGGCGAGCCATGGTGCGCTTTGCATTGGTAAGACCCTCAAAGAAGCTTTCAGTAATGCAGTACTTCTAGAGAGGGCATGTCAAGTATACTCCATTGCTCTAGGTGCTGGAGAGCCTCACCTCTTACCCCCTGATGTTGTGGAGGAAGAAGCAGAGATTTGGAATGAGGCGCACACTGAATGATGGGATGAACTCTCGCTCTTTGTTCATGAGATTAATGTACAATGATTTGAAGACTCTGTTCAAAACGTAGAGTAATATCAATAGTTGCTAATGTAAAAGTCGGTGAATCTGTTGAGAAACTATGAAACAAATCTGCGAACCAGCATAGTCGCAGCGGTTGCGTTTGCTCTAATCATAGTGGGTAGTTTCCTTGCTGTCACCTTCTTCTTGCCTGACGGAGTAACAACTCCCACCAATGCAACAGGTGGCAGTTTTGGCATACGAGCTGCTGAGTATCTTAATACTCGGCGCGATGATGTCGAGTTCTATTGGATGAGCAACTCAACCTTTGTGAATGAAAATCTAACCAACTATTATCAGCGAAATGAGCCGACTGCGTTTGTCGATGCAGTGAGAATGACAAAAGCCTCTGAACACGGTCTAATCGAGGTCCTCTTTACGCCATGTACGGCCAACCTTGTTGGCACAGGTGAAATCCCATTGCATCAATGGAACATCATGAGTGGGGCTCTAGTAGACAATGCAATAGCTCAAATGTCTGATGCCGAGGAATATCCAGATAATTTTCCATCAACCTGGCCCATCGACTTCTATGTCAGTATCTTCTTTGATGATGATACCTTCTTCTATCTTGGATATACTTCATCTGATCAGATGGTGTATGTACAAAACGGAACGTGGACGGGAAGCCTTACCGAGTACGGACATCCCGAGATAACAGGTTATGCTGAAACGGGCTTTTGGCTGAATTCAGATGGTCTACTTATAGGCCCCTTGGAGTCCTTCTACAATATCATCACAGAAAATGTGGGATATCCTTCACTTCTCTAGTCCGAGTCTTGCACTGCATCATCCGACAAAACTCTTTGATTTGGAGCTCGCTGGCAAAAATCAGCATGGAGAATATTATGCCACTGAAGCTATGAAGGTTGGCTCTCTGTCTCTATTTGTGAGAATTAGAAAAGTATTGTTACCACGGTTTGCTTTCCCTGCCACCCTATTTGTAGCCGCTCTCCTCTAATATGGATTCTTGCTTGTGAGTCTGCCACTCAGGGATTCTGACTTGATGTTCGTAGGTGTTTGTTCTTTTGCTCTATTCGTCATCCTCTACGAGAGCTGGAGAGTTTGGAAACTCAAGCCAATCTAATATGATTGCGCCCTGAATACTGCTTTCTAGCCTAGAATGTAAGCATCCACAGCTTTATGAAAGGGACTTCAATATAGTTTACTGAGAGGATATATGTTGACTGTAGCAAAAATCATTGAACTCGTTGGGTCCTCAGAAGAAAGCTTTGAAGATGCAGTTCATAATGCATTAGACACGGCTTCGGAAACAATCAGGAACATCCACGGGCTTGATGTCCTTGATTGGACCTGTGATGTTGAAGATGGCAAGATAGTGCAATACCGAGCTAATGTAAAGGTAGCCTTCCGATACGAGGAGTAAGAACCCAATAGAGGGTCTATCACGGCCCTCGACATCCCTCTTTTTTGTGACTAAAAAATCCGCCTTTGTCATGTCTGACTTCAAATGAAATTTAGAAAGTAGAGTTTCAAGACATGGTCCTTAACATCTTGGTTCTCTTCTGTTTCGAGAAGCTCACGCATGTAGTCTTTTGAAACCTGTGGATCAACCTCGATGCATTTCTGAAGATTATATTCCGCTACCTCAAAGTTCCCTCTTGTAAAGGCCCTTCTGGTTTCTTTCAATAATGACTCAATTTCGTTGATCTTCAATTTGCTCTTTCAACCCCTTTATTGTTATTTGCGCGGTTCCTCGGTCATTTGCCCTCCCTTGAAAACCGATCTTTTATCCATTGCATCACGTCCTCCTCTCTAGACGAACCCGGCACTGCATCTTTATGTGGATTTTGTTTTCGCTGTTCTTCCATTTGACTTGACAACTCTCTTGATTGAAGAATGTGCCCATTCTCAACTGTGAGTTCTATGACGGTTTTGAATGCATGTGGGCGCTGAAAACCCATATGAACATACATTTCATCAATGAAATCTCGTGCTAGGATTAATGTGCCCGTGAAGGGTACTTCTACATCTATCCCTTCGTAATGGTACCTGAACGAAGACTCTCCCCTCTCCTCCGGTTTTGCACCATTTATCATGGGTGCAGCGTCCGAATGCACATCCATGCCTTGGAGAGTCAGACGATTTTCTTTGCACTCGTAGTACATTACAAAACCTCTCCAACACGCTGTATGTGGTGATTTTGGTGCCAGACCAAAATCATGTGGGCTCAGAAGTCCCCTGCCATCAATACCAACCAAATCATATTCTTCGCCATGATAAAGAACGAAGTCTGGGATCTGACCTGTCAATTTATCCACAGTTCTAGCGAATTGACTAAGATGCCTTTAACTCTTCATGGTGTGACGTTTTTGGAGTTAAATGAGTGAACAGCGATTTTCGAGATGAAGCGGCCGACGTATTGAATTTATGTTGATAGCATTTGACTTGATAGAGAATTCCAATCTATACAGCTGCTTGGAGTTCCTCCGCAATTCCCTTTTTCGTACTTCTGGTAGTTACGATATACGTACTGACCAAGGGTACAATAAAGCTTAGTAGAATGATAAGGGCAAATAGTAGAGTGGGCAATGATATACTAACGGGCAACCGTGTCCATGAGATAGTAATCGTAATTCCCAAATACATCAAGGGGGTGCCTGCAATCATTGTACTTATGAGAAGTCCCACGCCGATTCCAATTGCCGCGGCTATTGCTATACTCATTAACATATCAATAGTCATTAGCCCTTGAATCACTCTTTGTTCGGATCCGAGCGCGCGTAAGACGGAGAATTGTTTCTTGTAGAGATTATTTTTGTCTGAAGCAATGATTGAAACCCCTATGCTAAGATAGATGATTGAAAACAGCACATTCAGTGTATATATCCCATGTATGGAACGACTTGCTCTACTCTGAAGAATTTCATCAGTCGCCTCCAGCGCTGAGCGTATACTCGTGAAACTGTGTGGGGCAGATTCTAGTACATCGTCCATCACTCGGGTATAATTAACACCCTGGCCCAATTTCATATAGAATTTGCTGACTTTTGTGGAGTTAACCATTTGATGAAGCAAATCCAAGTGCATGATGATGAAATCTACCTTGTCCGGCTCACCGGGGAAGTAGGTTGTACTGTCAGGGTCCTCGCTGACCGACATAATATCAACGATTGATACATTGAGGATGGATTCATAGAGCGGAAATCGTAATCCAAGAGTTGAACCATAGAGGGGGCTATAGCTGTTGTCCGCTGCCACGTTGTATCCGAAAACCGGTTTGAATGAGGATATTACTTTGGTCTGATTTTCTTCAATAGCTGCAAGAGCCGCATCAGGAGTCATCGTCTTCGTGAAGTACGGCTCAAAGAATGCAGTAGATGCCCATGCTTCAGGCTGCACGCCACAGACTGTAATCACGCGATCATGATTTATCGTAGCATAAGGCCCAACCGTGCGATAAATTACGCGGGCATCAAATGCCAGCATTGCACTTACTCGTCCAACACCCTCGATATCTTCTAAAACATTGGTGAAGTCAACCGTTACATTGCTCAACCTAGGTCTAGCTTCTGCAACAATATCTCCGCCTATTTCAAATGCTTTCAGCTGCTGGATTTGTTTAGTTCCGGTGGTCGATGCAATGGCCGAGAACGTACATGCAGTAAACACCATCGCTATGAACATGACCCCGATGGCCTCACTCCTAATCTTGGCGGCTGCATTTCTACCAACAATCTTCGACCCAACTCTTAGAAGAGGATGATTCACTCTATCCATTATCTTACACTTCAACCAGCCCGTTGCTCTGGATAGCAGTCTAGTCAAGGATACTATAAACGCACCAAAGAAGACTACGAGCAAAGCTGGTGTATACCATCCTGAAAAAGTCCCTTGTCCAATGAGCAATAGCAACTGCAAAGAGAGAACTCCGGAGATGCCGGCAACTATGACCTCTGGAATTGGATTAGAGATATCTTCTTCCAGCGAGGTTTCCTGTTCGATCTCTCTGTGAGCCTTAGAGGGCTGCATAAGAAGAACCCTAATAGTTGATGCTGTAGAAACTATGAATCCTAATGCAAATGAGAAGAGAAACACTGCAGCTAATGAATCCAGCCGCAGAAGCAGTTGAAATCCTGTACCTCCACTAATATCGAAAATAAAGAATCCCCTGACACTACCCGAAAGCAGGGATGCAGCTATACCCGTTACCAACGCTCCAATTGCTCCAAGAAATCCTGTTACAATTGTCGAACTAATGACCCACCATAATGCTTGGCGCATACTTGCTCCTCTAACTCTGAGCATGCCAACATCACGCCTCAGTCTATCAGATAGCAGCTTTGTGGAGTAGTAAACCAGTAGAATCCCCATGAAGATAGTGGGAATCGAGAAAGAAATCGCAATGGCCATCATGCTTGACTGCCAGGACGAATAGGACCTGACAATTCCCAGTGCAGCGAACTCACTGACAATCGCCCAAGGAGCAGTTCTTTGCTCAATCTGATATCTTGCACTTCGTAGAGTCAGTTCAGCTTGGGTTGGCTCTGAATGGCGCAAGAACGAGCCTGAAAAACGAGTCCAAATATGATCTGTCAGTTTTACCCTGTATCCCTCTTCCAAGAAACTGAATTTCTCTTTCATCCCTTGGAAGCTCAAAATCGCTTTAAGAATGGGCAATTTCTCTCCTGAATTTAGCTCGTATTGACCCCATAACCCTCTCGATTCGAATGTGCCCATGATTTCAAATGTTCTACTCTCGAACTCTACATCAAGAAAGCCTCCTTGCCTTGCAACAATGGTTACCTTGTGGGAGTCGCCGATACTCGCCCCTGTCTGTGCAAATATGCTCTTCTCCAAATAGCAGCCATTTACATTCAGAGGCATTGCCCCCTCTGAGAGAATGATGGACTCCCGGAATGAATCGAAGTAGGTATTTTGCACACCCATGTATACATACCGCTGAAATTCTTCGTTTCTGTACAGACGTTCATGATTCCCATCGATTAAGAGAAGATGTTCTGCATGCTGTACTCCTTCCTGTGTCTGTACTGCGCTCAAAATCTCTTGGGTTCCCACTTGAGACTGCTCATAGAAATAATCAGTGAATTCCATTTTCATATGCACAGGGTCATTCTGACTCATCTCAGAAAGCACGTAGGGGCCTGTACTATCAATATAAAAGAGAATCCCACCCAAGACGCCTGATGATAAAGAGAAAATCAACAGTGTCGCCAAAGTCCTGGACATATCGGCAGATAGTCGTTCCCTCAAGTACATTCATTGCTCCCTCCTGAATTGCAGGTTCTCCGCCCATGTGTTATGTACAATCATAGCCAAGTCTTCTTTGACAATACTCATCGATGAAACTATGCCAACAGATAATGCGCAGACGATTGTTAAAGCAAAAAGAATCACAAGCGGTATCATTGGCATCGCCGGGATCACCGCAACAGGGAATGCTCTTAGTCCCATATTGGAAGAAATGATGGTTATATTCATTGAATTGTTGGTTTGAATGGGAGCAAATACAGTTAGGAGCAACAAGCTATGGACAAAAATTCCAATCATTTCAATCATCATGGATTGCTTCACTAAGGAGGTTTCCACTCCCATTGCGCGGAGCAGTGCTCCTTGCTCAGTATCTTCTTCAAGCATATCAACGGAATAAAGAACATAGGATAATGGAATTGACGCTATTACAAACACCAACAAGAAGGAACTCAGAGACCGTGCTATGACCAGTTGCTCAGTTTGTGTTGTTTCCCTTACAATCGATGATGCAGCAGCATAGCCATTCAAAGCTTCATGCGCCCCCGACTCGATAACTTCATTCAAGAAAGCTTGTCCATCCGAGTTTGGTTTGAGTCTTATGCATATCAAATCCATGGAGGCATCTTCTATGTTCAGTATATCGGAGGCATATTCACGTGTTATCCAAATCCGTTCCTTCCCAACTGATACAGAATCTGAGTTCGGAACTGGTGGTGAATATCCGTTCGGCCCAATCATACTGTCTGGCACGGAATCCACCATCCCAACCACATTGAAAGTCACTGTTTCAACAAATGTGCCATTTTGTCGGAATGCACGAAGAGCATCTCCTATGATAAGGTCCAAGCGGCTAGCAATATCTGAGGTAACAACGGCTCCCTTCGTGGTCTTTTCCAGCTCTTGTAGGGGATTCATTAACTGTGAATCTTCAATAGGAATGCCTCGTGAGTCAAATCCCACTCTTGCATATTCCAGAGGATCTACAACAACAAATTCGACCGTGTCCTGTAATTCGGAAGATAGGGAGAAACCGTAGACTGTTACCCTCGTCAGGGCCTCCACTTGCGGCTTTGAAGATATATTCTGAATCAAATCGCTATAATACAGAGACTTGGTATCTTCGTCCAATCGAAGAGTCACATCTGCTCCTATGGCAAATCTGGCATGACCCAAATTTGTGTGTGGAATAGTTGCGTCAATTACAGCGACATTCCAAGTCAGACTCAGGGCAAGAGTAACGATTAGAACAGTGGCACCTGCAGAAGTAGTATCTCTTCCGGTTCTTCTTAGTCCCAATTCCATAGCTGGTCTATTTGACACTCGTGAAAGAATTCGAGATAGGGCTCCAATGCCCTTTGTCAGAAGACTGGTGCATCCCAAAATCAAGGCTAGAGGGGCTCCATATAGCAAAATCAGCAATAGTGGTGTTCCTGCAATGGAGTTCCCAATCTCCCATAAACCAACTAGTGTAATCAAAGATACAGATACCACTACGATATCCCAACGCAATAACCTGAGAGCAGAAGAAATTCGTTCTAATCGAGAACTGCCAGATATTGCCACTGTTCGAGCTTTTTGAACCCCTAAGAAGGTAGCTAACATCACCACTGGCCCTAGGATTCCCAGTAGCATCAGGGAAACAATAGAATCCAGTGAAATGAAGAAATGAGAAGAGTATTGCAGGACATAACTGCTTTGGGGATAATCCATTGTAAAACCAAATCTACTAGTTAGGAATCCAATGGGAATCGAGAGCAGGACTGATATTGAAGCAAGTAGTACTAGTTCCCCTAACCGATAAGTAGTAATCTGCCTTGATGAGGCACCTCTTGCACTGAACCAATCGTCTATTGTTTTCCTTTTTTTTAGATTGAACCTAACAGAAATTCCCAGCCAGATTATTCCAAACAAATAGAAACTCTGTGCTTTGATGAGTTGGGTTGTCTTTGTCGAATCAATCCACGCATTGTACCTCAGAATTCCTTTGGCTAGGATATCATCAATATAGAAGAAAGAATGCTTTTCGGGGCTGTACTGTGGATCTAGTTCTCTGATGGATTCTTCAATAGTGCTCAATGAAGATATTGCTACATCTGAATAGAATGGTGAGAATCCACCTCTATCTGTATCAACGAAAGAATAGGCCTCTCTACCTTCTTCTGTCATGAGATTTGCTGGCACAATGACATCCGCCACAGTGTAGTAGTTTGGATTTCTTGTATCTGTCTCTTCATGTGCATAAACTCCAACAAGGTCGAGCTGGGTATAGTAGCTATTTGTTCCATGCTCATACACTATGATATCACCAGGACCTACGCCAAATCTGTTTGCGACCCACGTTGACAGGGCAATTTCTGCGGGACCAGTGGGTAGATGCCCAGCTGTGATATTATTGATGGTGGGAAACAGATCAACAAACTTCTCATCAAGACACACTGCTCTAACAGTCATATTGAGCAGCTCTTCAGGAACAGGGGCAAGTGCTTCTGGCAAATGGCTGCCATCCGAAATACTATCAACGTGAAATGAGGCCGTGGTATTTTCCGTCTTATACGGAACGATTTGTGCTGTTGAAACTCTAAGATAAGATGCCCGAGTCACCGTCGGAAGAGCACGAATGCCCTCAATATGATGAATCACTTCAGATCCAGTGATGACCATTGTGGCTGGCCCCACATGAGTTTCGTAGTCCCATACGCTCAAGGAATAAGAATCGATGTAGAAGAAAAAGCCGGTAAAGATGGCATTCGCTAGTAATAGTCCAATGAGGGTCATACCTTTTCTTTGCATGGAACTGGCAAACACGGAGAGTCTCTCCTAAAATAGCCCTATTAATCCATCCCATCGTAGCATTCAGAACAGGTGTAGAATACTAGAAAGAGAAATGTATACTTCCTAAGACACCATCAGGCTGATGATGTAAAACCGCAGCTCAAAATGACTATGTACAATCTTGTTCATCATGTGTGTCTGCAGGACTCAAACAGCTCCAAATTGGTGTACGGCCTGCTTCCAAAGATGAGAGCCATTAAAGCTTTCAAATGGGCTTCTTTGATGGCTTGACAATCTTAAAGAAAAAGGAAAAGCACAAAACCAGTATGATCGACTAGTAGCTATTGGGCATCATCATGATAGAAGTGGATGAATCAACAGTTTATCGTGACCTCCAGAAGCACCTCGACTGCATGCCTGTTGGCTTTCCTGCAACTGAATCCGGAGTAGAAATTCGAATTCTCAAGCGATTGTTCACTCCACAAGAAGCCGCGATTGCGGCCAATCTGAAATTCTCATGGACCCCATCTGAAACCATAGATGAGATCCATCAGCGATTAGAGCCTACTGGCATCTCTAAGGAGAAATTAGAAGCCTCTCTTGATACTATGGCTAGTAAAGGGCTGATATTCCGCAAAAAGGGAGAACGCACTACATACTATGGTAATGTTCAGTGGGTAATAGGAATCTATGAATTCCAAGTGAACAAAATGACAGCTGAACTCTACTCTGATATTGTGGACTACAATATTGAAGCTTTTGGAAAAGAGTTGTTCTATTCACCTCTACCTCAGCTCCGGATTATTCCTGTCGGAAAGAGTATAGACCACACTCATGAGATTGCTGCATATGACAATATTAGAGAATTATTGAACAAAGCCACTGGTCCCTTTATGGTCGCTAATTGTGTCTGCCGACAAGCAATGGATGCAGTCGATAATCCGTGTAAAGCAACGGATAGAAGAGAAACCTGCATCGCATTTGGGGAGCATGCCCAAATGTACATTGATGAAGGTTGGGGTCGAGAAGTGACCAAAGAGGAACTACTAGATATCCTTCGACAGAATGAAGAAGATGGTCTTGTCCTACAACCTAGCAATGCAAGGACTCTCGATTTTATTTGTAGCTGCTGTGGTTGCTGCTGCGGTATTCTCTTTGGATCAAAGATGTCTCGGAAACCGGTCAAGTTCTATTCTACAAATTATTTCGCAGAAGTAGACTCTGAACTCTGTACATTCTGTGGGACGTGTGTAGAAAAATGTCAGATGGAAGCCATTTTCCTTGGAGATGACACTGCAGTCATCGACCTTAATCGATGTATTGGGTGCGGAGTATGCGTTGCCAATTGTCCTTCTGATGCTCTCTCGCTACAAAAGAAAGAGGAAGTCAAAGTTCCGCCAAAAACCACTGAAGAGCTGTATTCGATTCTGCTGGAGAAGAAACAAGAAGAGAGTTGAATACTTTGGATTGTTAAAAGAAGTGGTGCGCTCGCCGGGATTTGAACCCGGGCCGCGACCGTTCTACGGTCCGGAGAGATTGTCCCCACACATTGGCAGGGTCACATCATAGCCTCTAGACAACGAGCGCTGATTGATGTGCGCACTCTGGAATGTTTTAAACCTTACCAAGGCGGTTGTGTGGATTTTATTGAGGGAGTGCGCATCTAACGCCCTTTACGTGCTGCCCGCTTTCATTCTGTATACAACGATAATCACTATTACTACCGCCACTCCAATCACACCCGTAATGAGAAGTGGATTGATACCAGTGGGTGGAGGCGTAGTGGTTGTATCCGTATCCGTGTCTGTTTCTTCACCGCCAACTGTATCAAATTCGTAGTATTTGTGATTCCAGACTCCATCCGAACCCTTGGCATATACATCAAGTGTATGAAGTCCATTAGTATCGGGAAATGTTCCTAGGTCAGTGCTGTTGGCACCACCGTCCCACGAATAATACTCCTCCTCAGGAACCTCGCTAAAGAGAATCAAGGGGGCCTCATCTGGCTGACCAGCTGATGTGTTGAAACATCTACGCAATACAATCTCAATATGCCCTTCGTATGGGAGTGTATATGTTTCAGCCACTTGCCCATCTGGTTTAATGCATTCCATCTCGATCCGGACGGACGAAACATTCCATCGCGTATAGTGATTAAAATCACCGCCCCACGGAGTATGGTAAAGCTTTGGTCCAGCACCAGCGGAAGTTACATGTATAACCTCATTTACAGTTATCCTCTGGAAAACATGATCATGTCCAGCGAGAAATGCGGTTACATTGTGTTCTTCAAACAGATTCTGTAAGCGGTCCCGTTCTGTACGATTCCTATCCAAGGAGCTACGTCTGGCGCTGACCGGATACATCGGCTGATGTACAACCACATATTTGATTTCTTTGTCCGTGTTTTCCAAATCATCTACCAGCCAGTCATACTGGGCTCCAGCAATTCTACCTTGATATTCAGGCATCTCACTGTCTAGAAATGTGAAATGAACTCCTGCATAATCGAATGAGAAATACGTAGAATCACCACCGTGCTGCTGAAAGGCACTCAGAAAACCATCTGCATAACGGTCTCCTGACATTGTATCATGGTTTCCGATGACACCATAGATCGGCGCATAGTGACCTGCCGTTTCACTAGCATCGAGGAAGTTATTCCAGCAGAGGTCATTATAGCTCTCGTCTGTGTCTGACAACTCGTGCACATAGTCACCTAGTATTATTATGAGATGGGGCTCTTCATCCCGCACCATCATCATGAATTCCTTGAATATTTCAGACTGCTCCGGTTCAATGTCTGCTATAGGCTGGGGGTCGCCCAGTGCAATGAGCTTGAAAGGTGAACCATCTTCCGGCTCAGTCTTAAAATGATAGACCTCGCTGGCTGTACCATCAGAAACTGCTTCGTAGTACACAGTGGTCCCAGCAGTCAGACCGTCAATCCAGACGCGGTGTTCTGTACTGAGAGTTGAGTTTTCTACACTTGAATCCAAGTTATCTGCTGCATTGCCATAGTTCACGATGGCATTGGTATCCGTGTCCGTTTTCCAGTAAATCATGGCTGCAGTCTTGTTCACCATATGAACTGTCGGGCCCCTTGGGAAGGCTCCTTCTGCTTCAATAACCTGAGTTTCAAGTTGGTCGTCCAAGACAGCACTATTCCATCCTGCAATAGGCACTCCAACTAGAGAGAGGGCAAGTAATGAGAAAACAAACAGAAAAGAGTACTTTCTAGCCATTTCGTTCGCCTATCATATGATTATCTATATCCTACTTAAGGCATATCCTATCTAAAACCTGAGGCGACATGGCAGAAAAAAACCATATGGAATCGGGAAATTCTTTTTGAAATGTAGAAAGCGACTACTAAACGAATTATCCTAAATGGGGAATATTAAAAACTTCCCCGAATCACAACAGCTGAGAAGAGCTCATGTTGGAGCGGTACTGGGAGTTGTCACGGTAAGTTGAATGACAAAGTCGATCAGGTTCATGAGGATTGGCTTGACATAGCCAAGGGCATCGCTATCCTCTTTGTTATATTGGTCCATGTGATAATCCCGATTATTAATCCCATAACGACACATCTGAGCAGTTTTACTATCCCCTTGTTCTTCATCGTCACTGGACTAACATACAATAGCAAGAAGTACCGGAAGAATATTCGCAAATTGCTAACTAAACGTGGCAGGCAATTGATGATTCCCTATATCAGCTTATATCTCCTCATGATTGCGCTCTTCATACCACTGGATGCAGGTATTGATACTTACCTCACTGGAGAGCAGCTTCTATTCTGGTTCGCTTATGGAGCGGGCCCTCCAGACTCATCGACTCACCTTTGGTTCCTTCAGGTGCTATTTTTTGCTCTCGTTCTATTTGCTGTGATTGACAAAGCTCTGCAATCCTCCTCCCCGAAATTAAGATGGACTATGATTATTGGATTGCCCATCATATCCATGTCGATTCGCTCATGGTTCTATCCCCTTTTAGTTCCGTGGAGATTCAGCGCTGTATTGGTTGCAGTGGCATTCATTTTCATAGGAAATGAAATGCGCCGGTTCAAGGGCATTGCACCATGGACATTTAATTCCAGGACGCTAGACACCATTATCTTCTTCCTTCTATCAATGGTCCTCATTCTCACGTCAACGCTGAATGGTTTCACAGATATTGCTATGGACCGATTCGGAAACAACATCATGTTGTATATGGCAAATGGTGTAGTCGGTTCTATCTTGGTCTTCGCTATCTCTAATTCATTGACAAATCTGGATGGCATTGCCAATGCGTTGCAGGATTTTGGAAGAAGAGCTCAAGAAATCTATGAGATACATCCAATAATCTTCTACCTTTTCCCTGTGCTTTCACTGATAATCGGTATTCCATTTCTGGTACCTGTTGAGTATTTGCCACTCCTATGGGGTATTGAGTTTCTGCTTGCATTCTCGATTTCTCTTTTTGTAGCTAGGTACGTCATTTCAAAGAACCGATTCTTATCATTACTTTTCAGAGGCATGAGCCTTAAGAGACGCCAGAAGCTCGCGACAACCTCGCCTGATGTTTCAGTTTCAACATCCTAAACGTGGACTCGCATTCTATGACTTTTCGATTTCTTCCACCTCTCTGAAATGCCATATACGCGCCATTGATCCAATATCCCGATCCTTTTTCTCTGAGCCATTCTCGGGGGAAAATGTAAGTGTCGTATCGAGTCCGATATATCTCCAGGAATAGAACCGCATTCTGAAACCAATCACTTTGACATATTACAGGAAGTGGCGAAAGAAGTTCGAGCCATAATAGGAGTTTTGCACCATCCAGCATATCATGTGAATCACCTTTTCCATCCGTGAACCTCTCGAAGTAGGGTAGATGGACACTCCACCCGCTTACATAATACCTCCCATGCTCTCTTACTAACCCGTAGCCAGTTGGCAGTTCTTGATATTCATCGCGTAATATGGCCTTGCATACGCTGTTGATTTTTCTCACCGAGCTGCTATCATTGCGAAAATCCTGAACCTTTGCAACGCCTACCAAATCGTGTATCCAGGGTAGAGGGAATGAACTTTCGCGGTAGAGAACCGGATTGATCAGTTTCCAATTGCTTCTTGCCTTCGGAATCTCGTACTCAGAGCTATCTGCATAGATATTCTTCGAGTCAAAAGAACTCACGAATCGAGCAATCGTTTCTAGTCGTGATTTGAGTACTGCTTGAACTGGACTGATATTCCCGTATCCTGCATTTGCAAGGGATGCTGCCATAATAGTCCGCATTAGTTGCTCATGGAATGAAACAGCTGGACTTGAAATTCTGTCAGAGAGCCACACCCTATATGCGAGTGTATGGCTATCAAATGGCTGGAAACCAGCCTTCATGCCCAGTTGACCCAGCTTGTAGAGTGTATTTTCGATAGACTCGGGGTTGCTCGAATGTATATCTTCGAAACCAATGCCGTTGTTTAGTTGAGGAAGCCATTGCTCTACCATTTGACTGGAAAGCACATCCTCTATGGCTTTGCTGACTTCCTGAATATCATTTGACGCTAATAGATCCGTCATGGTTCTAAATCTGATGATTGGTCCCGAATTGAACAGTAACCACTTCATGACATCAAATTTCGACATATACTCATTCCACCCGGAACAAGACCCATAATCCTTCCTTTGCAGACAGAGTTAAGAATGTCGTCTTGATATTAATTCATGACTAAGACAATGTCTAGCCAATTGGATCTTTTGGACCTGAAACGGCAGATTATGCAGGATATCTATGAGAAACGAATGCTTCTCACTTCTGCAAGGGACCGTGCAGAGGGGTGGAACCTTGTTTCAGGGCTGTGGAGTCCCTTCTATATACAGTTGCGTCTGATTAGCTCCTTCCCCCGGACCTTACGCCGAGTAGGTCGAGCCATGTCTGAATTTCTGAAGAATGAGGCTCCCGATGTGACCAAGTTGGTTGGCATCGCTTTCGCAGGTATTCCCATTGCTACTGCTATTTCTCTGGAATCAGATATTCCAGCAATCCATACGAGAAAAATCGCGGGGGTGAAGACGCCTGGCGAGTTGAAAGAAGCACTTGCAGAATACGGTCAGCATAGACTTGTTGAAGGCGTCATCGAGGATGGTGATATATTGTGTCTGGTCGACGACCTTGTCACTGGAATGGAGAGTAAGCTAGTTGCGAGAGCCCAAGTCATGGCAGAGGTAGAGAATCGGGGCATAAAAGATGTGAAATGCGATAATATTGCTGTTGTGATTGACCGTCAGCAAGGTGCAAGAGAGCGTGCTGAAACAGAGGGTATGAACCTGCATGTACTCATCGATTTTGTTGATGCCGGATTGCCTCTGATGCGAGAAATGATGGCCGATGACGAATTTACTCTCATCCAGAGCTATCTCGCCAACCCCAGCGCGTTTCAGAATGGGAAATAGCTTTTTTTGCGCTGAGCGAAAGTACTTATTCAGTCCACCTCATTATGACCAAACGGTTTCGGGTGGTTTTATGTCAAATAAGCGGAACTCCTTAGAGAATTTGCTAAACGAGGCCTTGGTGAAGGAGCTCAATTATTTCCAATTCTATTATGATGGAGTGCGTAATCTGGAGAACCCTACTGTCAAGAACCTTTTTGCTTACTTAGTGGAGTCTCAAGGAGATGTCGTAGATAATATCGAATTGATGCTCGCTTCAGGGAACCTCGAGCCCGTAGCGGATGAAGAGGTCCTGAAATACCTAGATGATGAACCAAATGTGACACCATTCGACCCTCGGCGTGCGGAAGAAGACGAGAGCATTACTGCAGTCAATGAAGCATTAGAGATTGAATACGAGTCTTATAAACTATTCAAGGAATTGGCTGAAAGGGCTCCCAAGAAGGGTATTAGACTGATGTTTCGATCCTATGCTGGTCTCAAGGGACAACGCATTGATTGGATTCGAAATGTGTTTGATAGCCTCTAGCCGCATACTATGGGAACAACAATCATAGAAACCCCTTTCTATCAGCAATCCATATCATTATCGAATGGCTATGAGCAATAGACAGAAAGATATCAAAGCAATGCTCAGACTAGCCCTTACCACGGCTGCAAATCATTACCAGTACTATCACAAAGCTGCCATGGGGGCTGAAACTCCAAAGGTCAAGGCCCTGCTGATGGTGTTGGCGGACGAGGAGGCAGAGCTCATGGACCGCATTCGGGATATGCTGGCAACGGGCATCACTGAGGAATTAGAGGAACTGTCCCAGACCTACAAACCCGAAGACCTCCCCGATGAAATGCCCTTCGACCTCTCACGTGAAGAAACGGACCCCCGAATTTATGTCTGTAATCAGGCTCTCAAGAATGAAGTGAAAGGTTATACCTTTTTTTTGTCAATTGCTGCAAGAGCGAAATCCGAAATAATCAGTCGGCTGTTCGAGTATTTTGCCTACAGAAAAATGGGTCAGATTAGGAAGATCCGCCGAGTATGTGAAACATTCTAACATACCCAGTTTGTGAAGGATTTTTCCCCTTTTCCATTAGAACATGTGTTCCAACTGATTTTATACAGACAAATATCTATTAGAATAATAATATAGATATATTTATATATAGTAGTGTATATACTAGTAGTGGCGTTGGCCGGGAGGCCTGCCAGAGGCTATACCCGCTATCTTGCTCCATCGGAAGCGATGGGGTGTGTGCGGGGATGCTAATAGGAGCAAATCGGTGAAGAAATTGATAGATACAAAATGCGCATTCGTTCCGCCTGTATCGCTGGAATGTTATGAAGACTTCGAGGAATTTGCCAAGAGTGCGGCTGTAGTCACATACAGCACAGAATACTTTCAAAGTCCCTTTAAGAGCGACAAGAAACGGCTCAGGAGAGTAATTTTGTCTGCTATTGGAGTTAAATTGGACAATATTCCATTGACTTTCACTTATATGATAGACTACTCGGACTTTGATGCCTCAGCAGAAGACTGGCAAGATCAGACACAACAGACAGATGATCGGATCTCAGCGATTCTTTCGGACTTGAAGGCAAAATGCAACCTCATTCGTGGAACAATTGATACCGGTTCAAAAATGGGCGAGGCTCTCGTGGCAAGACCATGAATTAGAACTAAACTTGGAAACAGGTCCCACTCATAAGATAGTTTGTTATTATTTTCCCCATGAATCGATATGCTCCTCTATTTCGATACCAATAATCTAATGAGCCAAGCCTTCAGAGATAGCTGTGAAACACATTGACTGAAATCGAACCGGCTGAGCAGATAGTTCCGAAAATCATGGACAAATATAGCGATTCGCCCAGAGGATGGCGAATTCTATCCACACCAACAGGCGGTATGATCTTCTTAGGGCCAGAATCATCTTTTCAATTGAAGCTGATCTCACTTGGTCCACAGAAGTTCACAGGCGCCGGGATGGAACTCCCTGAGAGAGATGACTCTCTTGATTATCTAACGAGTTCACCAGAATTTGGGCTTCGACCGCTCATGAAGTCCGATATGGAAGGTCTAGCAAATGCAGTCGGTGATGCTGAGAAGGCAAAGCAAAGCATTCGTGCCCTGCTTGAGCGTGATCCGCTATCTCCATCTGAAGCAAAAAAGAACCGTGCCAAACAGTTTCTTAGTGGCCCAGTACTGACTCGTCCAGAACTATCATCCCTTGGCCCGGCTATTAAGAAAGCGGAATTGACACTCGACAAAAATGCCCAAGATATCTTTAGAAGGAAATATCCCATGAGGGCAGGAATGTACATGTGATTCCTTCTTGATTGCGATTTCTAGAGGATGCCTGAAAAATGACGATTAAGGAAGTAATAGTAGCCGACTCGGAAGGACAGGCGATTTATTCTCAACGGTTTGGTACGCATCCAGTAGATGAGCAATCTCTTGCATACAGCAGTTTGATTAGTGCAGTTCATAGTTTTGGTAAAATGCTCTCTCCACACGACGTAAACGAGATTAAACTCGGTGAAATATGCTTACTCATTCATTCAGCCAACGAACTCCTATTTGCTGTCGTGGTGGACAACGGTAATAGAGAATCCAATGAAGAAAAGCTGAAGAGCATCGCCGATTTGTTCCTAGAAAATTACGCTGCACAGATTGCGCCTTCACAACAAACTCTGAGTGAGAATCTAGCAAACGAGTTTACTGGAATGCTTGTGCAGCATAATTTTGTTACAAATTGACTGATTCTCTAACCAAAACTAATGGTGGGCCGAGCCGGATTTGAACCAGCGATTCGGCGCCTGATGGGAAATCCATCAAGCTCCACCGCACATTTGAAACCCCTTGGCATTCAAGGGAATGTGTCAATGCGGTATCATAGCCGGGCTAGACTATCGGCCCTGTTGGATAGATGAGCCCCTTGAAGCGATTAAAAAGATTGCGACAGCTCAGACTTTACGAGATTATTAGGGACAATGCAGACCTTATCTCATGAAGGAAAAGAAGTGGCTATTGATTGCAGGCAGAGTCTACCGGCTCCTAGGAACCTACTCGGACAAACATGAGGGCATAAGGAAAGCGCAGGAGATGAGAGAGGACAACTTCATACACTTGACCATTGACAATGATGACAACATAGCAGTGTATTGGAGACCGAAAGACCTGGCTGAGCGTTGTGGGCCTGCACAATACAGGACAATCTGAGTCCGCGAATCAGTTCATTTACAGGATGTTACCAGATGGAGCAACTACCTCCATTTCTAGAGTCGGAACAAATCCAGTTGAAAATACGTATCGAACTCCTTGGCAAAACAATCACTAAGGATACTTGTGTTTCTTTTGAGCAGTTTCTTGAGCTGAAACCTCTGCCCCAAATTATTGATGTGACTGGATGGAGCCGTCATGCTATAGCTGCCTTGCTGATAGTCTGCAAGAGAAATGGGAAAATCATAGGGCTGCAATCAGGAACAAGTTATCTCACGCCCATACTTGTATCAAATGGTCCGCTTCTTGAATGCCTCATTGATGCTATTCTAAAAATGCAAGCCGACTCCTGAACCACATCTTATTTTCCTGAACTACCAAACCCGCCCTCTCCTCTCTCTGTATCCGACAACTCATCCACCTCTGCGAAGACGATATCAGGCACTTCCCGTATCGCTAACTGAGCTATTCGCATTCCCTCCTTAATGGCGAATTCTTCCGATGAGAGATTGATCACTATCACCTTAACTTCACCACGATATCCACTGTCGATGGTGCCTGGGCTGTTTAGAATCGAAACGCCTTCATGCAGCGCGAGTCCACTACGAGGCCTCACCTGCCCCTCATAACCTGGTGGAATCTCGAGGGCAATCCCCGTTTGGACTGCGAATCTTTCATTCGGCCGGAGTACATATCCCTCCAAGGCATACAAATCAAATGCCACATCGCCCTTGTTTGCAGTTTGCGGAATTTTGGCATCTTCTGAGAGGCGTTTGACCTTAACAACAAGACGTTTAGCTGGGTCTCTTGACATCGTGGACATGACTCCATGTGAACTCAATATTGCAAATGGTCCTCATCAAGTTATAGCTTTCTGAATAAGAAATCGAATTTCCATACAATTTCGACATGAATTCACTTTTGAAACAGACTCTGATTCCATGCTTAGTCACTCATATTTATGAAAATAAATGTCCATAATCCTTTGAAGTGGTAGAATGTGCGACTACTGCCTGCGACATGGATCAGGAAAGAGATGGTATGAAAATGCTAGGAACATATCCAAGGAATTAGCAACAAGCAATCACGTTCGTGATTTTTGCGAGTCATACTTTTCTCGCGATATTCATGCCGGACCTGACGGATATGACAGTCTGGTGGAACGAATTTCAAGACCCGTCATGCAAGGAGAACAAGAGAAAGTTGACACATATTATCGAAACTACCTGCACCATCAAGTGGTAACATCTGATGACGCAATTCAGCTATTGAAAGACGCCAATCTGCAAACAGATGAACACGAACGTGCAGTGGTGAAACTGCCTTGTATCTGTCGTCATGCATCCTATGGAAGTGACCAAGCCGTCAGTTGTTTTGCTATAGCATTTACTGACATCTACACACGAAGATTCCCCAAGTACTTGGGAGGTAGACATCGATACGTATCCGCTCAAGAAGCGATATGCACTATCAATAATTGGGTTCAAACGGATACTATTGTTCATTCAATATCTGCTCTTGGTGTCCCCTATCTAGGAATGCTTTGTAACTGTGACATGGAAGTGTGCCGTCCATACATTGAACGAAGAAGACTTGGAATCAAATCTCCATTCTATAAAGGTCATGAAGCTGCCTTTGTTTTCGAATCTCTGTGTGTCGGATGTGGAAGGTGCAGGGATTTGTGTCCATTTGATGCAATTGAAATGGATGTTGATGACAACGTAGCGCAAATCAATCAGGAGGCATGCTATGGTTGTGGTATCTGTGCAAACCATTGCGAAAATCAGGCTATTCAAATCGCAAGCTATGACCGAACAAACGGTTTCTGATTGTATATCAGGGGATAAGAAATGAGATGGTGCCGAGGGACGGATTTGAACCATCGACAACGCGGTGTCTGCATTCTAAAAGAATCCTTCAGCCGCGCGATCTCCCTGGCTGATCTACCTCGGCACTTGTAAACAGGCGGTCTGTATTGTACGCTGATATAAAGATAGTGGCAAAAGAGCTTACTGTAACTTCTTGACCGCTTTTTTTACGTCGTCAAATGGTGGCATATTAGTGGGGTCTTCGCTCCGCCATGTGTATGTCACCTTTCCATCGGTATCAATAACGAACACAGCTCTGTTTGCGACATTCTTCATTCCCGCGAGGTCTTCCCAGACAACTCCATATTCCTCAATCACTTCCTTTTGCCAATCCGAGAGAAGCGGGAATTGGAAATTGTTTTGCTCCTTGAAGGCGGCATGACTGAAAATCCCGTCAACGGATATTGCCAGCACATTTACGCCCATTTTTTTGTATTCTTCCATAGAATCCCTGAATGTCTTTAGCTCAGTGCGGCAGGGGGTAGAGAAGTCTGCAGGATAAAATGCCAGTACTACAGGTCCTTCTTCTAGCTTATCGGATAATGTGACGCTTTCGCCAGGCTCTCCAGTCCACTCTCTCAGGAGCGTAAAGTCTGGTGCTTTGTCGCCAACTTTTATTTTCTTAGACATAATTACACTTCAATATAGTTAATAACTAGTGGCCTATTAAGGCTTGATGTGTATTCATGCCAAGATGAGAACGCTCAGCGTATTTTGTAATTCATGTAGCTTGCCACAATCGCCGCTAGAATGGCTGCGGCATTCACTGCAATAGGGTAAACCAAGAGAGAGTCAAGGAAGGATAATGTTGCTAAGACGGATGGAAGGATATTCGACTCAGCTATCCCAAAGGGCACAAAGTAAAACATGAAAAAGATTGCAGTTATCAATCCCGCACCGAAGAAGGGAGGAAGGTCCTGCTTTGACCGGATGAATTCGGACATTTTTGCGATTATTCCGTATTCGGCTCTCTGGCGCTTTCTGACTTTTCTTTTCGACAGAATATATGCCCATCTGTACATAGCCTCGCCCATAATCACATAGGCTCCTCCCAGCACTGCCATTGCACCCAATGCGACAATCAACTGAAGTTCTGCACTGAGTACTTTCACATACGTGGCTGCATGCCACATCAAAGGAATTTGAACGAATCCAGCAATACCGAGGAATATCAAGATTAGTCCCGGTTTGCTTCCACGTTTCCACCAAACTGCGAGGCTCATGTTTCTCTACCTGCCAAAGACGATTTGCTCAGAAATTGGGAACTCTCTTTAACCTTTTGGAACAAGTGAATACTATCGAGTTAGTTCTATTTTCTACAGACAAGGTGAAACCAGTAATCGTTTTCCTCAAAGTATTCAGTTTTCAGACCTACTTGTTTGGCAAATTTTTCGATGATTTGCAGGGTTTGCTTTTGCTCTCCGTGTACTCGATATGTTATCCTGCTCGAGTATGCATCTGGAAACTCGAAAATAGCATTGAACGCAAGTGCGGAAATGTTGTGAGGAATGAAACACCCCATTATCGACGCCACTCCCTTTTGTTTGAGTACTCTATAGACCTCCTGCATAACCAAGCATTTTGATTCGGCATTTACGATATACGCCAATGAAAACCATAGTGTGACAATCGAAAAAGAAGCGTCTTTGAAACAAAGATCCCTTCCATCAGCTAGTACCCAGTTGGCTGGTGTATTGTATATCTGTCCTTCACGAATTTTCACCATATTGATATCAACAGCACAGACTCTCTTGCCCTCCATCCTGGAAACAAGTGCCTCTGAACCCCCACCTATATCCAGTATCTTTCCTTCTCTTCTCAATCTCTTCAATTCTATTTTCTGAATTGGTGTATGATAGGTGTGTTCTTGCATTTGGTTCAGCTCTATCAATATGATTTTGGCTATTTAGTGTATACAATCAAAGACGACACTTGAGTTTCGATTCGATAACACATACACATACATTAAAGAGGATAAATAACTATAGTTAATTGATAACAATGAAAGACACTAAGAAATGGGAGTGTAAATCCTGTAACATGACGTTCTATACCCCCGATGAGTTCGAGCGACATGTTCTGGACAAGCATCCCGAGAAAGCAAAGTCAAAGTAGACATGGGTCAGATGAGAGGGATGCTGTGCGTCAGTAGTCCCCTATTCTGAGTTCCTCTTACATCAGGAGGTAAAATACCTCCTACTCTATTGACATGTGATAATAGACTCAAGTCATTCTTACGAGTGCAATTGTAAACCGTTGAAATCTTGCATAAAGACGAATTCAACGAGTTTGAAAACTCGAAGTCTATATCTGCTTTCTAGAGGAAGGATGGAGATCTTTCTTATTTCAGGACATTGAGAAGATGAATGGCGTTGACTTGGTCGATGAACTAATGCCCATTGTACGAGATAAGCTAGATTAGCTAAATGAGTAGACGAGATTCATGGTTTTACTAATGAAGAGCTATTCTTTTTGATGATGGTCTTTGTATCCTGCATAGACTGGATCCGTAGGCAAGGGGTGCCTTGTTCCAGGATTCACTGGTCTGCCCTTATATCCAACCCACCACCAAGCCACAAAAGACACAATTGGTACTACTATGTAAAAGACAATGAAGAGCGGAAAATATACCGGATGTTCAAAGACATATCGGCTCACATCTCCGAATCCGCTCGGCAAAGAAAGCCAAATGATTAGCAAGAGTATCAGACATCCATCGTCTGAAAGAGATCTCTTATCCGCCAAACCAATGCACCTCAATGATTGAGTGAATGAAATCACTCCAATATTGCTGACATTCTTCTTGTAATCAGTTTTTCGGATTTCAACATTATCATGGTGGGATTGGAGATCTATGGCAATTTGCCACCATTTCCAAAGCTGCTCCGCAATTCTTTTAACTGTGCAAATATCGAACCAATTTGAATATCACTGGGCCGGTAGTTTAGCCTGGTACTGCGATTCCTTCTCGAATCGCAGCAGGATAGAATGCCTCCTTGGCATGGAGGAGGTCTCGTGTTCAAATCACGACCGGTCCACCACTCATTCTTCTGCCCAAAATTTACCACGTTTTCCATAAGGTGTTTTCTTTTCATCTCTTCAAGGAATTAGAGTAATTCTCCTCTCTATCAGCTCATTGTCTACATCTGCTGCCATGAAGAGATCCTGAGTTGAATAGGTATACATCTCTTGGTAGAGATAGTGCCTAGCCTCCTCGTCAAACGTGAACCAGAGTTGGAATAGGTCATCAAAATGGTCGCTAAAGGGATTCCCACTCTGTCCACCAGGAATAACACAACGTGAATTCAGTGGAGTTTCTAAATCGATCACATGTCTCAAAACTGGACCAGAGCTCATTTTCCAACCATAAGACGGAAAGAGTGTATGTTGTCCTCGAATAGCGCCGCCTTCAATCGTTGTGAGACCCGCGATGTGTTCAACATGGATAGTATGATGAAGCCCATATTTCCAATTATCCACACTGGGACCATATAGTGAATACATCTTATCCACTGCAAGGGAGAGTGCTCTTACAAGAATCTGATCTCGTGTTTCAAAAACATCTGGAGTGCGAGAATCATCGAAGTACATCGTATCGTTTTCCAATATCATCCGTTCAAGAATTGGTGCTCTTGGATACGGGCTCGATGGTAGGGCAGAGCTCTTCATTGAAGAGGATTCAATCTCGGCATCCAGAAAGTGTAGTTCGTCGAATGTTTCTTGCCTGATTGCATCATAGAGATGCATCCAAACCGTAGGTGCCTCGATATCCGTGTCCATCTCATAATCCCACTCCTCAAACCAATCTATCACCATCTGAATAGTTTCATTGCCGTTCCCAAGGCTTTCCCACGCTGAAACTACTTCTGGTACGATACTCATTGCTCGAATCTCTAGGGCATCTGCCTGGAATCGCATGAGGTCTTCCATCGTAATATCATCGTCAGCAGCAAGTAATTCGTTAATTCTTCTCCCACGGTACCCGTCCACATAGGGTCCTACTAGTGAATAGCCATAGTCATCTGGATCAATTGAACGTTGATTTGCCGATGAAACGTGCCCGCGGGAGGGATTGACCTCTCTGGGAAGATAGGCATAGGGAACATTGCTCACCATACCTACGCTGTCATTCAAAGCAGTCACGGGGTATAATCCACTGTATCCACTTCGAATTGGAATACGACCGCAGACTGTCATCGCGATATTGCCATCATCATCGGCGTATGCAAAATTGAATACCGGATTATCCCACCAATAGATGGCATCGAAGTAGTCTTCAATATCCTGGGCCTTGTTCAATTTCGTTGCCGCGATAATCAAGTGACTGACACTGTTTCCGGTCCAGTTCATTGCCAAGTATGGTGGATTGTCAATATTTGCTCCAACTACACTATCAATAAGGGGCCCATGAACTGACTCTTTTACAACAAAGGGAATGTCAATTCCTTCACGGGTATGAATGGTCTCCTGTAGTTCTCTGAAAGGCCTGTACTCGCCATTATAGAAGTACTCGCTGGAGTTGTCTGGATTGAGTTGCTCTGCAAATATGTCTAGAACATCAATGCCTCCGTTTGTGAAACCCCAAGCGATGTGGTCATTGAATCCGGTTTCTACAGACGGCATACCTGGTAGAGTCACACCTATGGCGTTCATGACCCCTGGCACAGAGAGATGAGCCTGATAAACTAGGTTTGGCGCAACTATGGGCATATGGGCATCATTGCATAACATCGGACTACCCGTTGTGGTTCTGTTCCCGGATACGGCCCAATTGTTGCTCCCAAAATGGCCCTTGAGACCTAAGGGATCCAAAATGGGAGTAAGATAGCTAAGTAACGATTCGATTCTAGTTAGACCAATCTCAGCAATGTTATCCGAGCTGCTACTGTATTGGGGTACAGGATCAGCTGGATATCCGCCCGGGGCATTCGGGTACTCTGCTAGACTCAAATTGGTCTGTTCTTTTATGATGAAACTCTGATATGGCAGAAAATCCGGATATAATTCATTTAACATGGTGTCATTCTGAATCTTCTCTCTTAACCAAAGCCGTTTCAAGTCATCAAAGTCTCCCGTGAGACTCCACGTTATGAAAGAAGCACCAAGGAACATGTCAACCATTCTCCAGGGTTCAGGTGATATGCCCAGAAGCTGGAATTCCACTGGCATATTTCGTGTGGTCATGGACTCGATAAACAAATTAATGCCATTGACTTGTGCCTCCATCAGTTGCAATGCAAAGTCGACGTCAGGGTTTATATCGGCATTAGCAAGAAACCAATCTAGGGTTTTATGAGCAGTTCTATCTAAGCCTATGGTACGATAAATCTTGTCAGAGATATTGGCATATCCCCCTACGAGCTCACTGACTCTTCCTGCAGCAAGATGCTTCTGCATAACCATCTGGAAGAGTCTATCTTTCGCATGCATGTAGCCAAGCCCGTAGTAGGCATCTTTGGCTGATTCTGCGTAAATATGAGGAACACCATTGTGGTCTATGAGTATAGTTACTTCATTCTCAAGCCCTTCAAGGCTGATAGTTTCTTCCACAGGCTCTTTCAGGCCAACTCCAATATCGAAAATTCCTCCAATTGGTTCTAGAATTCCAAGTCCCCCGGCAAGTGGACCAATTGGTATCGTCAAGAGGACTATCATGGCGATTGGCCCAACTAGAGAGAGGAACACGTTGATTATTCTCCTCCTCATATGCAAAACCTTCATCCGACTAGTTACCTGTAGAGACTATTCTATCACTTAAGGATTAGGAGAATCAGAAAATCACTGATTAGTAGTTTACAAACCCTCTTTGCGGAAGATTTCCGTCACCATATCCTGCAGAATCACATAATCAGCAAAAGTACCGCTCCCGCGCTTTAGGCCCTCAGGATAGACTTCCTCCACTCGCTGCTTAAACGCCCTTAGCTCCTGCCTTACTTCGGGAGTTTCGTAAGTCACGAGCGCCGTAAATACCATATGCCTGCCCATCTGATGCACCATTTTCAAATCATTGGAGCGTATTCGCTGGGGGATTAGAGATGGATTCTCCTTGAGATTATCATCAAAAAAGTGAGAATAAAGCGGTTGACCTGTATTCAACTCGAGGATCATGCAACCCAGAATATTTGAAGGCATTTCTAGTCCCAGAGGGCCTAGAAGTTCTATGATATTACTTCTTCTCCTTGACATTGGAATGCCCCTTTTTCTTCAGATGACCAATCTAAACATATGAAAGACATATAGCGATATGTGACATCATCTTTGGATGTGGTTTCATTGAGTGTGACTATTCGTTTGCTGGCCCATGCCAGTATCCAGATAAAAACTGAGAATCAGAATATCTACATCGACCCCTCAACAAAAGGAACAGGTCTCAAGAAAGATGATTTCGAACCAGCAGACTTGATCCTAGTTACACATGGACATCAAGATCATTTTGACAAGGGGATTATCAAGAAGATTCGCAAAATGGGGTCTCCTATCATAGCTCCTGAAAACCTGAAAAAGGAGCTGGGCGGTGGGATTGTGTGGGGTATGAGTGCTGGCGAGCATATGGTGATTAACGATGGAACAGTAATCTGGGCTGTCCCGGCGTATAATGTAAAGCGATTTCGTAAGCCAGGAGAGCCCTTCCATCCGCTGGGGTTGGGCGTCGGCTATATCATAAAAATCGAAGATAAGAAAATCTACCATGCTGGTGACACGGACCTAATTCCACAGATGGAAGAGCTGCCTGAACTCGATGTCGCTTTGGTTCCCAGTGGGGGAACATATACGATGGACATGACAGAGGCGTCTCAGGCTATCCTTTTGATGAAACCAAAGATTGCGATTCCTATGCATCTGAGAGGTGCTGACCCAGAGGCACTAAAGACCACTGTAGAGAGTGAATCATCAACTGAAGTAGTGATTCTGGGCGAAGGGGAAAGTCATACAATTGGCTAAGTGTGTAAAACTCAGTAAGCCGCCTGTGGAAGAATAGACTTGTTTCAACATCAAAAAATCAGTGAACACATTCGTTAAGAGGACAAGGATTTGACGAAGATAATTTGCTGGCTCTATCCGCGAACACGTTTTCCGTTGACTTTCTTTTTTGCCCAGCTATACTGCCTAAGTTTAGCAGATGCTCCAAACCCACAGGCTGCACATACCTTCTTTCTCACGTGATAGGATCTCCTACCGCATCTGCGGCACCTGATATGGTGTGGATTGTTTTTCTTGCCTTTTGATGGAGTTCCTTTGCCCATTGTAATGCGCTCCTGTTACTTCTTAGCACTCTTCGGCGGCGGGCTTACAATAACGACATTGTCGCCACGTACAATGACTGTATGAATGGCTTCAATGCTTCCTGTTTCCCTTTCTGGGTCGGGAGATATCTCGTCTGCATTCTCAAGGATGAGATTCAAGTGTTGGTCGTATCCGCGAAGCTTTCCCTTAATCTTTCTATCTCCCCTCAGCTCAACTAATACTTGTGATCCAATTGATTTCTGGAGAAGGTCCATAGGTCTACCTGCGTTCACTTATTTCACCATTTACAGAATCTCGGTCGGAGCAGGGTGCTCTCTCGACTCTTCACGAAGCTTTTGGACTTATCTTAAAAACATGACGATGTAAACTCTGAAAAACAGGTTCTGTTCCGTAGCTTTGAAAAGGAAATGATAGGTAGCTTCATCAAATGCCATCCATTGAACGAATTAAAAAACGGCATCTCCTGAAAAAGAGGGACCATCGCGAAGAGGTTGAAAGGATAGAGAAGAAATTGGGCTCCCTTGTCGGACTAGGTGAAGACGATAGATTCGAAGAAGGAATCTTGGATGACGGGACTAGAATCCTGATTCTTGACGATGATATCCTCTTCTTTGAGAAAGATGGGAGACTATTCCCAACTGTACATGCTTTGTTGAAGGACATGGTGAAGATACCTGAAGTTACTGTCGACATGGGCGCAGTCCGTTTCGTCGTAAACGGCGCAGACATCATGCGTCCAGGTATCATCAAAATTGATGATGGAATTGAGGAGGATTCAGTCGTAGGGATTATTGAAGAGCGCCATGGGAAGGCATTAGCTGTCGGAGTGGCTCAGCTAAACTCTCAGGAGATGCGTTCCATAGACACTGGTAAGGTCATTCTTAGTGTGCATCATGTGAATGATGAGCTATGGGACTTCAGTAAGGAATAAGCAACTATCCTTTCTGCATCTGTTGTCGCACATACCGTAGTGCAGATTTGTAGACCTGTTTTGCCAACTGAAAGTCAAGTCCGCAGTTCTTGGCGAATCTATTCCGAGCCAGCCCCTTCTTGCTGGCGTCAACATCTTTCTTCAGGATGTCTGAGATACTTCGATATCCATTATCATAAAGTGTTCTCATTTCTTTTCGGGAGAGTGGTCGCTCATCCTTTTCACTCAAATGAACCACAAGATTAGGTAGGGTTGTTGCTGCGATATCTGGACGTAATCCATATTCCATCTGTAGTGATAGTATTTCGAATCGTTTCGCCAATGGCAAGTTTGCGAGCTTCTGTTGATATGACTGAAACTCTCTTGAGAGGCTCTTGCATATGTCTGCTAGTGCCATTAAATCCCCCTCTTCAATGTCGCTTCCCCCCGATGGTCTATCACTGGAAGACGCCTCAGTAGCCACCTGTAATGCTTCCTCCAATATCTGAGGAACGCTCTCTTCTTTGGTCCATCCATTGAGGACTGTCTGTTTAATGCGGTGTCGTCTAGCTACCAGCTCTTTGTACCAATCTTCTACTTCATCCAAACCTGCACACTTCAGCTCAATTTGAGTGGGGAGATACGTTCGTGGTCTAGCTGATTGAGGAAGTGGGAATTTCAGTAAGATTTCAAGAAACGCATCCGTATCCCTATCATCTTTCAACGAATTGATCTCATTTTCATGCTCAACATAATGAATTGAATCAAGCCTTGAGTCCGCGGCAGCACGCATATTCTTCGAGAGCTTGGCTCCAGATTTTGTCCCTGGGACGCAGTTTCTATTTTCAAACCACTCAACCAGACTATCAAACATGTTCGATATATATCTCTCATAATCTCCATCCTTTGAAGTCCTGTAGCTCTTTTGCAGAATGGAGAGAACTTCTTTCTTGATTTTAGATGCCTTGAATGTTCGTTGTTTCAATGCCTGTCGAATGATTAGATTTGCCATAATCGACGGATCAATGGGACCTGGTTCAAGGGGTCTGAGTGGTTCATGGAGCAAAGTCTTTGCTAATTGATCTGCGCTCTTGAATTGACGTGTGGGCGATTCAAAAACAAGATAGACACTTCCACCCCGCTGTGCCAAGTAGTATTCACCAATTCGCCCTGCAATCTGCAAGTATCTTGACCTTGTAACTAAGAATCCCATAGACCGGTCAAAGAGAATCACTACCGCATCAAAGGGGAAACTGGTGCCAGCAGTGATTCCTGTCGTTGAAACAACAAATCTGATATTGTTCCTTCTAATCTCATCCTCCAATCTTCCCCGAACCCCAGAATCAAGTCCAGCGTGATGAAATGCGATACCAGCTTGTAGAACTTCCTTCAATCGTTCTGCGAGTGGCAAACCTTTAGATGAACCAAGTATATGATCTGTTATTGATCCATCAAGAGGACGCTGCCATCTTCTAGCTGCTGCTCTTGCTATCTGTTCTGCTTTATATCGATACCCGACCACAACGAGTATTGACTTATTCTGTGCGTCGTCAATATGATCTATGACCGCTTCAAGAGGATACTCCCTCTGTATCTCCTCAATATGGGTTCCATCTCTGCTTTGAATCTCAACAGTTTCACCGATTTTCTCTACGATATATTCATCGGGGCATAGTCTAACACTCGGACGGAAAACTCGGGCGTTTAGCCATTTTGCCACTGAGTCTGTATCACCAAATCTTGATGAAAGGGTGATTATCTGACTCGATTGTTTTAGGAGTGTGACTAGCATGTCTGCCTTTACACTTCTGTCACTACCCAAATTGGATGGCCTTAACGTATCAACACCTGAATCCAGTTGCGTGATTTCGTCAACAATAACCAATTCAATCTTCTCTGTCCATCCAGCTTTCTGCAAATATGATGATAGGATAGACTCATAGATTCCCACAATGAGGTCGGCTTGCTCCAGCTCCTCATCCGCTACTGTTGTTGTCCCATCTAATCGAACTACTGAATATCCGAGTTCTTCAAAGAGATCTCCATATTCATTCAACACCTGCCTATTAATGGAGATATAGGGGGTGACATAGAGCGCACGAGAACCACGTTGAAGCCTAGTTAATATTATGATCATGGCCAAAAATGTCTTCCCGGACCCTGGTGGCATTTGGATAATCAAATTCTCACTAATATCTCCAATTTCTTGGAGAAATTTCTGCTGAGCAGGTAGTGGACGAATGAAATTCTTGTGTTTCAGAAGCACTTTGGCAGCTCTCTGAAATTCTGTATCCACTGCTGAGGGCCCAAGCATGCTTCTCAAAGCCGACAGAACTAACCTTCCCTCATGAGTAATCATGAAACTCCTTTGTTTTTTGCCTCTTGCACCAATCGCTTGAACAAACCCAGCTTTTACTAGTTTATTCATTGATTCATAGAGAGTTCCTCCCGAAGCGAATCTTCTCCTTCTTTTCTCATATTCTGCTTCTTTTTGTGACCGAGAATCACGTTTGCTCGGTGGAGGTTTGGGATACCCCATGAGTTGTAGAATGCCCTCCACAATCTCGTCCCATCCCACCTCTGGAACAATGGCACCCTCAGACGGACTAAGCACCTCAAGAATTTCGATAGAATAACGATTTCCCAGTACTTTCAAGTGGCTTCTCAAGTCATCATAGACATAATCATCCTCTCTTGGCTCAGGCATCTAGAACACTCACTCATACCGAGTTATGGAACGTAAAATCTGTTTCGAGTGACGGAATATCTTTCAAACTCAGAATTATGATGGAGCCCCAAGAATCGTTCGTAATCCAACCATGTATTACTCGGTCTTTTCTAATCTTCTTAGGAAAAAACAACAAGATACGAGGTGATTTCAAATGCGATTCCTATTTGGACGGAAGAAGAAAGATGAAGAAGAAGGCGCTGATGAAGGGGACAAAAAGAAAGGTTTAGGAATCTTTTCACCTGCTGTTGAAAAGAAAGAAACTGACCCACAACATGAATTCAGACGTCTCTCTGAACTGGATAGTATATTCATCAGGTCCAAGCGTTTGGAATCTCTAGACGATGTTCCCTTCATTGTAAATCAGGTAAAGAATGGCAACATCGTATTGCTAGACATCCGTAAACTCAATGATGGGCGGGACCAGACACACTTGGAACTGAAACGAATCATTGAACGAATCCGTGGAGAAACACGAAGCTATCATGCGGACCTTGCTCTAGTCAATGACAATTGTGTGATTGTGGCGCCATCGTTTGTGAACTTCTAAAACCCGTAGGGATGTCTACTTGAGCTTGGTTGATTCTGTAACCATGAGGGCTTTTGTTTCAATCTTCAAAGCCTTATGAATGGTTGAAGCCAGATTAAGACATTTTGAAGCCTCTCCATGGCAAGTCAAGACTTTCTCCGGACTAGGATTAACCCTTTTAACGAAGTTGAGAATCTGTTTCCGGTCAGAGTGACCTGAGAAACCCTCAACAGTTTCAACTTGAAGATTCACTGGAACTGATTGTGAATTTCCCTCTCGATCTCTCATCTGAATTTCCTTCCATCCCTTCTGGATTCTTCTGCCAAGCGTACCTTCGCCTTGATAGCTAACAAAGATGAGAGTATTCTGATTATCTGGGGCCAATAGCCTGAAGTAGTCAACACTAGGTCCTCCTGCGAGCATGCCTGATGTGGCCATAATGATGCAGGGTTCTCCCTCCACTATTTCTTCACGTTGGTCTGGACTATCGACCTGCACGAAAATGTCATTGAGGAATGGATTGACTCCTTGATGGAAGATTAGTTCTCTTATTTTTTTGCTCAAAGCTTCAGGGTGTGTTGTATGAATGGCAGTCGCTTGGGCAATCATTCCCTCCAGATACACTGGAACTCTGGGTATTCTGTTCTTGGTCACCAGGTCCTCAATTACCAACATAATTTCCTGTGCCCTTCCTACGGCTAGAACCGGAATCAGGACTTTTCCGCCACGTTTGATAGTGTTCTTTATGATAGAAGCGAACCTTCGTTCCACTTCCTGTCTGGGAGGCATCTTATCGGTTGGATGACCGTATGTGCTTTCGACTATCAGTGTTTCAAGCCTTGGAAATGTGAACGTAGCTGGCTCCAACAATCGGGTTCTTCCAAATTTGAAATCGCCTGTATAAGCGAGATTGTACTGCCCATCGCCAACATGAAGATGGATGATTGCTGATCCTAGAATGTGACCTGCATTATGGAGAGTTAGTCGAACATCTGGTGCGATATCAGTAACCTCACCATAATTCAGTGTGATTGTGCGAAGTATTGCTTCCTTGACATCTCTATCTCGATAGGGCCTGACTTTTCCTTCTCGTTCTGCAACGTCCAGATAATCGAGCTGTAGTAGAGTTGAAAGATGAAGCGTAGGTGCAGTCATGTAGACCGGCCCACGATATCCATATTTGAAAAGGTAAGGTACCATGCCACAATGGTCTAGATGGGCATGTGAAATTACAACAGCATCGAGGTCTTCAATATTGAACTCGGGCAAGTCTAGCCGTGGAAATGCCCGTGAGGGAGCGCCGACATTGACACCGCATTCAACCAAGATATTGCTCTCCGCAGTTTGAAGAAACATGCATTGTCTCCCAACCTCGCGGAAACCACCCATGGCGGTGAGCCTAATCCACCCATTCTCAACCAGAGTTGACCGATGAATCCGTCTGCCTATCTCTCGAAATGCTTTCTTCCGTGTTTCAGCTTCGGATTGAATGATATAACGGATTTGCTTGATGAGTTTACTCTCAATAGGTGGAGTCCTTTGAACACTCGGCCTCCATAATGTCTGCCTAGTAATCTCTCTCAGGGTACTACCGCCCCTGCCGATTACTAATCCGGGCTTCTGTGCTTCAATGATAATCTCGCCGCGAGACTCATCAAAATCCAGGGATGTTATCTCCGCTTCCTCGGGAACCAACTTGCGAACAGTGCTCTCAGCCTCGTCATGAGGTAGTCTGACTTCTGGAGCCGATCTAACAACAATTCGTTTTCTCATTTTCCTGGCCAATGACTTGATTCTATCGCCATCATCCAGGAGAATTTTAGGTGCCTTAGAGTAGATTGCAATTTCCGGCCCTTCATATTCAACACCGCTAATCGCAGCTGATTTGGGCAGAGCCTTCATTACTGCCTCCCGTATATCAACCGATCCATTGTTTTTTTGAGAAGTCATCTATAGTCACATCTTGAGATAGGCCTGTAATTAACTCGTAACGGCCTCATAGTCAACCTTGCCCGAAGGGCAAGTGCTGTATTTTCTGCGATAACCTGCCGTGGTAGAGAAATAGAGTATCTATTTCTTCCAAATCTTATCGATGGTTTCCTTTGGAATCTCTTCGTAACCGTTCTCGTCAATAGCACTGACAAGAATCGCATTACCGCTCGCCGCATCGCGCTCAATTGCTGATGCTATGGAACGCACCGCAAGCTCAATCGCTTTGTTCCTTGGGAGATTCTCCTTATATTCGGCCTCAAGAACACCTAGAGCCACAGGAGAACCTGATCCAGTTGCTACATAGTCGTCAGGGATAACAGATCCAATATAGTCTGTATAGTAGACCTGAGCTCCCTCGTCATCAAATCCTCCTACGAGACATTGTAATAGGTAGCCACCTCTTGCTTGGAACATTATGTTACTCAGTAATCTTGTGAGTGCCTTCACGCGCATTGGCCTTTCACGCTGAATTTCAAAGAGTTTTGCTTCCGCCTGTAGAATGTCCATAATATTTTGGGCATCTGCAACGGAACCGGCAATGGTTGCACCAATTCTGTCAGTGATCTTATAGATCTTCTTTGCTGTTTTACTAGCAATTAGAAGACCCATAGTTGCGCGCCGATCACTAGCTAGGACTACACAATCTTTGCCAATCATGCCAACTGTGGTGGTGCCAGTCTTCAATTCATTGGATTCCTTTAGCGAATGTTCCATGTTAAGTAACTCCCTTAATGAGAACAGGTCTCGGAGAACTAGTGACAATTAATTCGGTTTGGCACAGAGTATTAAAAGCTTTTTACATCGCACAAGTTTCTTATAAGTCACTAGTCTACAAACACTGGTCTATTCCTCGTCAGAATCTGCTTCCTTTGGTTCTTCAGGACGCTCAAAAGTCACGACCATCTTAACCTCATCAGCTTGTTCAAAGACCTTGAGGAGGTCTGCTGCGATTCCAATTTCTGCGTACTGGATATTTTCAATATACCTTGTTTCCTTGGGAAGCTCGATAGTGACGGTCTTTCCTCTTATACCGCCCTCAAACTTTTCATCAGGAAGCGCAGGAATACGACGTTTCACAACTGCCTTCATTTTCTCCTTCTTGCCAGTGACAATTTCACGAACAATGACGTCGAAAACCAGTGTCTTACCTGCTAGAGGGCTATTGAAATCCACTCGGACCGTGCGTCCCAATACTGATGTAATAACACCTCGTTCCTGCCCGAATGTTATTTTCTCCCCCTTTATCGGCTGAATGCCCTGCTTGGCAAGTTTGGCTATTGCTATCTTCTTTACTTTCTTTGGATCTCGGGGACCTGCTCCCTTCTCTGGTGGGACCTCTACGGTCTTCTTTTCTCCTACTTTCATTCCGACAAGCTCATCTTCTATTGCCTTCAAAAGCCAATTCCAGCCCACTGCAACTAACATTGGCTCATATCGGTCGTCTTCTTTGTAGACGCCCTCTTCTTTTGCAACATCCTCCAGAGTGAGGTCGAAGACCTCACCGTCTTCTTTTGTTCTTCCTACATAATCAACATAGACTAGGCTGTTTTCTTTTACAACATTTTCAGATTTCTTGCTGGTCTTCTTTTTGCCAGATTTCTTGTCGGCCATATCAATTCCACTCGCAAAGTAAAAACTGCGCTCAGCGGCTCTCATTATTGAGGTTATAAAACCATTTCCTTGTAACAGTTACTTTGGCGTTCCTCTCAAGATGGACAAGGTTTCAAAAAACAGCCGTTTCTGATTGATAATATCGGCAGATAGGTTCAACAATCTCATACTATCCCAAACGCTTTCAACATCAGCTAATGATGACACAACCACAAAGATGGTCCCTTTTGGCTTTAGATGCTTTATTGCCTGTTTCAGGAATTTTTCAGTTATTTCAGTGCCCCTTATTCCTCCAATGTATGTCCTATCTTCCTTAGTCACATTTCCATCTGCTGGGAGGTATGGTGGATTGAATATGACGAAATCAAACACTCTTTTATCGGCTAATGCCAAGAATAAATCAGTTTGAAGCACATCAGTTGAGTTCTCTATTCTATTGCGAACCAGGTTTTCTTTGGTGTTCTTCACAGCCAATAATGATATGTCACAAGCTATCAACATGTCTGCCCTATTTGCTAGATGAACTGAAAGATAACCAGACCCTGAACCCATCTCCAATACTTTTCCCTGTATTTCAGAGTATATCGAATCTAGTAGCAGGAATGTGTCCTCCGCAGGAGGGTATACTCCCTCTCTCACGTGGAACTGAATATCATTTTCCTCCATGCCTATTCCTCTTTCAATGAACCAATGATGCCCTCTTGTTGTAGCTCAAACAAGACATCTGCAAGCCCTACAATCTGCGAGAGTTTCAGACTTCGCGGACGCGTTTCAGATAGTCTTTCGTCCATCTGATTTAGTATCTTGTCTGCAAGCTGCCTAGGTTCGCCCAAATTCCGTAACCAAATCCCCAATGCATTTCGGAGATATTTATTCGGGTAGGAAAATATCCCTCGCACCAGTGCATGAAATATATCATCATCCTTTGCTTTGGGACCCGATTTCCTCTGCTTGATTTTCAATACAGTTGAATCAACTGCTGGGACGGGATAAAATTCGTCCGCCTTGACACCCATAATTTTTTCAGCTATTGCCTGATACTGGAAATTCACGCTTACCCGTGAGAATTCTGAATCTCCCGGATTGGCTATGAGGCGGTCTGCAAATTCCTTCTGATACATCAGAACTGCGCACTGAAAATACATCTCGGAGAGAAGTCTAAATGTTATTTGAGAAGCAACGTTATAGGGCAAATTAGAAACGATTTTGCTTGCATCTGGCAACTCCACTTCCAGCGCATCGCCTTGAATGATTTTGAGATTCTCTGCATTTTCAAATATATCTCTCAGTGCTCTTACTAGCCCCGGCTCAATTTCAATTAGTATTATCTTTGCACCAGTGCGTATGAGAATTGAAGTAAGAACCCCCAGCCCTGGACCAATTTCGAGTACCGTGTCACTAGGCATAATATTGGCATGCTTTACAATCGTCCTCGCAATCTGTTTATTCAGTAAGAATGTCTGTCCAAACTCTCGTTTCAATCCAACTTGATATTTTTGTAATAGGGACCTTATTTGGTGCTCAGACAAAATTACTCACCAAATCAAGATTACAAACTATCTGCCTGAACGGCGTGGTCTATCTGAATCAGTAATTGGAGGTTTTACGAAGATCCACCTCTTTACATCTCCCTGCAATTCGTCTACGATTCGGGCAGTGACAACCTTTTTTGGATTTTGCAGTTTTGTCCTGGATGCAATATCCTCAAAGCTCTTGAATTTCCCCTTTTTTCGTTCCTCCAAAAGGGCCCACATCAATGTCTGACCTATGCCCGGAAGGAGCTGCAGCGAATGCATTCTCGTCGTAATGGGCGGTGCTTCGTTAAAGAACTTCACAAATTTGCTTTCGTGCTTTGTAACTATTATTTCAATAACTAGGGGTAATTCAGCGGAGCTTTCAGGGGCGAGGTCTTCATAGGAAATGCGTCTCTTTACATGGTCTATTTTGCTAGGTGCATCTCTCTCAATCGTCACTCTATCTTGCGGACGTAGTTTTGCCCCGCGCTTAGGCACCAGCTCTAAGAGTGTAAAGTTGTCTTCTCCAATAGATTGGACTACGGAACCGGAACTACCTCTGCCATCCCTTAGAAAGGTCTTTGGCGGAATGACTGCCAAGATATAGGCATGTGTTTCGTACGCTCGATTGTCAGGTTCTTCCATCCATAATCGCTCCTAATTGGTATAGACAACATTACTCATGAATTGTGTTTATTGGGATAAAAGTCAATCGGGCTAGGCAGATGGACATATATTGCATCCATTATTGATGCAAAAGACCCATCGAGTTTTGGTGCTACCTAACCTTACTCTCCATTATTTCTGCTATCTCCTCAAGCTGTTCTTCTGTGAGATTAGCTGAACGAAAATCAATGAGGGTCTTGAGTTCTTCTGGTGTGGTTGGACCAATATTGACTATTTGAACTGCTTGGAATCTCTTGAGTTCATAATTCTTCATGAGTCTCTTTACAAGACGCTTGGACGCAGAAGGTGTCATTTTAGCATAGGTAGTTGCATGTTCTAGAGTGATGGTCTGCTGGAAAGACAACTCGCCCTCTTTCTCTCTCTTTTTCAGGATTTTCTTGACTTGAGGCAATGTGACCTCTTTGTCATCAATTATCTCTCGTGGCATCTGTCAGCACTTACTCCTTATTTGGCCGTAGATGCTCAGGTCTAACAATCAGTGTCTTTGTTGCTTTCCCGAGACTAACTTCGACGACTACCCCTCTGCCTCTCATACCTTTTACAACTCCGGTTCGGCCTTGATATCGTCTATGTGGCATGCCTTTATGCATGCTGGGGTCGATAACGATGTTTACACGTTGTCCCTCTTTATATTCAATCAGCATTGGGCCCAGTGGTGAAATACCTCTATTTCTTGGCTTCTTAGACATAAGGCTACGAGTTCTTGCACGGTATCCATGACTCTTTTTTACCATGACTATCGACCTATCCTTAATTGATTACCCCGGAATTTAAGGAAGAAGGTATGCACACCCACCCGAGGCTCAGCATCACGTCTTTAGTGACCACTTAAGGATTATGGTGTGCTAAGCACGAATTGCTGTCACATTCAGCTTCAGGCATGTACATTTTGTTCCAAGGAGGCTACTAAGTGAAGGGGTAGTTCTTCCCTCATCTCCCGAGATCAACTCTTTGACATATGTTCCCCCTTGAACGACAAAATCGCCACGTAATTCATGTTCATCCGTCTTCAGTAACTTGACACTATGAACTCTCTTCTTTCTGATCCGGTCGCTTCTCCGATGCGCCACTCTGTGTGGTGTTCTCTGTTCAATCTCGATATCCCTCAGTTCGGTTTCTGCTCTTCGCAGCTTGTCATTGGACACTTCTTCCTCAGTGGCTATTTTGGCCACATATTCCTTGATATTGGATGAGGCATCACTCTTTAGATTCTGCATCACTTCCCTTGATGTGAACTCAAGGGAATCAACCTCCACCTTTCCACGTGCTCTACTATTGATTGCCGATTCAATCTCGTCAAGGTTGATCCTGCGTTTTTTTGGCTCAGATATTTCCACAACAAATGGGCGTCCTGACCCCAGCATCAAGGCATCAACGTCTTCCCTTCCTGCTGCATGAAATTTAAATTTGGAGCCTTGAGCCACTTTTAGTATTGGTTTACTGACATATTCTGACACAGAATCAGGGTATCTTCTACCTGTCTCGTTGCACTCCTCACAGCCTTTACCATTGCAGCTACTGCAGTCCCATCTGCTTTGAGGAATTCCCCTTTCCAGTTTTCTATAACGGCCGTAAATAAAAATGGGATTGACTTGAAGACGGAACGTATCCCCAGTCATCTCATAGATGATCACAATATCTGGGTTTTCGAATTCAACTTTTTTCTCCAGAAGATTTTCAAGGTGTTTGCCAAGCTCTCTATTGAAGTCAGATTTTAATGCCTCAGCATGAAGGAGATTCAGCTTTGCACGCAATTCATCCTGTCTTTCTGAAACCGTTGGATTTGGTACACAGCCAATCAGAAACGTATCAAACTCATACGAGATCACTCTCTCTAGTACTCTCCTGGCTATGTTTGGTATTTGCTTGAATATCGATTTGTTTCTCACTTCGCAGAGATAGCAGTTCCTACTCACATCAACGTCGATTCCATGTTCTTCACAAAGAGAAATAGCGGGTCCATACATACCATGATTTGCTAGCCGAGGCATTAGGGTGTCCTGTATCTTTGCTTCGCCAGTTCTAACTCGTTCGTCTGCAGTCATGGATAATAGCAGCTTTATGCTTCGTCCACGTTCCTCATTAGTGGAATCAGTGCTAAGCCATGCAAATTGCCTTCCAAGGCATTGATTACATACTGGGTGCAATGTTAGTAATTCGACTGCCTTTTCAAGAACATTGTTGGACGTGTTCATTTCCATTGCCTCCAGTGACAAATCTGCCTATCAAGAAAATGATAAAGATGTAGCTATGTATCATATCAGCGGCGACAAGTATCTTATCGCCTTGAGGCCCGCGATATACGCCATGGGGTTCTTTGCAAGTTCAAGAAGCACCCGTTTCTGCTTATCCATATCTCCTGATTTTTCAACCACTTCCAATAACCTGTATTCTGATACGTCGTGAATTAAGGAATCTAGTCCTTTATCGGACAAGGATGTGAGGAATTTTTGAGCAATAAACATAGCACGGAATTCTCTCTCTAGCTTTGCTCTCCATTGAGCACTGTACTCATCGAGCCCCTGCTCGAATTCGTCCTTGAGTAATCTCTTTCTTATGACCTGCCCAGCAATTCTTGCAGCAACGCCTCCCAGAATAACACCTCCACCAGTTGTTGCTTTCACATGTCCTGCGGCATCACCCGTGACCACTGCGTTTCCTATTGAGGTTCTTTCTATGGGCTTCCCGACCAATACAATTCCCCCCAATCCTCTTCGGATCTTTGCTCCCTCCACTCTTTCAGATATCACGGGATGATTCTTCATAGAGGATTTCAGACGCCGCTTTGACTCATCTCTTGAGGCTAGTCCGACCCGTGCTTTTCCCTCTCCGAATGGAATTACCCATGCGAAAAAGCCTGTAGAGATCTTTCTCCCATAGAACATCTCCACGTGTCTAGGATCAATATCGGCACCTTCTATTTCAAACTGGTATGCAGGGTATTTGCTACTCTTAGGAACAGAAGGAAACCCGAGTTGCTGTGAGATTTGGCATCGAGACCCCTCAGCTAAACAGACAAACCTCGATTGTATTGATTCGCCAACAGATTTCAAAGTCAGGGTGTACTTCTGTCCATCCGTCACAATCTTATTGACATGAGCATCGGTCTTTATCTGTACACCTTTTTTCTCAGCTCGGTCTGCCAACCATTGATCAAACAGGCTTCTATTCACCACGAGCGCCTCCCTTTTCTCTCTCTCAATGAGAAGAGAGTGGCCTGAAGGAGAGTATATTTTGGCCCCTACTATCGCATTTTGAACTACTGAATTCGGTGGTTGTAGCCCCAAGGAATCCAAACCGGAAACGCTCAGCAGCCCTGCGCAATGATCGGGAACCCCTACCTTCCCATGCTCTTCAAATACAACAACATCAAAATCATGCCTAGTTGCTTCTGCGGCGGCCAATAATCCACTTGGGCCAGCTCCGACCACAGCCACGTCATGCATCATGATGTTTCGATTAAAATGGATGCACGGCTCCCTTTTTATAACATGCTCCCGCAAAGCGAGTGAGCTCAAATTGTGTGAAACTTCTGTGTTCCACCCGTCCCCTGCCAGCGTCACCGCTGCCAATGCACCAAACAGTCATTGAGTCAATAGGGGCTTTGTCTGCAATCATCGGGATGGACCCCCTCCCACGGCCCTGGCCACCTCCCCCCTGTGCATGTCCTGAAACATCACTTTCAGTCACAACGAGGCTTTTCACAATTCTTACCACGGCGGGTTCATGATCCCCCTCACCAGCTTCATCACCGAAGGTAGCAAGGCTTGTTGGAGCATTGTTCACCCCGCGGACTGAGGGGTTTTAGACCTAGCCAATGCTAGTTTGCATTAATCTTTGAGGATACCCAACCCTCACAACTAACATAGAAGAGCCACAACTGGCTTGATGGTGCAGTGTACCTACATCTTGACACAAAAATTGTATCAGTATTGGAGCGGTATTGAAATGCTAGAAAGACTAAGTTCAATCTAGAAATATTACAAGAACATCTTATCAATTAAAAAAAAAACAAATAATTTATATATTATAAAAATAACTACTAGAAGGTTATTGTGATGAAGTGGGAGAATGGGATGAAAAGAGAGTTCATTGTATTCCTTCTTGTTTTTCAGATTACTCTTCTGTTGGTTCCGATGGAATCAATCACCATGAGTACCGGTGCAATTTCCAGCCCGAGTCAGGCCACGGTCGAGAGCAGTCAAATACCTGAGAGTGTTGATTCTGGCTCATCGCAAGCAGATACATCTGAAGCGATAAGTGACTCTTCCGTTCGTGCTGCCAGAAGAGTAGAGGAATTCAACCAAATTATGTGAGAGGGAATCGACTGCAGAAGGCCATTACTGGATGCACCGTGGATGCCGTTCGAAAACCGATATGGTTCGCCACCGGCAGAAGTAGCTTTGCCAACAAACCACACTGATGCGGACAGGCCGATTTCCATAACTGGAGATTACATCCCTATGGATAATGCAGAGTCCTCGATTTTATCGAATGCTGAGGAGATTCAGATGGATACACTGACCGAGGGCGATGGTGTGGATTGTGATGACACCGGATTCTATCCGTACACGATTACCAATAGCTACGCTACTCCCGAGATGTCACCTGCAAAAGATGCACACTGGTTCATCAAGAAGAGCTATTCTGTGTTGGCATTTGAATTCATCAATCCATCATTGTCTGAAGTTCATCTCTATATCGATGTTGAACGCGACCAAGATATCTACTCTCGCTACTTGACGTTCTATCTCGATGGCAGTCTAACCCACCAGTATGTGATTGGGTCGGGTGGATTTCATGGGGCAGTGGTCTTCTACAATGTGTTTGAAGGACCACATAAAGTAGAGGTTGCAGTGAACTATTGTGGCTGGAAAGAACATCAATGGAAAGTGACATACATCTGGCCATTTGCTCCGGTTCTGTACGCCAATCCAATGCCAATATACCAGTTTTGCGAGTATTTTCCGCATGGCTCGTACCCAACATTGGAGTGGCAGGTACAGGCGGGTTTGGACACACACATACATATTGATACCGATGTGATGACAGGGTCTACCTTCAGTATCAAACTGTACATAAATGACCAGTTAAGGGCCATTTTTAGCGCGGGTGGTGAATATGATTTGGTCATGGGGACGTATGCAGATGACGAGCTCTTGAACATGAAACTGAAGATATTGTCCTCTTCCAACACATATTATGGAACGAAAATCGATTACCTGGCAGTGAGCTACCGCATTGTAATGCTAGAGATTGACTACATGGTTGATCAAAACCAAGACCCTCTCGTTTCGATACCAGACATCAATAGCATGGCTAGCTACGTGAGGTCGTATTATATAATGCATGGATATGCAAGGTGCGACTATGTAGTTGACGACCCGATTCCCTGGGACGAAGAAACCACATTATTTGAAGAACATCGTGATACCTATTATGCTTACTGCAATCATCAATTCGATGCAACCTATGAATGGGTCTTCATTCTAAATTCAGCGGGAAAGGGTGTGAGGGGGTATCATTACCAACATGATCCGGGTTCTTGGGGGTGGGGAATAGGCCTTTGTACCTATTACTTAACTACGTTGGACAAGCTCAAAACGACGCTATTGCATGAGTTTGGGCATCATACAGGGATAATAGTCCGCGATTCTAATAATAAAGAGGTCTATTGTGGTAATGTATATTGCTGCATGGCAAGCGGCCAATACAAAGATAGTCCAAACCCATGGTACTGCATACTCCATTGGTCTGTTCGAGATTATCCAT
>SDNP01000060.1 GCA_004524445.1 Candidatus Thorarchaeota archaeon | reverse complement strand
TATGAGAAGGTGAGGCTTTACGAAGGCAGTTTCACAGACTGGTCAGCTAATCCAAATAATCCTGTGGCAAAGGGCGACGACCCTTACGAGAAATAAGAATTCAATCAAATGGGAATGGAAATCCAAAGATAGTAAATTCATTCCCATTCCTATTTTAATTCGTGAATTAGATGAAACTATTAATCGCATTTATATCTGAGATGACTATAGACGAAGTTCTACAACTCAGATTATAGAAGGCGTTTTTGAAGTCCTATAGTATTTTGCCAAATGTAGTGATGCAACGAGAATTAAAAAAAAGAGGTACTGTGCTGCTCATTTGCAGCAGCACAACATATTGAAACTAGTTTATCCATAGAGACGCTGAAAGTCCTCGTCTTGCTGTTGTTGACCGCCGCGCTGTTGACGCATATTTTCTACCTGTTGCGCCATCTCTTTCATCTTGTTCCGGACCTCTTCAGCGCTTTCCTCGAGTTTCTCAATACTGACCCCGAAGCCGTAGAGCTTGTCTACCGCCTTTAGAAGTTCGGCTGCACCCTTTGGGTCAGGCACCATTGCCATCGCAGGAGTTAGTAGAGTAAAACCAACCATATCTCTGGTTAGGGTCTCTGATAAGATGGAACCAGCGATTCCAGTAATGATCCCCTTCTTCAGCATCTCCAAATCTCCTACTCCCTCGAGTTCTTTTTGCTTCTCCATTTCAGATGCATAGAGCACTTTCCGCTCGGAAGGCATACCTCTAACTGGAATGCCATCAAGGACAACAGTTTCTCTTGCGCCTTTTTCTTTCGCCCAGTCTAAGAGACATGAGCTAACTTGATACATACCCGGTTCATCTACAGGGACCTCACTAATTGCTACGAGTAGATTCTTCTTCTCACTTGCGTAAATGCGAAATGGATGGCGGAGCCTGCCTTCAAAGAATACTGCGGCAGATGGAATATACTTGGAACGCAAATGTGCTACTCGCTCCATATCGAATTGCTCAATAATCTCATTTGCTGCGATAGTTCCAATGAGACCAGAAGATGGAAAACCACAAATCAATAATGGATTATCCAAGTCAATGTCTTTGCTCTCGACTATCTTAGCCTCTGGTGAACCTAGTCCACCTTCTTTTTGGTCATTCATAACGTCTAATCACCGATTAACTATAGTTTCTGACGGAGGTTAATCAATGTTGGGTAATAACCTATTGTCGTTCCGTTCAAAAAGAATATGAATCCGTATTCATATTTTAGCTATGGTTATTAGTGAGTAAGACAATCTCCAAGGCATTAATTCATACAAGATTGCGGGCAACAAGAATCTGGGGAAATGGTACTAAATGAAAGATGAGGATGCTCATATACACGTGATGGCAGCACTCAAAGAGAATACCTTCAAGGTGCCTAGAGCGGCAAAATGGGAATATTCTGCACTCAGCTATACTGGGGCAATGACTGGCATCTTGAAGACGCTTGGTTGGAAGGTAGATACCGTAGAAGTGGCGGGCTTTACTGGACAAGCTTTTCTAGTGAGTACTGAACGCCAAAACGTCTCAACGATGGCTGTTAGTTATCAGCCTGCTCTCTCCGTGTTCGAAAATGGAATTAGGAATGCATTTGGATGGAATATTCAACTCTTTTGGCACAACGTTTCGTGTACAAATTGTGAGTTTTGTGGAAAATATGCTTACTCAGATAATATAACTCCTCAAGACCAAAATAGAGCCAAGCAGTACTTTGAAAGAATCAAGAATATGCTTCGAGATACAAATAGGCCACTTGCTGTCTTGGGCATCCCAATTCCTGAATACTTCATAGTCAACGGCTATGAGGGCGAAAGTTATCTTGTCAGCACAAGTCGTCCATTCCAGAAGGAAACAGACAGCCCTGTGAATTATCGCAATATTTACGCCCCTCAAGGATTTTCCGAAATTGTCTTCAAAGACAAGTCTAAACCTTTGGACAATGGACAAAGAGATCTTGATGCGATAAAACGCGGAATAGATATGGCACAAGGTAAATACAACGATTCAGCGCATATCACTGGAACTTCTGCATTTGATGCTTGGGCAATTCATCTGGAAAAAGGAGAAAATCAGAAGGAGATAGCGGAGGGAAACAGCTACTTAGCTTCAACTACAGCAGAAGCGTTGCATATGGCATTCGTATTTCTAGACAGAATGACAAATCGTTATCAAGAAACTCCACAAGGTATCCATCTGGCTCGAGCTTCATTGGAGTTCAAGCAAGCTGCCCAGCCAATCAGAAGGTGGTTAGACATTGTCCCCATAGGAACAAAACATGCACAAGTATCCGAGGACTTGATAACTGGATCGACGTTGATACAAAAAAGCAGGGCTCACTTCATAGAGGCGGTAGATCATATGAAGAACGCAGTGGATGAGTGGTATAACTAGAGCACAGCCGGATTTTATGGAGGTCCGTCACTTCAATTTTCATTTTTTTTTAGGAGATTCATTTCAATAACATCCGTCTTCCAAAGAGTCCAACTTAGACTTCATATCATCCAATATTTGGCATGACCCAGTTTTGGTTATGCTGTGAATTGCAGCTCTTATTTCAGGCGTTACGGACATGAGGTCAGCGTCCTCATTTTCCAAAAGAGACTTGATGTTACCATGATGTGCTTCTACTCTTTGAGCGGCATCCCGGTAGGGCTTAATCTTATGATATTGATAACCCAATGACCTCATTCTAATCGAGATATCTAATAGTTTTGATACGACGATTGTATTCATTTCCGGTTGACCCGGACGAACATGTCTTAGTGACCTATCCGATATACCGATTTGCTTGCATATTTTATATCCTTGGACTAAAACATTGACAGGGAGTTTTTCATATATTGGCGCTCCGTAGTAGTCAGCATTGGAATATAATGAGGAAATCATTTGCGCTTTGTGGGGAAAATTCTGTCGGACAACATGCATGAACAGCTCCTTCTGACGACCGGGCTTCAGTGTAAGACCTCCAAACTGAATGAATTCTGCTTTTGATTCTTTGGCGGCTTTCGCGAGAGCAGTCATATTCTCGCAGGTATCACCGATGTAAGGAATGATTGGAGTGGCCATGATGCCTCCATGAATCCGGTTTTCTCTTAACTCTCTTAATGCATCGAACCTTGAAGGATTGGGTGATGCCCTTGGTTCGAAGATACTTCTCTCTGATTCATTGGCTAGCGTAATAGTAAACACAACATTTGCAAAAGATAGCTCGTTAATCTCCCGAAGAAGGTCTAAATCCCTAAGAACCAAATCTGACTTGGTAAGAATAAAAACAGGAGTTTTGAAATCTAATAACACTTTCAAAATCCTTCTGGTGATCTTCAATTTGGATTCAATAGGTTGGTATGCATCTGATACTCCACCGCTGATTCCTATTACTGGACACGGAGGGAGACGTTCCTCAATTCGGTTTGCTTCTTCCGAATCCAGATAGTTTAGCAATGATTCATTCTTTAGCTGTGTGGTCGAATGACAGCCGAGCCTAGAGAGCTCTTTTTCCAAAATCTCTGGGGCATTCTCTTTCATCTTAATGTGAGTCATGAAATTCTCGATGTGGTAATGTTCTGCCATGCCATCGCAATATACACAACCATGTTGGCAGCCACGGTATGCATTCATTGAGTGATGGATGTGAAACCAAGGGTCAGCTGTAATTCTCTTGGAAAGGAGACTCTTAGCCTTGATGGATTCATATCTCAATTTGGTTTCATATGCTCCAATTAGCTAGCCCTTATTTCAATTGCGAACTTTGGTTATTGGACCTCATTTACTCGATTTATACAACTGGAGGAACTATATCATCTTCAACTTGGACTTTAACTTCTGATCCGCCCTTGACCGGTTGCCTCACCTTCACAAGAATGAGCAGTGATACAACGAACAAAACCAGGATACTAAGCAATGCATTCCGGTAGGCAATCTCAATCCCTAATCCCATTGCCTGCGACCAAGATACAACGGCAGAAAAGATGAATGGACCCAGTATAGCTGCGAACTTGCCAGTCAATGCAAAGAAGCCGAACATCTCGCTCTTCTTTCGCTCAGGGATATATTGTCCGTACATGCTTCTTGCTGTGCTTTGCGCAGAGCCCATACCAACCCCGGCAATAAGCCCCACAATCCACCATACAATTTGAGAGGTACCTAAGTATGCTATGACTAAAGCCACCACCCAGATGGCAAGTGTGATCATCAGAGTTGGCTTCGTCTTGATTCTGTCTGCTACGTATCCAAAGATGAAGGCGCCCGGAATTGCCGCTAATTGTGTAACTGCAAAAAAGAGTAGAATGTCAGTTATGGAGAATGCATATACTGTTTCTCCAAATAGGGCGGCAAAATAGATAACTGTAGTAATGGCATTACTGAAGAGGAAATAAGATACGAGATAAAGCCGCATTCCTTGGAAGTCCTTCAGTTGTCTTACTGTTCTCGCGATCCTATTGAATCCAATGGATATGTAGCTCTTACCGAGTTCATCAGCAGTGGCCGTTGCAGGTCGATTCTTGAGGCCCCAAATGCTCGGAACAGCGAATACGAGGAAAAACAATGCTCCAAGTAAAAATGGAACTGTCGAATTTGTACCAAATATCGATACGCTGACTAGGGCGATGATGATAGTCAACATTGCCCCGACGTAACCTGCTGCAAATCCATAGCCCCCAATTCTACCGATGTTCTCATCGGTGCTAATTTCAGGCAACCAAGCGTTATAGAATGGGAGTGCTCCTTGGAATCCAATGTTTGCTATGATGAATAGAACAAACGTCCACACCCATATGGGAATACCAAATGCAGTTGAATTTGGAACAGCGAAGTAAAGGAGGGCATTGAAGTAGATGCAAAGAACTGTATAGATAATCAAAAATTTTTTCTTTGATCCCGAGTAGTCAGCTATGGCACCCAGAATTGGTGATGAAATTGCGATGACAATCATCGTGACGCTTCCAGCATACCCCCATAGAACTGAGCCCATGAATCCTCCATCATTGAAAGCCTGAGTCACTAGGTTTCTGAAATAAATTGGAAACAATGCTGTAACCATGAGTACAGTGAAGCTAGTATTTGCAAAATCATACAAGTACCAAGATATCTGTTCTTTCCTATCAGTTGGAATCTCTCGCTCTTCTGCCACATTCATTACCTCAATGCGTTCAATGCTGGCTCTATGCAATTAAGAGGTCTATATAACAATGCGGATTCTTGTTGCTTGCTCTAGTATAAGCTACCAGGCTACTAAACAATACCTTCCTTTTCCATCCAATCCAAAATGGCCGCATTGAATTCTTCATGCTGCTCAAGCATGACACTATGGCCCGCCTTGGGTATGACTTTCATTGTTGAATTCGGGAATCTGTCATTCATATAGTCAGAATATTTCACAGGGGTCATTTGATCGCCTTCTCCAACAATAATCAGTGACGGAATCTTGATTCCCGTTGCTTTTTCCATGATATCAAAACAGTCACACACGTCGAAATCACGCTCGATGGTCTTTGGGTCGCATTTTCTTATTTCCTCTTGAGAGCTCTCAATCACCGTGTCGGAGGTTGCCTCGTGAAACATGAGTCTGCCTGCGGCTTCAATATAGCCCTCAAAATCGTTCTCAAGAAGATCGTAAATCATAGGATGGACTCGAAGTCTGCATCCAGTACCGACTAATATTATGCCCCGTAGTTCAACAGGGTGCTCAAGTGCGTAAATCTGTGTGAGTGCACCCCCCATGCTGTGTCCCATCAAGACAGGAAGTTCATACTTCTCGACGATAGCGGCTATATCTTTTAGATATGAACGAGTAACATCCTGCTCCTTTCTATCAGGTGTTTCTCCATGACCATTGAGGTCCAGCGCCACGCATCTCAGCTTATGAAACAGATTCTGTAGCTGCATCAACCATGTTAGTGAGGACCCACCTGCACCATGAACCATTATCAGCGTAGGTGCATCATCGGGTCCACGTTCTTTACAATGTACCTGCATGAAACCACATCACTCAGGAATCGCCTTTCAAGGTTCCGCCCATTAATTGACATGCACTAGTCCCATTTTATGCACGATATCTTCAACAGCGTTCCTTTCTCAGAGCGAGGCTTTTTTAGGGTCCTTTTACTAGGAATTACCAATGGTCGAGAAGTCTTGTTCATACAAGACTTGCTTGGCGCGTGTATCCATCTCGACCTCACGCGCTAGGAGACGAAAGAGAATGAGCTCAAACAAAACAATGCTCGCAGTGGTCGTTGTAATAATCATTGTAGTGGCTGGTGTAGTTGGCATCGTCTTTCTTGGACCGATGCTCTTCCCAAGTGAACCGAGAGTAGCTATTGTATTTGCTACTGGTGGACTTGGAGACAAGTCATTCAATGATGCATGTTACGAAGGCGCAACGCGAGCTGAACAAGAATTCGGGTGGAGCTTTGATTTCGTAGAACCCACCCAGATCGCTGAGTACGAAGAATTTTTGAGAGACTTCGCTGCTCATGAGGGACGAGAAACAGCGTATGACCTGATTATATCCATAGGATTCGACCAGGCCAACGCTTTGAATTTAACAGCTAAAGACTATCCGGACCAGGACTTCGCGATTGTGGATATGGTCGTTGATCAACCCAATATTGCTAGCTTGGTATTCAATGAACACGAGGGGTC
>SDNP01000015.1 GCA_004524445.1 Candidatus Thorarchaeota archaeon | reverse complement strand
TTACCTAGTTGATCTTGATACCGCAATCGTAGACACAAGCGACTACAACAATGGTACCTACGCATTCACTGTTGACACTCGTGGCTTGGGAATGAATGTATTTGGCGAAGGACCGGTCTATGTCATCCAAATAGAGATGACTCAATCAGGGTTCCAGACACATGACTTCACTACGGTCATCATTCTAGTGCAAGAAACAGATGCCTCTCTTGTGATTGACCCAATCGACCCTGTGAATTGGTCTGCGTCCTTTGACATTACAGCACATCTTTATGATGACCGTCATGGTGGACTAATCTGGGAGAATGCAGTTATCACCGTCAGTTGGGGCACAATGAGTCTTCAATTAGACAACAATGGAGATGGAAGCTTTACAGGAAGCATCGAATCTGATGAATGGTTCTCTGCTTCAGATGACCCATATAACATCACTTTCACATATACCATGCCAAACTATGTTGATAGTACAAACGATACAGATGTCACAATAGCTCCTGTTGAGGGTGCAATCTTCAGAGATGAGCTAACCACTCCTGAGTCTGTGGAGGTCAAATGGACTAACGAGTTCAACTTGAGGGTGACCGTGAACAATATCTATGGTGGTAACGTCAGTATAGACGGAGCCACGGTCTACTATGTTTGGTCTGGATATCCGACAACTTATGTTTTGAACTATCAGCCAATCTCCCATGACTATTTTGCTGTAGTATATTCTGACCAAGTCCCTGCTGGGGCTCACACACTCATTGTCAGGGTCGATAATGAAAATTACACAATCCCTGACCTTGAATTGCCAGTGAATGTCCTACCTATCGATACATCACTGAATCCCACTAGCCTGGCCTATGAGGTCTTCTATGGAACTACTGGGCTCGATATCATGTTGACCTACGAGATTGAAGATGCTCAAGTTGACATAACAGGTAGTCTTACTGGCGCAACCATTACTATGGAATACGCCGGAACAACATACACCGCCACATATCAGAGCAGCAATCAAATGTACAGACTGACATTCAATCCCTCCGAGATAGATGTTTCCGAAATACCAGGCATGTTCACATTGAACATATCCGCGGCTTTGGAGAACTATACGACTCAATCCGTAGCTCCCGTACTATCGGTCTATGCTGAAACTTCACTTACAGCTCCCGATGTAGTTGCAGAAGAAGGAGATTCCTTCCTAATAGCAATAGAGTATCTCGACATATCAAGCAACTCACCTATTGGACCATCCACAATCAGTAGTTTGACGCTGCAAACACCCAACGCAGAGTTTACTCTATCCGCAGCTGATTTCGAATTTAATGGAACTCACTATGTGATAGAATTAACCAGCAGTCAAGTTGGAGAAGTTAGGGCAGAGCCATATCAGCTATTCGCTTCGGCTTCAGCTCCGATGTACAGGAATCAAACTGAACAGGCAATCAGAGTTACCATCTCAGAGCAGACGATTGGCATACTGGGAATCGTAAGGCTCCCTGTATCCCTCCTACAAACAATTCTCATCATGACGGGCATTTTTGTGGTTGTTGGTGCTATAGCTGTAGGATATCAGCGATGGAGAATACCCTTCCAGATAAAGCAAATCAATGGTGCACTCAAGGACATTGAGAATGGCGGCCTTGCGGAAGTTGAGGGAATCAAGAACATGGGCGAAGTCGTGTCTGACCTCTTGGCTCCTAGTCTTGCTGCGCTCGATATGGAAGCACCAACAATAGATACTAGTCCCGAGCAGGAATTTGAGGAGCTTGGCGGCGAGGCAGACGAATTGCTCGATGAGCTCGATGCCCTTGACGAGATTGATGATCTGGGCGAAGAGATGGCAGACATTGAACCAACGGACTATGAGGAGGAGCTCTCAGATGAACTCGACTCGATGATAGAAGATGAAGAAGCTTCAGAAGAAGAAATCCTCGAAGAAGAAGAACCTCTGGAAGAGGATGAGGTAGAGGAGCTCGAGTGGGATGCAGAAGAAGTGGAGGCGGAGGAAAAACTCGAAGAAACTGAACTGGAAGATCTCGAGGAAGAATCCGTTGAAGGCGATGAAACTCCCAATGAGGAGGAACCTGCAGTATCAGATCTTGAAGAAACCGAGGGGTCTTTAGATGAAGAAGATTCATCTGAAGATGAAACAACCGAGGAAGTACCTGAGGGCGAGGAGGACATGTCAGAGGATTCTGCAGAATGAATTAGCGAATTTGGACGAGAGAGTGACCGGCTCTCTCGCCTCTTTTCCAACCAAAACCTATAGGTTGCTTTGAAAATGAATTGCATGGAAACACCTTCTGGTCAATCCAAAAGAATGCAGACACATCTTGTTAGAATATGCCATGCACTATCTAATTTGACTATAATAAACACAATATGCTCTTATTCTTTGAACTATTTCACCAAAATGATGAACCGCGATACAACACATCCCTGCAAATGCACACATGACTCAGTAAAAGTGCTAGAATGTAATCAAGTGGTGACTGCTAGATGATTAGGGCAATTCATGTGTTCAAAGAGGATCGTACCCTGTTTTCTGATGTAGTAGTTGGCAATGAGGATTTAGATAATGATGCAGTCATGACATTGGTTTCCTCATCTGCAAAGAAGATGCAAGAGTGGAAAATCGATAGCATGGAAATAGAACGATTCAGGTATGTCTACATCAATAGTCATGATACTCAATTCATTTTGACCATGGACAGGCAAGCCTCGCTAAATAAAGTAGAAGAAGCCCTCATTGAAATGGTATCTCGTTTTATGACTGCCTTTGAAAAGGACTTGGAAACCGACGACTGGAAAACAACTGACTTTGCTCCATTCAAGGCGGGTTTCAGGAAGATAATAGGGCGCATCCCTGTTAAAGTGTGTCTAGCAGGCCACGGAGGAACTGGAAAAACTACATTACTCGAGCTGGCCACTCTACCATCCAAAGGCCCTCCACAGGAGTATGTACCAACATTTTTCGGGGACAAAGCTTTGCTGAAAGCCAATTTTGACCCCTATGTATTTAGCATGTTTGACTTGGGCGGGCAAGACCGGTTCGTACAAGAATGGGGGAAAATAATACGATCTGGCAGCATGGTGTTTGTAGTCACAGACTCTACCAATGATAATCTCGCTTGGACACGAAGAGTTGCATATCCTGTCTTAAAGAATGAACTACCCTATGCTCGAATAATAGCAGTTGCAAACAAACAAGATATCACGGGGGCACTTTCCCCGGAAACGGTGGGCAAGAAACTTGGAATTCCAGCCTATGGGATGCAAGCGAATCAACGTGACTTCAGAGACAGATGGCTGGGCCTTCTTCGGGGGTTAGCCTTTGAAACAATTGATTTCAAAGTAGTACGGGATATTGAGGTTGACTAAAAAATGTCTGATGAACATAGTAAAATGAAAAGTCTGGTAAGCGAGGAAGAACGAAAAAAGCTGGTCAGAGAGATATCCAGTATAAAGGATATTCTTGACAGCTTCAAGTATGGGCTGAATTTCGAGCAATTTGCAGATGAGCTTTTCAGAACTGTTGAAAATCAAACTATTGTCATGAAGCGCTTAGAGTCAAAGATGCATCAAATTGAAGACCGAATGAATACCCTTGAGGCAACTCTCAAGGAAGGAATCAAGGTCCGCTTAACCAGTGAGAATGGTGACCTCAAAAAGCTTGAGAGTTCTGAATTCATTATTGGGGAAGACAATCAATCAGAGGAGCTAATAGAAGAGCAAGAACTCCAAGATGCTGACCGAAGTGAGATTCAGAGGCAATCAAAACAAATCTCAACGAAAATTGCTATGCTATTTGAGAAGGAAAACGAACTGCTGGAAATGGCATTGAATGATCCTGCCGGTGCAGACGAATATGAAAAGAAAGCTGCAGTTGCTAGGGAAATGCGACAGGAGCTTGAAACAAAACTCGAGAATATTCAAACAATGTTAACAGAATAATCATAGGAGACGGAAAAATGGGACTACTTGACAGATGGAGACGTCGCGGAAAAAAGAAAGAGAAAGAACAGAAAAAACGAGGAAGAGAAATCCTGACTAGTGGTGACAAACCGGATATTCAGCGAAGCGCCCCTGGTGTGGAGACGCTAGATGATGAAACAAAAAACGAATTGGTGTCCCTTGTTGCTGAATATGAACGACTCAAGCGGAAGCGGCAAGTCCTGCAAGAGGATCGGGCAAAGCTCACCGAACGTCTGGATCGAGGTGAACTCTCAACTGCTGAATTCCGGAAAGAACTGATGTCGAAGATTCAGGAAGCTTCGCGTGTTTCTGAGAAACTAAAAGCGACCTCATCCAGGCTAACAGCTCTCGGTTATCGTGGAATATTACACTGAGGAAATGCCCGTGCCTCCCCATGACGAAAAAAAGTTCGAAGATGACTCTGAGACTGAACAGAAGACCAGAGAACTCATGCATAAGGCTCTGAAAGAATCAGACTCCGATTCCGTGGGGCAGCTCGAGTCATCGACACCCCGTGAGAAAACCGGCTTGGAGTTTACAGATTCGATTAGCTCGACCTATGAACGTATTGAATTGAGAATGAATGATATTCTTTCGTCTATTGAGGACAGCTTGGGAAGCACAGAGAATGCAGTCCAACAGGAGGCAGATGATGCAATAGAGCGTATTGCAAAGAAATTGCAGGATGCAGGTCTTGGCGTCTTTACAAATCTTGCAGTATCTGTTGTGAAAAAAGAACTACGGGCATCATTATCTCCAGAAACTTCACTGCATCATGTGTATCAGGCTGTTGAGGAGAGCCGCAAGGAAATATATGATATCTTGTCAAAGGCAAGCCGTGGTTCTACGAAAGCGTTACAATCGAATTTGGGAAACTTGAGAACGAGATTAGTCAAGGCTCATGCTTTGTTGAATGAAAGAGAACACGAATTGGAAACCATGAGGGCTCAGAATAGTGCTCTCAGAACTGAAATAAACGAGTTGAATGAATGTAATGAACTGAACGAGCAGAAGCTCGCGAATTTGGAAGAGGAAATCCACAAACTGGAAAATGAAAAGGAACGCCTCATAACCCAAATCGAGGAGCGAGATGCAGACTATTCAATCATCTCTGGAGAGCTTGCCCAAGCACAATCAGAGGTAGAACAGCAAAAAGAGCTAATTGCAAAGCTGGATTCTGCAGAAGAGTTGGTTGTAGAATACGAGAAGAGCGCAGAAGAAATCTCACGCCTCAAAGGAAAAGTATCCTCACTGGAGGAAACAGTGGCACAGCAGCAGTCCGCCATTGAGAATCTCCAATCTGAAAAGATTCAATTAGAATCTGAGAGAGCTGACCTGCAGCACACGATAGGTGATTTGGAGAATCAGCTCTCCAAAATTAGAAGTGAGTATAGGACTACGATGTCGGATTTTGAGTTGGCTCGGTCAAGAATTAGCGAGCTGGAAGCTAGATGGGACGTGTTGGTTCAAATCGCAGAAGACGAGCCTACATTTCAGGCCTATTTCATCATTGCTGATAAATCGCAATGGTTTCCATTATCGCACTTATCATCCGCTTTAGGAGTTCCGACTGTGAGACTGAAAGGGCAGTTACAGAAATTTATCAATGCAGGTCTAGTTGAAATAGAAGGCGAAAAGATACGCCCTGTTCAGATATCTAACATTACGGGGAATGAAACACCTAAAGAAAATAAAGCTAATGATTCTAAAGAAACGGATGCATCCCATTCGCAGGCGTCGGAAAACAACGAAAAGGAATCACAATGAACAAGCTTTTACTGGAGACTCCATTAATATGTCTAAGAGTATCGAAGAAGTAATGCGGTTTCTCGAAAACTACACTCTGGCTTGGCACCATTGGTTACTAGTGTTATCCCTTTTGAAACTGGGAGGGAGTGGAAAAAAGGGGCAAATCATGCCTGTTTACAAGAAAGAAGGTTTCTCACCGCATGCAATAGAGCGAGTATTTCGGAGTGACATAAGAGACCTTGGCAATGCAATAGATGTCGAGGGAAATGTCGATGATATGAATCCAAATACAATGATCTATCTGAGTGAGGATCCAAGACTTCGCCGATTTATCAAGAAACATCTTAAATCAGTAGTCAGGACCCTTAAGAAACGGACTCCAAAATAGGGTGGAAATCTGTTCGATTTGTTTTTGTCACGAAATCTTTTTCTTCATGCGCGGGTGATTCACTCAAGGTTAAGTCAAATGTCGATATCTGCTTCAGAGTGTAGTAGTTGTGGCAAGGTGATCATTCCTCAAAGAAGCATCTGCCCAAAATGCGGCATCTCACGTGGTTCAATGCGTGCAATAGAGCTATCTGAATACGGGACTCTAGAAAGCTATACAGTTTCTCAATTTCCTCCATCTAAATTCGAAGCACCAATTACATTAGGCATAGTTAAGCTGGAGCGAAACGCACTTGTTCTGGCACTATGCAATTCGCGAGATATCGAGGACCTTGAAATCGGGATGGAGGTAAGGCTTTCCTATGATGAAAAGCAGCGCTTCGTCTTCCAGGCATAATCAATTCTTCGCGGAATTGGAATTCATGTCCTAACTAGTTACTGATTTAAGGCATTATTTCATCGCTCTGTAAAGGTGTCAACCATGGTCGACGATTATTTGAGCAGTGTTCTTTGGACAGAAGATGAAATCGAGTTCCGAAAAGAAGTCAGGAAATTCTGTGACAAAGAAATCTACCCGATAGCTGATGAAATAGATGAAGGGCCCTATCCACGAGAGTTACTTAGGAAAATTGGCAAGGCGGGGTACATGGGTGTTATGCATGATAAGGAAGTAGGCGGGTCAAATAAGGGGCTCTCCTATGAGATTATTATCGCTGAGGAGATTTCTGCAGCAAATGGTGGGCTTGACATGGCACGTATGGCATCAACAACTCTGTATGGCATGCCTGTAAGCAAATTTGGAACAAAAGAACAGAAAAAGAAATACCTGATGCCTGTTGTCAGTGGAGACAGAATCGGGTGTATAGGGATTACAGAGCCTGATGTTGGATCGGACACTGCAGGGATGAAAACACGTGCAGAAAAGGATGGCGATGACTGGATTATCAATGGTGAGAAGAGATTCATAACCAATGGCAGTCAAGCTGATTTTATGTGCTGTTTTGCAATAACTGACCCTGATGTCAAATCTAAAGAGGGTATGAGTGCCTTCATCGTAGACACATCAACTGATGGCTTCAGTGTTGTAGAAGATCATGACTTGCTTGGGATGAAATCTGCTCGGGTCTCCTGGCTCAAGCTTGAGGATGTACACGTATCATCCGATATGTTACTTGGCGAAGTTGGACAGGGATTTCCCATTCTCATGGATGAGCTAGACAGTGAAAGGACTGCAATCGCAGGCGAGGCGATAGGATATGGCAGAACTCCCTTTGAGGTTGCAGTGAATTATTCAAATGAACGTGAGCAATTCAGACGTCCTATAAGGGCCTTTGAAGGAGTGAGTTTCAAGATTGCAGATATGGCAATGAAACTTGAGGCTGGTCGCGCACTCACACTGACTGCAGCTCGAATGTACGACAAGGGCAACAATATCACGAAGGAAGCCTCTATTGCGAAGCTCTATACGACAGAGGCTGCTATTGAGATAACTAATGATGCTCTTCAGATTCTTGGAGGTTCAGGCTATACAACTGATTATCCCATAGAGCGGTTTTTGAGAGATGCTAGATTGATGACGATTGGCGGAGGTACTGCAGAAATTCTTCGCTTTTTGATTCAGAGAGAGGTATTCAAGCAGATGCTTCCAAAAGAATGATGATATGTTAAATGATGGAGAAGGCAACCATAAATATCGCATAGCCACAAAGTATTTTGGCTTACAGGGAAAACGGTTCTGAAAGGAGCTATACACATGCCTATTCTTGAATATTTGATGGTCTATACTGAATCAGGGCTTCCAATATATAGTAAATGCTACGGGAATTTCTGCAAGACCGCATTCAAAGAGCCAGAGCTTTTGTCTGGATTTCTTTCGGCTATTGAAACCATCCCGCCAACTTTGGGTTCTGGTCTTTCATTGGAATCTATCCAGATGGGGCCTACACAGATGCGATTCTCCAAGACTACTCCCGGTGGACAGTCAGTAGTGATTGGCTTATCTGAGAATAGACCTGAAGTAGCAGAAACAGTATTTCGTGCCGTTAATGATGTGCTGGCAAAACCCCGATTCAATGATATTGAATGGACTCACGTGACGGGCGAGATTATGAACGACTTCGAGAATGAGTTGGTAAACGATACCTTACCAGATGCTTTGCATTCATATGGTGGCTTCTCTGACGATTGTCCCTTAGGGGATCAATGTCCCATTCATACAACTGCATATCAATCAACTCGCTCAAAGATCTGGGGTGCAATCAAGGACAAATATGCCGCCTTGAAGAGAAAAATGATGGGTAAAAGCTAGTCAACTCTATTTCAAACAAAGAGAGATGGGGGACATAGTCCCCCGCCTATTCAATTCTTTTCTATTGCTTTGATTCTATATTGCCCCTCAAAGACATGAACTACTGCAGTGAAGTTATCTCCAACCTCCAAGTTAAGCAGTGTGTACCAGTCTTCAAGGCTCATCCAGCTTCTGGTGCCTTCAATATAGGGAGCGGTAGAATTGTCGGTGCCCAAAACTATGTAGGTATCTCCATCTTCTACATATTGTGACTTATTCATGATAGTGGCTGTCAATTCGAACTCGTTTTCTTCTTCCTCTGTGACTCCGCCAAACAATGTGATGTATTCGTTTCTCACCTGCTCAACCAAAGAACCTCCCGTCAACGATCCACCTGCATCAATGCGTGCATATCTATCAACGTTGGAAGCATCAACCAGCGCCAGTGCATGAAGTCGCATGTTGAGGATGCTGAATTGGTCATCGTCATCGTACGATCCTTCTGCCCAATAGATTGGAGTATACCACGTCCATTTCGAGTAGGATGAGTTTATTCTGACCGGATAGAGAAGTGGCATCGAACCAAAATAGAACCCTGAAGCGGGTTGAGAAATGTCTGCAACGACGTTATCAGCAGCCGCTGTGCCACTGATGAAGCTTTCACCACTCAAGTCATGATAATAGACTTTATTCTGAGTTGCACGAAAAACGCCGGCTAGAGAACGTGAACTAGTAACAGGATGGACTGCTAGAAATGCCTCAACGCGACCAGTATCCGGACTTACGATGTATCTTGTATCCTCTGTGATTTCTAGACGGTCATTTGATGGTGCTACTATCCAGAGAAGTCCTCCCGCAAAGAGGTCAAATCCATCTCCCCTTCTGTATCCGCCCCATCTCGCAACCTGCCTCTCCAAATACTCCTCCGCGTATGCTTGCGTTATCCAGCTTGGTGTACCTTCAATGGTGTCGTATCTATAGACACTGCCATTCTCTGCATATACTACTGGCCCTATTGCTCGCTCTACGAAATCATATCCGAGGGGGGTTCTTGTCTGCACATAGACCATATTACCGGCAGGATCCCATGTTGGATATGCGTATTGATAGGCTGCACCCATATCATTGAGATAGTTGGCAAATCGGATATTCTTATCCCAAAATAGACCCTCCCCAACCGGAATTGTTGAACCGTTAATAAGGAGGGGGTCTATAGATTGTGGGTCATTGGCATCCACGACAATAAATCCTTTGATGAAGTTTTCAGCGAGGACATTCGTTGAAGTTATGGTACAGACCCAAACAAGTCTATCCTCCTTTGTTGTAATATGTGATGCTGCAACCTGAACATTTGAGCCAAAGGGACCGATATGTTGCCTTGCCACATAAATTGCATAGTCTTTTGTAACCAATCGAACCATGTGGTCAGGTATTGGTTCTGCAAATAGCGGTTCATCCGTTTCCACAATCATGTCATCGAAAAATACTGCGTTAGACACATCAGAAGTCCATGTGATCACTCCAGTGAAGGCAGGAAGAGCAATGACTATAATCAAGCCCATACAAGCTATAGGCATTTGTGCCCCCCGAATGATATCTTCGATATTTCTACGGCCTAATCCTGCTGTCATAAGAATCATGAGTCCAAAACTCATGACAAGTCCAATGATTGCCCACGGAAGAGTAAGCATCATGAATATTGTTATAGCCGCCCACGCAACAGTGCCCCAAATCAGTCTAAGAGGAAGCCATCGAATGAGTCCACGAAACCGGAGCATTCCAGGCCGATAGGGGATGGGTAATGAATGCACAATCAAACTAACAAGTAAGAATAGAAAAACGTTCATGTCGTGATAATGTCTCCTGCAGTTTTAAACAGACATGTTGTAGATGCTTTTAGTTGTTTCTTAAAACAGCTCAATAGTTCTTTTTGTACCATGCAACCGCTCCGCCCGCCTGCAAATATTCGAGCATTCTTTCTGGTATTCTGCTCCCCGATAGAATCTTTCCTGAAGTCTTGTTTTCCACATTTCCACTAACAAGGTCTACACTGAGGATATCTCCATCATTGACTTCAGATGAAATCCCTTTTACTAACAAGGCTGGCAAGCCAATATTGAAGGAATTGCGATAAAAGATTCGAGCAAAGGATTCAGAGATAATGCAGGCAATCCCCAGTTTCTTCAAAACCATGGGTGCTTCTTCCCTAGAAGACCCCGCCCCAAGATTCTTACCAGCGACTAGAATGTCGCCCTTCTCTACCTTTTTGGAGAATTCTGGCCGGATTGTTTCGAGCGCGTGAGAAGCCATTTCACTATAATCAAGGATTGTTAGATATCTGCCTTGGATTATTTGATCTGTGTCAATATTATCTCCAAAGACCCAAGCTTTGCCTGTAATTCGCTCTGATTTCATAGACAATTCACACACTCCTGGGGTCAGTGATTGTTCCTGTGATGGCACTCGCTGCAACGGTTGCTGGTGATGCAAGATAAATCTCAGAATCTCGATGTCCCATTCGCCCTCTGAAGTTCCGATTGGTACTTGAAATGCACACCTCTCCTGGGCCAAGGATGCCTAGATGACCCCCAACACATGCTCCACAAGTCGAGTTAGTGACGATACCCCCACTTTTCAAGATGGTCTGAATGATCCCTTCCTTCATAGCTCTCTGTAGTGTTTTGGTGCTTGCTGGTGTTACTATCAATCGAGTACCATCAGCCACTCGTTTATCCTTGAGAATCTCAGCAGCTATAGCCAAATCTTCCAATCTGCCATTGGTGCAGGACCCAATAAAGGCTTGATCGATAGGTGTACCCTCAACCTCGGAAACCGCTTTTCCGTTTGCAGGGCTATGAGGCGTAGCCACTACTGGTTCAAGTGGAGTTTCATTCAAGTTTACAAACATTGTGCGGAGATACTCCGCATCATCATCTGGTTTCAGGGGACTCCACTTCCGCTTTGGAGCGTATTTTGCCATCCATTTCCTTACATGGTCATTTATTTCCATGGGCGCACACTTTGCTCCTGCCTCAACTGTCATATTGCATATTGTCATCCGAGAGCCAACTGACATATTGTCAATGGTTTCTCCTTTGAATTCCATTGACAGGTAGTTTGCTCCATCAGGCCCTAGGTCCGATAGGAGGCTAAGAATGAGGTCTTTGCTCATGACTCTACTTCCAAGTTCTCCCGTGACTTCTATTCGGATTGACTCTGGAACTTTGAACCAGCACTTGCCGGTCGCGATGATTAGAGCACTATCCGTTGCAGCTAGTCCTGTCGAAAAAGCGTTGAATGCTCCATATGTTGTAGAATGAGAATCACTTCCTATAACTAGGTCGCCAGGAGCTACAAGCCCCATCTCGGGTAATACCTGGTGCGAGATTCCACAATTTACATCACAAAAGTGGGCTATATCGTGGTCTCGAACAAATTTCCTGTTTTTTGCATGAATCTTGGCACTGGCGATATCCGGTGCCGGAGCCCAGTGATCATTCACAACCAACATTGATTCTGGGTCCCATACCTTATCTACGCCCATCTTCTCCAAGATTGGGATTATTCTTGACCCTAGAACCTCATGGACCATTAGGAAATCGATTTTTGCATCCACAATCTCTCCTGGAGATGCTTCTCCTTCTATGGTGTGTCTTGAAAGAATCTTCTCAGCAAGTGTCAATCCCATTATTTCCTCATCTCTCTGAAACAATCTCTTTGATTCTTGAGATAATTTTGTCTGTCATCACCTTGGTTGAAGAAGGCTTAATGCCAGCCCATTCTCCCCAACATAAGTCAGAAGTTCGAATCTTTCCGTCTTTCAGAACCTCTTCAATTGCCTTATGGACAGTTTCCGATGCCAATAGACATGATTTGCTCTTGTTCTTTTCACCAAGCCATTCAAGCATCATAGCTCCTGACAGGATTGCCGCAACGGGATTTGCTGAATTCTTTCCATAATGGGCGGGCGCAGAACCATGAACAGGTTCAAACATAGCCTTATCACTGCCAATGTTTCCTGCTGGTGCCATCCCTAGTCCTCCCTGCAATGCTGCACCCAAGTCTGTGATTATATCGCCGAATTCGTTGGGTGCCACAATGACATCATAGTATTCTGGCTTTCGAACCAGCCACTGAACAAAAGAATCAACATAGGCAAAGTCAGCGTGGATTCCCTCGTAAGTCTGACTTACTTCGGTAAAAACTTGTCTGAATAACTGGCATCCTGCGAGCAGGTTGCTCTTGTCTACACATGTGACTCTTTTCACTCCGTCCTTTGGGGCACCTTTTCTCGCAATTGCTCTCTCAAATGCATAACGCGCAATTCTCTCGCTAGCAAAGCGGGTGATGACTCTTACATCCGTGGCGAGGTCAATTCTCCTACCTCTTGATAGCTTCCCTCGAATAGGAGCATAGAGGCCTTCTGTGTTTTCTCTAATCATTATCATATCGATTGATTCAGATTCTTTCTTAACTGGAACTGGAACGCCGGGGATGAGCCTAACGGGTCTCACGTTTGCGTATAGTTCCAACTCCATCCGCAAACCAATTACGATATTGTACCCAGCGAGATTATTATCTGGCAATCTGACCTCTTCACCACTAGAGTCAACTGCTCCAACTGCACCCAAGAGAATAGCATCAGCCTCCTCTTTTGAAAAGCTCTCCGCCTCCTCTGGCCACTCTCTTCTGTGTTTCCTGTAGTACTCACCACCGCAGTTGAATAGATGTGTTTCCAACTCAAAACCACTAATCTCATCTTCGATGGCTTCGAGAACACGTACCGCCTGAGGGATAACTTCTCTACCTATGCCATCTCCTGGCAACACTGCTATCTTGAATACATCTGCCAATCATATCACCTAGTAGCTACCTAGCCATCCCAAGTCATTTCCTTCATCATCAATAATATTGGTCATTGTGTCCATTCTCTCACCGTCAAAGAATCTAGTCTTCAGCCGAATTGTAAACTTTCTATCACAATCCGGACATTTGACTTCCCAGTCTTCAATCTGGGTTTCTTGTCCATCACCACTTATTTGAGCCGGGTCTGTTTGCACACTTATCAATTCCAAATCAGAAGCATTACACTCCTCATAAGTACATTCTTTGAGTGGTATTCCCTCCATACCTCTTCTGCCTAGCGCCACGAAGACTTGGTCTGGAAGCTCATCTAGCGATCTATCCTTTGACACATGCTTCACCATTTCCCATGTTGTCACCAGTACGGATAAATGAAACGATTGCTATATTTTCGAACATGCAACTTGTGACTTATACTCGGCTCGGTGTGCCTTCAATAGGTGTGCAGCTCAAAGAAGGAATCCTTGATATTCCAGAGGCTGCTTCTCGTTTTGGACGTACTTACCATATTGGCGGACAAACTTTTCCGCGTACTATGTTGGACCTGTTGAAATGGGAGTCTGGGCTTGATGTTGTAAAGCAAATAGTGGAAAGCTATCAAAATGCTAATTCTAATGAGCAGCCTCTACCTTATCCATCAAACCAGATTTCCCTCAGTGCGCCAATTCAAAATCCAGGGAAAATTGTTGCTCTAGGGCTAAATTACAGGGATCACATTCAAGAGGCCGGTCATAAGGTTCCAGAATTCCCTGTTGTTTTTGCAAAATTCCCCTCTTCTATAGTTGGCCCCGGAGAACCTATTGTCATCCCTAAAATCAGCAAGAAAATCGATTGGGAGGTTGAACTGGGAATTGTCATGGGACGGGCCTGCAAAGATGTGAATGAAGATGAGTCGCTATCGTATGTAGCTGGCTACACAATCATCCATGACGTCAGTGCTAGGGACTTGCAAAAGTCGGACGGTCAATGGATTCGGGCTAAGTCGATTGATACATTTTGTCCTATGGGACCATGCATCACAACTACAGATGAGATTGGAGATGCATCAGATCTGGATATGTATACAAAGGTCAATGGCCAAATAAAACAAAAATCAAGCACCTCCGATTTACTCTATGGCGTACGTGCAGTTGTATCATATCTTTCAAGGTCATTCAAACTTGAGCCGGGTGATATAATTGCAACCGGAACGCCCTCTGGAGTGGGCTTCACAAGAGATCCACCAGAGTTCTTGGAGCCTGGGGATGAAGTCGAGCTATTCATCGAAGGGATCGGTAAACTGATCAACCCTGTCCAATAGGGCTTTTGCAGTATCGCTTGCATTGAATTAGCGTTGAAACTTGATTCGAATGATATCCCCAGATTTGAACCTCTCTCTGACGGATATGACTTCAGGAGCTATCTCTTGGATGTCAGTTTCTACATCATTGATGAATGCCTTCAAGGGAGTCCAATCATTGTTGAAAACAAAAGACACCGACTCTCGCGACTTGGTATCCATCTTGACTCTGACGCTTAACTCTTTACCATCCGAACTCCATTCTAGATTATTGAGTTCTATTGCTCCCTGAGTGAAGTGAATTGATGTACTCATTATGGTTGGAAGACTCGATGAAGGTTTAACGGTGAGAAGCCTGCATGAATGAGGTTTCAGGTCTTCTATTACCACCTCATCCTCATATAATCCCAGATACTCAGAATCCCAGAAACTGAAGACGTGATGAGGAATCTTCTCGCTGAGACCTGCATCTTCTAATCCGAAAGAAACATCGATTTTTTCCTCTGTCAGATTCACAACCGCAACTACGGACCAATATCCGATTGGGCTCTCAACAGGAACTGCAAATACTCTTGGTTCTTCGTACAGATGGGCGTCAACAGGAATTCCGCCCTTGCCATAAGGTGGAAGAACCTTGTCTACGATGCGTAGTCGCCCTTCAGACACGTCCATCATTCTATCACTGAGAAGGACTGCGCCTCCACTGACTGCAACAACAGATAGCCACAGTCTGACTTCTTCAATCGTCAGATTATTGTCATCTTGTCTAACAAGGATGCAATCGGGGTCATTGATCCATAATCTGTTGTGCATTGGCGAACGCGTTATCGTATTGATCGCACACTCATAGACACCGCCTCCCCAATCATATCGCCAATCTGTTGCAATATCTGTGCCAATACGCATCATATTAGTGATTCCTATTGACACACCAAGAGGTGCTCCACAACCTAGAATCAAATCATTACCAACAATGTTTCTGATTGTTTCTAGACCTCTCCGAACTGCTTGCGCTCTGGTCATATTAGTATTGACTCTTCTACCTTGGTGTGCTGCATGGTATAGGAAGTCAATCTTGAAGTATTCAAAGCCAGATTTCTTCATTTTTTCGAATATCTTCTCGATGTGTTCTATGACAATTGGGTTTGTCAAGTCCAAAGCATAGTAATTACCCAGCCACAGAGGGTTTTGGTCAACAGCTATTGGTAGATTATTTTTGTCACGAATAAACCAGTCGGGATGATCCTTGAAAATATCTGAGTGTTCTGATGCTACAAACGGCGCAGTCCAGATGCCCGCTTTGTAACCCTTACGATGAATCTCTTCAACAAGTTCGTCAAGCCCACTTGCAAAGCGCGAGTTCTCCTCCCAGTCCCCTACAGCTTCTTGGAAACCATCATCGATTTGAATCCATTCGATAGAATCTCCAAAACGCTCCGCTAGAAAGCGTGTGTTGTCAACAATCTCTTGCTCATCGGGCATGGTGTAGTAGAAGTACCAGCTACACCAACCTGTTGGAATGTTCTTCCAACTGATCGCATCCATCTTTGTTGCAAGCAAGTCCATATAGATTTCTGTGAGCCGAACTGAGTTGATGCCCGTGAGAAACAACATCTCCTCAGACACAATGGAATCTCTGGTCGTTACTGAAATATCATCAACGTTGCAGGATGCAAGAATCTGTTTGAGCCCCTCTTTTTCATCTTCTGCTCCCAAGATCTGGACGGTTGAGAACATATTAGATGAAGTAATGTATCCAACCAGATATGTTTCGTCAGATTCTATACTATTAATCGTTGAATAGAGATGACTTGTATTTCGCCCGTCGGAAACTGGTACAGACAGGCTAAGGTCCCACGATTGAAACCCATTTCTGAAATATCTAAGATTCGATCTATCTTGTCCAATACTAGGTGGTGCATTTGGCATCACATCGAGTACCAAGGAATCAATGGCCGAAACCTCAGTTTCTTCATCCAGATTGCCAAATCTGATGACACAGGTGTAGCCAGGCACTCCTTCTAGAACTGTGAGTTTAATGCTCATCTCATTCCTTCGGTTGGCATCTTCTGTTCTGATCACAACCGACTTACCCCGCAAATTCCCCTCCTTGAAATCGAGTCCACTAAATGCCTTGTACGTCATCTCTCTGGAATCGAGAACTCCTCTTCCAGTGTGAATGAGGATATAGGCATTGGAAAAAATCGGCGTGTTATTTTGACTATTCAACAGTGATATTGTACCAAGTAGCGTGTCAAATTTCACTCTTACAACATTATTTGAGAGTTCTATCGATTTGTCTGTGACGTCAATTGTACAGCATTGAGAATGGATTGGCAATTGAGCACTACTCCATAGTTCATTGTCTTGACGGATTTCGTTTATTTCTAAACGTATTTCTAAGAAAGCTTCTTCCCCTTTGAATATGCCTCTTCAGCCTCTTCATACTCGAATAGTTTCTTGTGGGCATCTCCAAGCATTCCCCACGCTTCTTGATCATTTGGCTGCATCTCAAGGTATTTCGTGATGTATTTCTTGACTTGTTCATGCTCATCCAGATGTTCATAGGCTTCAGCAGTATAATACAGAGCTCTCTTATGGTTCAATTCCGAGCCCATGAGTTCTTTAAATATCTGAATTGCCTCCTCGTATTCTCCCTCTTCGTACAAAGCCATGCCTTCGTTGAATTTTGTTTCCATCTCCCCATACTCGGGCATCTTAGCAGCATAAGATCCCGTTAACATGGATGAAATACAGCAGATAATAATGAGACCAGTGAGTATAGTAAGGCCAAAAACAGTCCCTGATGGTATGTCAATTTGAATCAAATCGTGCCCAAGTAGCCATTCCACAGCTATACCCCCGACCATAATAATAATCGCGAAAGATACAAGGATTTTCTGTTTTTTCTTACTGATGCTTAGGCCCAGCATTGAAGACACCTCTGCTTATGTAGTTCATATCTCTTTTAGGTATACTGAATGAATCAATCCTACGTCCTAAGATGTGTCGTCATCAACTACCTCGGAGAGTTTTTTGTGTTTCTCGCGGTGCACCTTCTCCTCTCTTGAAGAAACCATTCGACGTCTTGATATGTCAATCCATTTTGACACCCGTTTCTCCAAATCGGGATTTATTTTGACGGCTAGCTCTCCATAAGCAACGGCCCTTTCGTCTTCTTCCTCAATGAAATGTGCATTCGCTTTGTTGTACAGTGCTTCTGCGTAATCAGGTTGGAGTGCCACTGCCTTGGTGTATACTTCGATTGCCTTCTGCCCCTCACCTAATCGGGAATAGCAGTTGCCGAGGTTGTTCCAAGCTTCAGCCTCATTAGGATTTATCTCCAAAGCACGTTCATAGCATTTTTTCGCTTCTTCAAAATCAGCTAAATGATAGAATGCGCTGGCTTTGTTGAACCAGATGTCAAAAATCTCGCTATCAATAGCAAGCGCCTCGTCATACGCCTTTACCGCCTCTTCGTCTTCTCCCGACTCAGATAATACATATCCAAGATTATACCACCCCTCTAGGCTATCTGGATTCTCCTCAAGCAGCTCTCTAAGTACTTCTTCAGCTTTTTCAAATAGGCCGTCTTGAATCAATTGGATGGCTTTGGTCAATCGAGGGGTTTCTGGTGACGACATTTTGATTTCTTATGCCTCGCATCAGGAATAAGCGTTTGGAAACAGCTATTCTACTCGCTGTTTGCGGATCTTCTTCCAGCAATTGAGATGAATATTCCAATCCAACCAATCGATTGGGCAGCAAGAGATAAGAAATTGAGCACAGCTCCAATGCCATAGAAGTAAAGCGTCTGGATTAGATGAATAATCAGTCCAACTAAGGACATCCCCATTGCTATTCCTATCACAAATTTGCCCGTTCCAAGTCGGTCCGTAGTTAGCATATATCCTCCAAAGATAACCCCAAGGCCTCCCAGCCCTGCTATGAATCCCAAGGCATAGAGCAATATTTCAATCAGCCATGCAAGAGATGCAAGAGCTGGTATCTCAGTGATTAGAGTGAGCATCTCGAAGAAACCAATGCTTCCCACTGCTCCCACTGATATCAACAATATTCCGCCTATGAAACATAGAATAAAGGAATTCCTATTTTTCATACCTGAGGTAATACAGCTGCTTCCTTAATTCTCTATTGGCACGATTTTGAAAACTCACAATATTTTCCTAGAAGCGAATCTCGCAGGGCTATCGACACCAAATGACTGTATCATTCTCTCTGCTTTCTCAATTCCATAACCCACATCTTGGGGGCGATGAGCATCAGATCCGGTTGTAACCACATCAACGCCTGATTCCACCAGTTCTTTGGTGATTGTTGCAGAAGGCATTGGTTGTTCCATTCCTTTGCGCCACGTTGAAGTATTCACTTCAAATCCGAGATTCTGCTTTTTCATTTTATTCACAAGCTCGAGTAGATATGGCTGCCAGATTAAACCAATCTCTTCTCCATAGTAGTTTCTTCCATAGCGGCGATATATGTCCAAATGTCCAACAATATCAATCAAGCGCTCATTGAGGGCATCCAAGAGCATAGGGAAGTAGATGTCTGCGAGCTCACTTGGTGAGTATCTTGAGAAAATCACCTTGGCACCTTCTTCGGTTGATATAGCCAAATGGTCGATGAGATGAACAGATCCGATTATCAAATCAAAATCAGTATCATAGAAATTGTCTGGAAGGTTTGCGCCTACCTCGGGATGCAGATCGATTTCTGCTCCCAATCTTACAACAAGGCCCTCTTCTTGATATCTATTCGCAACTTGCAGCACTGATGCCTCATAGTCTGCAAGCCAGTCTCCTGAATGTACATTGACCTTTTCTCCATTTACTACTACAAAGCAATCGTCTGTGACTGGGTCAGTATCGACATGAGTTGTGAATGCTATTTCAGAAATACCTCTTTTCACGGCTGCTTGGCAAAACTCAGTGAGAGTACCTTGGGCGTCCAGTGAGTAATCAGGATGAATATGATAATCAATCAGGAGTGCCGCCCCCTGCAATCAGGATGCTGTTCACTTCAGCTGACATTCCCCTTTCACTCCGCAATTCTTGGTCTCACATGTATTGCGTGGTCTTCTTTCAAGAAGAGAGACACTATTGTGGCTATAATAGTCGTCCCTACTAGGAAGAGAATAGATGCGTCTAGCCCATATATGTCTCCGATTACACCGAAAATGACCGGTGCAATCGCTCCGGGAATGGCTCCTATCGAAAATAGCACTCCAAAAGCTAATCCTTTCGTTTGAGTAGGACAGACCTCTGTTTGGTATGCTTGTCCAGGAGGAACTCCAAAGAAGTAGAAGAAACCGATACCAATCAAGACAAGTACCAATAGTACTGGATTCAGGCGGAAGTTGAGAAGCAACAATAATGGAGCTAATAATCCAATAGACAATGTCATGAACCGAACACGCTTTCCTGTTCTATCTGATATCGGGGCTGCAATTATCTCTGCAAACATGCCAGAAACTAGCATCACTGTGGTTAAGGAGCCTGCCCAAACTGGCTCGTATCCATAACTGACAGCAAGGTATAGTGGCATCAGAAGAGTGGTACAGCGAAAAGGGATGCCTCTGAGTCCAGATAAGATCACCACCAGCCCGAAGTTTTTTGTCCACTCCTGTGGGCCCTCTGTTTCGTTCTCATTATTTTCGATTGGCGTTTGATTGGTTTTCGAATACCGGAGTAACAAAGTCACGGGAACAAATAGAACTACTCCGAGTAAGCCCAACACCACTAAGGACACTCTCCAATCAGAATATACTATAAGCAGAAAAGCTCCCAGAATTGGTATTAACGCCATGCCAACCAACCCTCCCATGGCTGATACTCCCACTGCCTTGGCTCGTGCCTTCTTTGGAAATGCATCCGCAACTGCAGGAAATGATGAAGGATGATAACCGGAAACGGTTACGCCAAGAACTACCTGAATGAGGGCAAGAAATAGAAATGACGGAGCGAAGGACATGAGAAGAACTGATATGCCCGCTCCAATGACACTTATCGATATCATGATTTCTCTTAGATTCCTATCTGCTAGATATCCCACCAGAAGATGAAAAGAAGTCATTGTGACGATTACAGCAGATGTTAGTATCCCTGCTTGTGTTAGTGAAAGCGATAATTCATCCCTGATTAGGGGGAGAAAGGGTGATAATACTCCAGTGTAGACGTGATTCAAAAAATGGGCTATAAACAGAGCTACAAGGATGGCATATGATGCCTTGGTAATCTTGGTCAACTGGTTGTGAGCTCCCATTTTGGTCGTATTTTGGGAAGCATGGCTCTAAATGTTAAATGCTATGTTGTGAACAAATTGAAATCAACAAAAGAAAACAGTGCGGAAAGCTGATGACTGGAAATACATCCTGCCATCAGCACATCCGACTTCGACTCGGTTTTTTGGTATGAAAGGTATGTAAATCCCCCCTTTTAAACCTCCGATACTAAGCAATCAAGGTGTACTTGGACACACTTCGAGCAAGATACTACAAGATGCCACTTAACCAGAGAGCAATTTTGAGTGATAAAGTATCGTCTGAGGACGAACCGTAGTTTCCGGTCAATGCCCAATTGTCTATGAAGTAGTTGGTTCCTGTAACGATTATCCTTCCTCCTCCAGTTGTTTCCATGGCACCAATAAGCGAGTGAACTCCGTAGTCAGCAAGTGATTGTGCGCTGGAATTGAATTGCACAGCAGCGCCTGAATAGGCGAATGAAGCAACTCCTGAAGTTACTGGATGCGAATTTGTGTTAGTTATGATGGCGGGATCGCCGCCTCCGACGACTGTTTCGTAACCAATTGAGAAGCCTGACCATGATAGGAAGGCATTGAGGGAATCTACGTCAGTGCTTTCATTGGAAAACCCTGTAACAAATACACCGCCTCCATCTCTGTAGTATTGTTCGTAGGCTTCAATCTCTTGAGCAGAATATGGAAGCGAGAAAATACTCGGATTTGATGGATTTGTGTAATTCACATCCCACACACAGGGGTCGAGAAGAAAGACTGCATCAAATTCGCTCAAATAGTCATATGTGTTCAGACTACTGTTGCGGATTTCAGTCACAGATATCTGATTGGAGGTCAATTCAATGTATAGTTCCTTGAATTGTCCGTATACCGTATCCATTTCCCAAGTAGTGTGGCTGATGTCGAAGGCGATTCTCGCATCGGGTTCATCTGGTGAAATGTGAATATCAAGAGATGCACTTGAAACATCAGAATCAAGCTCTACTGTGGCTGTTATCTCCGTACTATCAAGGGGAACTTCCATTGCAAAACGAACTATTCCGCTTTGATTTATTCTGACTATGGGATCTAGCGAGAAGATTGACTCATTATCGCTATTGACAGTTATTTCATATTCCATGGAATCTGAATTATAGACCAACAGATTGAACTCGTAGGAATCGCCGCGAAACAACTGCTCAAAAGAGAGAGGAAGGGTTTCTGGGTGGATATGAGTAATCTGTGGTAAATCTGATATTCTAGTTGCTGAATCTATTATGCTCTTGGCACCGTCAAGATCCAAAATTCCCGAGCCGACCACAAAACTAGGCGCGTCATAAGGTTCTGCTCCCTGGAACAGTGCTGCCATTATAGATCCTGGTGTGTACAGAAGGTCGTTTGCCTCTGAATAAGAGATAAGTTCTGCACATGCTGCCGCTACGCGCGGAGCTGCGAAGCTCGTTCCAAAATACGTGGCACTAGATGTTTCTGCGTAGCCGGCCGCGGCTATATCAGGCTTCATGTATCTTTGAGCGGTGGGCCCGCGACTGGAATAATCAGCTGGATAGCCATTCTGGTCTAATGCCGCTACGGCAATCGCATTGGGAAAAACACTGGGCGACGAGATGCTTGTTCCAGCAACACCTGCTGAATTCTCATTTCCTGCAGATGCAACAACGAGTACTCCCTTCGAGAAAGCATAGTCCACCGCTTCTTTCATAGGGTCACCGTACGAAGGAGTAGATCCAATGCTAAGATTGATTACTGAACAGTTTTCTTCAACAGCCCAATATATAGCCGCAATCAGTGCAAGTGAAGTGGCTGTTCCGTCTGAAGCAACCACCTTTGCGTTGACAATAACTGCATTAGGGCTGTTTTCAATAACCGTTGATGCAACAATTGTTCCATGTGGAACTGATTGCCCTCCTTGCGAAGGATTTGAATCCGAAGTAGATGTGTCTGTTTCATCATAGCCATAGAGTGGTGATATGAATGACTTTGCAGATACTATTCGATTTTGCGTTGTAAAATCCGCATTCACTCCTGAGTCAACAACTGCAACCCTGACATCGGCAGTTTCAGTGGAAGTTCCGAAAGGATTCATGTTGAAAATGACGATGATGCCGCCAGCTATGATAACAAGCAAGATGACAATCACTGCAATCAATTTCAATCCCGATGATGAATTCGACTGTTGGCGGCTTATTGGTGGTTCCCACGCGTAAGACATTCATTGAATTCTCCTTTCTAATCTGTCTATCCTGACAGCATTAAAGCATTTTATACATGAAGATGTCGGCATAGACTGAATCAAGCAGACTATTTGTAAGCATACATACAGATTCGGAAAAAGAAGGTTGGTGGAATTTCATTGCAAATAGCGGTACATTTTAGGCGTGTCGAATCAATGTCTAAGCGATATCAATGCCTCATGCTGGTCTTATCCCACCAAACATCTCGGAAGAGGAAGAGCTCCTGTTGAGAGCCAAACTCCATGTTCGTGGTGCGCGTATTCGACAAGAAAGGGGTGAGAATGCTGACGCCATTGCTGCATTTTATGATGCACTAGTGTCTGCACTACTTCGGTTCTTTGTTTCGGACACATTGAGAAGGGTTCATGGACTCCCTCCTCTTGATGATAATGGCGATGAAAAAGAACACTTGAAGATATTGTCCGAACACAACGTTATAGATGCAGAATTTGGTCTTTCGGAGCTTGAGGAATTAAGCTCAATGTTAGATCGTGCTTTCGAAGGCAAGACTGTTGGACCCCTTGGAAATGGGCTCATGGAAAAATACGAGAGCATCATGAAGCAGTTGCAAGTCCTACCACTCCGTGATGATGAGCTTCCGAAGGAATTGTCAATAACCACATAGGCTGTGATAGGAGCAAATCAATATCCACGAGTGGCGAAAGACATGAATGAACTTAGCAAATCTTCGTGATTGCCCAAAGTCATAATATGATGATTGCCAAGGGGACGTTCCATGAAGTAGTCGATGGGCTTATTTAGACGTATTTTCACCTGTGTCCTACATGCCTCTTCGTTTCTAGGCGTACCAACTATCTCACCACTCGAAACCCAGTATTTCTTTAGAGATTCTCCAGCCACTTTGAAAACCGTGACTTCTTGCTCTTTGAAACCCCCTCTTATAGAAACGCTCTTCCCAGTTTCATAGTGATCTGATATCTCGTACTCAGATGTCAAAGATAGAGGCACGGTACAATGTGCAAGTCCAATAGTATTTTCGTTCTCGTTAATACTGACAACATTTCCCATAAATGAGGCCTGATCGATTATCTCACGAACTAGAAGCATACTGAACAGAGATGGAATATCCCCTTCACAGCCCGCAGTAATACCCTGATCATTTAGCAATGAAACCGCGTAGCATCCGGTTATGCCCGATTCCATCACAATATCGAAGCAACGAATCGTGACTGCATCATATTTTGATAATACAGCTTGTTCCATTTTAGCCGCCAAATTGGCCGCTTTGGCAATACTAGCCTTGGATACACTTGTTCGCTTCGCTTTCTCCATGAATTCTTCCATTTGCCGCTCACTTTCCAATGGCTCGATTTCTGATAATATATCATCTAGAGCTTCGAGCACTATCTCTATCCCCCAATGTTGCTTCACCAAGTCCCGATTGACTTCTGACCCAATCAGCCAATCCGAGGGAGCCCCAAGTTGGCCTATTTTCATTTTTTCAATTGAATCCAAAACTTTCGAGAACTCATTCCATTTCTCAAGTTTCTTGAGAATTCCTTCGTAGGAATCACAAACAAGTTTGCAGTCGATGCTTTTCTTCTGCAGCCAAGTTTTCGTTTCCAATGCCGCTGGTAAGGAATTATTGGAATCATGTGCAATGAGTACCACGGAAGAAACGCCTTGTTGTTCCAATACGTATTCTGCTATGGCGTTTTCAGTGCCCCCTGAACCTACGAAAATATGTATCGGTGCTCGCCGGTCAGTTAGGGGGCGGTGCTCGTGCACCTCTTGGATTTTGGCACCTGTTTCTGTGATGTCATTCAGTCGTCGGTTTTTGATATTCAATGCGGTCAGGGATGAGAATACTGGAACAATGGTCAGGGGCATGGTGGTTTCAATAACATATCTACTATTTCAGTGTACGGACAGTTTTTCATACTCACCTGAACTCTTTCAACAACGTCTTGGCTTCACTATCCGGCACATCATACCATTTCTCGTAAGCGTTTGCCACTGCAAAAACAAAACCTGATTCAATATTGGGGCATACCAATTCATCCGCCTTTTCTCTAACTAGACTGGCTGCTCTGGCTGATGCCGTAGGTGCCGCCACAATTAGACTTCTTGGAGCTATTGGCTGAATGGAGTGTATCGCAGCCAACATGGTATAGCCGGATGCTATTCCATCATCCACAATGATAGTGTCTCGCCCCTCTGGTTTGATAACCCCCACAAGCCCCTCGTATTCCTCCTTTCGGGACTCAATTTGACTGCGTGTACTTTCAATTACAGCCTCTATTTGGTCTTGCCCTAAGTTCAAACGCCTAAGCAAGGCTTCATTGAACTCTACCGATCCATACGACGTGATGGACCCAAATCCCGCTTCTGGATTTCCGGGTATCTGCATTTTGCGTACGATTATTGCGTCAAAATCAGCATTGATCCTCTTTGCAATCTCGACACCAACTGGAATGCCACCATTGGGTATTGCTAGGACAACTGGCTGGGTTTCGAAGTCTATATCTGAAAGTTTTCGAGCCAGAACCTCGCCTGCGTGCTGCCGATTCTTGTATTTCAACGATTTCACTCCATATCGAATACGCTTGCACAGAAAATAAAGCATCGGTTTCAAAACCCTCATATAGGGACACATTAACTATTGTTAAATAACAACAGGGATGATGCCAATGGAATCTCAGCAAATGAAAGGTAAGACAGTCGTTGTCACAGGCAGTAATTCAGGAATTGGTAAAGAAACCGCGAAGGAATTGGCAAGAAGAGGTGCTAGAGTAGTTATGGTTGTTCGAAGTGCTGAGCGTAGTACAGATGCCATGCAAGAAATAATCGAGCAATCCGGAAATCAAGATATTCACATGCTTATTGCTGACCTATCGGTGATGGGAGAAGTAAGAAGCGTTGCTCATGAATTCATATCAAAATTCGATCGGCTGGATATCTTGGTTAACAACGCGGGTGCAGTATTTGGCGAACGAAAACTAACATCTGAAGGCTATGAAAGGACTACTGCATTGAACTACTTAGCTCCATTCTTGCTTACACATGAATTGCTCGATTTGTTAATACAAAGCTCTCCTGCCAGAATAGTCAATGTATCCTCAGGAGCTCAATCACTCGGGAGAATTGATATTGAGAATATCAACTATGAGAAGGACTACGGAACAATGAAGGCGTATGGAACATCCAAACTGATGCTAACCATGCATACGAATTGGCTTGCTAGGAAACTTCAAGGAACTGGCGTGACCGCAAATGCAGCACATCCTGGCTTTGTGAATACCAATTTCGGAGAAAAAAATACCGGCCTGGGCATGCGTATTCTTCTTAAGATTTCACGCCCATTCCAAAAATCTCCAGAAGAGGGTGCTGAAACACCCATTTATGTTGCTGCATCCTCTGAGGTCAAAGGACTATCGGGAGAGTTCTTTGCTGACAGAGAACGGAAGGATTTGCCAGACGAGGTCAAAAATGAAGAGCTTCAAGAGCGTCTTTGGAGAACTACCGAGGAACTGTTGGGAACCAATTATGATGAGAAGTTAAGCAGGTTGAAGGCAGCAACTCCATAGCCTGACATTCTCCCATGGCCTCCTTTTGGTCTATGAATGGGTTATTGCTTTCACGTTGTTCAAGCTCATGCCTAAGCACAAACGAGAGTCTATGATATCTAATCTTGGACAATATCTTTGACAACTTTCCCGTTGGAAGTGATTCCCCAGTCAAGAAAATGCAACTCTCTCCATCTCTCAAATGCATTGTCGAGTTTGCCCACAAGTTTCGCAAAATATAATGTCAGCACGATTCCGTGTGAAACAATGAGTACATCATTTGCCTCAGGGTCAGAAATTATGTCATCAACTGCATTTGAAAATCTCATGAGGGCATCTTCTGCGGTTTCCCAGGCCATGATAGACCTCCCTCTATCAGTCAGGGCTGCCCTCACCATTAGATTGTACTGAACTGTACTTTGTGTGTATGTGGCAGCCCTGTCAAGTTCGCCCAGCCCTCTCAGAGTCCTAAGCTCAACATGGATTCTGTCAGCAAACGGTTGTGCGGTTGCTATAGCCTTGGGCTCCTTGGATGAATAGACCTCTCTGTATTGTGGAAAATCTTCTGATGCAGATAGTTTCCTCGCTCTATATCTTCCCGACTCAGTCAATGCCCACTGCGATACTGGTATGTTGGAATCGATTTGTGTTTCAGCATGACGTAGAAAGATTTGGTTTTGAGAGCCCATATCAACGCATCCTCGCACTGCTTAGAATATAGCTGCTATGTCAAAACATTCAAAGGCAGAAAGAAGAATTTTCCTCTCCTAGCTAATCTAGAAAAAAGGATGGAAAAGATCTGGCGAAACTCATACCAGATCTTTGTTATATTCTATGCTGCTTTGCTACCAGGCGGTACACCCTCAAGCTTGACAGGCACCCATTGACCTGGTTCATCCTTATTCTCGACGGCGATAATCATGCCATTACTCTCAATGCCTGCGATCTTCTTAGGTTCCAGATTCACCAAGAATAGAGCTGTTATTCCTTCGAGATCATCAGGGTCATACTGGTCCGCAAGCCCCGTGACGATTTTTCTTTTCTCAATGCCAATATCAACTTCCATCTCCAGAAGTTTATCAGTGTCTGGGACGCGTTCACATTTCAGTATCTTTCCAGCTCGGAAGTCAAGTTTCTTGAAATCATCAAATTCAATTGTGTCTTTTATCATGGGTTCTCCACTCTCTGCCTGTTTGGCTTTCTTAATTCTGTTCTGAAATGAATTCTCAAGTTCTTCGAGAAGATCGTCCTCGACCTTTGATATTACTGGTTTCGGTTTCGGAAGCTTGGTTCCAACCTTTGGTGGCGTGAGTGCATCATCAAGGGGAATTTGGTGGATCTCATCGCCCTGATATCCCAATTGTTCCCAGATCACCTCTGCTGTCCTGGGCATTATGGGCTCAATTGCTATTGCAAGCGCTTTAACCAAGGCAACCGCGTTATAGAGTATATCCGCCGCCTTTTCCTTCTCATTCCTGACTAGTTCCCATGGTTTGTTTGCCTGGAAGTATTCATTTCCAACAGCGGCCAATCGCAATATTTCATCTGATACTTTCTTCAGTTCATACTGATTCACCGCATCCCGTATCGCATCAACAGATTGCTCGATTTGGATTCTGAGTGCATCATCAAGAACCCCCTCTGGAACCTCTCCGAAATTGCTGTTCGTGAAGTGAAGTGCCCGATAGATGAAATTGCCAAAGGTTGCCACAAGCTCATTATTGACCTTGTCTCTGAAGGTTTCCCAGCTGAAATCAAGATCCTTGGTCTGCGAAGTTGCTGCTACCATATAATATCGCAGGTAATCTGGATCGAGCCCCTTGTCTAGATAGTCTTCCTGAATCCAAACCACATAGCCGCGACTTCTGCTAAAATTATGCCCCTCTATTTTGACCATTCCCGAGGCAACTATGGCGAAGGGTAAATTGTATTCACTTGCTTTCAGCATGGACGGCCAAAATATACAGTGATGGTAGACAATGTCCTGCCCAATATAGTGGACAAGTTTTGCATTACCGGGGAGCCAGAATTCTTCCCACTTATCAGGTTCTCCAATCTTCTTGGCCCACTGCTCTGTGCTTGACATATAGTGGATTGGTGCGTCGACCCAAACATACAATGTCAGAGACTCATCTCCAGGGAATGGTATGCCCCAGTCTAGGTCTCTAGTGATGCACCAGTCCCTTAGCCCCTCATTCACCCAGCCTAGCGCATAGTTCTTGGCATTCTTCGTTCCTTCAACGTTCTCTAAGAATTCTCTAAGGAAGTCCTCAAATGCTGTCAATTCGAAGTAGTAATGAGTTCTCTCAACTTTCTTTGTTGGAGAACCACATATTGCGCATCTGGGGTTCAGAATCTCACCAGGCTCAAGGTATCTGCCACATCCTTGGTCGCATTCATCACCACGTGCATCCGCATGGCAATACGGGCACTCTCCTCTGACGAAACGGTCGGGCAATGAACGGCCACAATTGGGGCAATAGGGGCTCTCTAATTTCTGGGGATAGATATATCCCTTCTCTTGGATTTTTTCAACGATCTGCAGCGTCCGGTGAATATTCTCCGGGTCATCAGTGGTACCATAGTTGTCGAAATTTATGTGCAGTTTCGGAAAGGTTTCCAAATAGTGTTGATGATATTTCTGATACAATTCCTTGGGGCTGATGCCTTCTTTTTCAGCCTTCGTGAGAACTGGAGTTCCGTGTGTGTCTGAACCGCAAACAAACCGCACTTCAGTTTGCATCTTTTTTAGGAGCCTGACAAACACATCTGCTGGTACGTAGGTTCTCAAATGACCGATGTGCATTTCTCCACTAGCATAGGGTAGGCCACAAGTCACTAGAACAGGTTCTTCGCTCGGATAATCGCTCAGTTTTTTCACGCTCCTGACATTCCATGATGAAAACTAGCCTACTGACCACTGCAGAATGACTCTGTAAAATCTGATATGTACCTGAGATGGCGGAATCTCTTCTGGTATTTGACTAGTCTGCTTGGTGTTGAGGTTTGTTTCGTGAAGCTTGTTTAACCGCCTTGGAATGTTAGAGGCACGTTTGGCTTATCAGAATATAACTCTAACGCTATTATGACTCAGTGATGACGAATTGCGGAGGGGGTGATGGAGAACGGGCGATAGAAACTATGGAAGGATGAACACGTACAACTGAACGAACCGATTCGACTGGTTAGCGAGTTGATGTACATTCTCTGGCTAGCAGCCATTGAAAAACGCCACACTCCCGTTTCCCCATCTTTACTAATTCCTATGCTATTTTGAGATAGACTCGACCCATGGTTCTCCATCGATCAAGATCAATTTGATATAGCCTCATTTTTTCAGGATTGACAACATAGTAGTTTAGACGCGTGTCCATCAAGTCCGGATAACCCTTGCATAAGTCGCATTTCCTTAGCTTTCTGAGAGCGAAGTTTACTGTCCGCATAGCCAAGTCTGACTTATCGCTAATTTCACGAGTTGTAAGGGGCCCATCTTCAGCCAGAGTATCCAGTACTACAATCGCGCTTTTGGGAAGCGTCATTTCCGTCACCTATGATTCACCTCGCGAACCCTTTCCTATTGACAGAATCGATAATTACGGCAATTATTAGACCATTTATTGCCAAATATTTCATCCTATGCTATTATTGGCAACAAATTTTATAAATATTGCCAACATAGCAAATCAAGGCCGATAGGTCCCTCTATATACAGTAGTGCAGTTCATACATCTGCACAACGAGCAAGTCAGCAGCAAATGGGTGTAAGTGAATTCATGGCAAGCCATACAATCGACAAACGAGATAAGCGAATCCTGGAGCTCTTGGACAAACTGGGTGCAAAGACCTCTGCACGTCAATTGCAGCAGGAACTCGCCAGGGATGAATCATTAAAGGAGATCTCGGATAGAACTGTACGTTACCGCCTAGAAAATATGAGAAAAGCTGGTATTCTGAAGACACCTCGGGTGCAGACGCATGAAAGAAGGATTGGACTTGGCGAGCACCTATTGATTCTTGAGGAGAATCCTCAGAATAGCGATATACTGTCTGAATTGGTAACAGCCATGCCGTGCTACTGGAACTACGCTCCCACGGTAGGCAAATATAACGGATACCTGGTTCACTCGATGTATCCTCTTGTCACCCCCCAAATGAACAAGCAGATTGCTGATGAAATGGTGAGAGGTGGGCTTGTATCTTCCTATGAGATATACGACATCGTCGACTATGAGCGAAAGCGTCCCAATCTCTCTTACTATGATTCTGAAGAGGGGTGGCTTTGGGATTGGGAAAGATGGTACAGCATTATCCAACGTAGTCTAAAATCCGATAGAAGAAATCCCGTCTCGGTTGATTCGCGTCCTGCCCTCTCAGACTTCGACTACAAGGATGTACAGATCATCAAGGAGCTGATTCATAATCCTGAGGCAACAATGAAGCAAATCGCAGCGAATTTCGATCTCTCAGAGTCTCAAGTGAACAAACGCATCAAGAAACTGGAACGAGAGGGGGTAATAAAGGGCTATAGACCCATCTATGACCTTGGTGATGACCCGACTGAGATTTGGGTCTTTATGAGGCTTGGTGAAACAGCCTCTTCCATAATCTATAGCCTTTATCAGCTTCCCTTCGCTCTTGGATTCTCAGTTGAATCTCCGACTCGCATATCAATGAGAGTTTATTTGCCGGGCAAATATGTGAATCAGTTTGTCAAGGGCTTCAACATCATGCGGGACGAGATACCCTTCTATGCTTTCCAACTCGGCTACGAAGTTGTCAAAGAGGAACATGAACCCTTCTTTGATATTTTCAATCCTGAAACAAAGACTTGGGACTTCCCGGCTGAAAGCTACATTGAACTAGTTCGTGAATTCGCAACCAGAGTCTAAATACTGATATCTGGTCCCCAAGCAGGTTATGGGAATACCTCATCCTGTTCAAAGGTGGAAATGACTATGAGTGGAGCAAAACGGGACGAAGACACAATCTCAATTGGTGAGCACTGGAACGAACCTGTTCGCTTTACAATTGAAATTGTCAAAGATGGTAACTGCAGGGCAGGGCATAACGCCGGACAAGAGTTTGCCTTCGAATGGAACACTCCTAAGGGTATGTGTTCTGAAGCGTTTGTGGGAATGTACCCAGTTCTTCATTCGCTACGGGTTCTTGGCGACATGAGAGAGCTGGGCAGCGAAAAACGAAACGAGCGAACTTACACGTGCCCGAGTAGGGTCATCCAATTCAGAATTGTGGCTCACTACACATGTAATATATGTGGATGCGAACTCGATATTGTAGATGGAGGTATCAGGTCCAAGCGGCTAGAAAATCCGGATGAGAATCTTTGGATACGAGTCTGTGACAATTGCTTTGATAGATATCGGGACAAGATTTTGACATGGTGAAGCCTTACGCAGCCGTCCAGCTATTGGCTTATGCAGCGTTCTTTTGGCAGGAGAGGTTCTAGTTGTGTGCGTTTGCTACTGGAAAGAGCAAAGCATTGCTACGAGCTGAAGAGTCTTATTATCTCAGAAAGAACTCAGTTTCCAGTAATTGATGCAAGCAGTAACTCGAGCTGAAACCTATGTTTGTACTTGACCCATCGGATGTCGAGCGAGAAGCACGAAATCACGGTGAGGAAGCCGAGAAACTCAGAGTTTCATCTAGAGTGATACTTACCTTCAATCAACCCGTGTATCAAAAGTTAAAGGAGATCTGCGGCCTCAAGGAAACTGAATGGAGCGCAGCCAAATACTCGCCATATTGCAAGCCAAAGAAGGTCTTTCTCGGAGAATATGAGCGTTCGCCCATTCATGTCATAATTCCTCAAATGGGTGCGTCGGTAATTACTGCTCTCGCCGAGGAGTTGATTTATTTTGGCGCCAAGGTGATTCTACTTGTGTGTGCTTCTTGGAGCTTGGGCGCTGAATATCTGGCACCAGGAGAGATTCATGTACCTTCCTTTGCAGTCGGTGTCGATGGCACGTCATCCTGGTATGGAAAAGATAGCTCGAAAATTGACGCACCTCTCTCTCCAATCAATGCACTAAGAGAGTCATTAAAGAAGTTGGATCAATCTTGGAAAACAGGCGGAGTGGCTTCTCATGAGGCTGTATACAGGATATCAAAGCACGACATTGAGCATTTTAGGAGTAGAGGCTGTTTGTCCATGGAAAATGGGGAGGCCGCGGCCTTGTTCAGTCTAGGGCATCAGAAGTCTATTCCTCTCGGAGTTCTGCTACAACCATATATCGACCTGATTGAGGGATGGAGTCTAGACTACATAGGTGAGCTATACGCGCAAGCTGGTCAAAATCAAGCGGTCGCGGCTCTTGATGCGTTAGAGAAACTCGAACAATAGCTCCTGTGCTCGCATTGTGTCCTGCGGTATAAAATCTGGTCGGTTGATTAGTTATTTAGACCACGTGTTCTAATCAATCACATCCACGCTTTTGGAATAGATATGAGGTTTACACGAAACCAGAATCAAAATCAGGAGAATTTGTGGGGGCAAAAAGACGCCCCCACTGCGGTTCGGTTGCCGGGAGGTGCACACGGAGCCGCGAAAAGACCTCATAATGAAATGAGGAGCATGAAATTAGGAGCTAGCGTAGAGAACACGCAGGCTCTGGGCATCTGCGTCTGTTGGTTCGCGATCACTATCAAGCAGGCCGTAAAGCACGTGGAGAACTTCTGCATTCTTCTGAAGGGTTGAACTTGGTCGAGGGTTGTTGGATTTAGTGTCGGTCATTTTCGCATCTCCATGTTTGTGTTCCGTGGTACAACTCACCCTTACTTCTACTGGAATGCATAAAAGGTTACGTCAAATCCACGGCCTATTGGCGTGATATCTGGATAATACCTAGATATGCATCAAAATATGTGGATAAAATGGCTAATAGAGTGCCATTGTGGGTACCTTACGGCTTTCGTACTGGCTTTCCACAAGAACAGGAGGGGACAGAGGGTGTTGTCAAGTATCCTATCTAGTCAACATCATTGAAATAGGTGGCTTCTCTAGGTGAGCTTTCGGGTACTAGAACTCCCTCGTTCACCACATCAAGAATTCTGTAGTAGGCTTCCGCTTCAAGAATCCCGTCATCCATCACCAGCTGTGCTAGCTGGTACAAGCTGAACGACTCCTCTCCATTCAGCTCTTGAGCGTGATTGACCACGGGCTTGTACTTATCGCCAATTTCGGCTGTTTCTCTCAGAGTGTACTTTCTGAGGAGGCTACCATCCATGAATTTTTCGAACAGCTGGTCCATTTCATTTGCTATTCCATGATCTCTATACTCCTTGGGAGTTTCCCCTAAGAGCTCATCATAGCCTTCTGCAATGGCGGCAGAGAATGCCTCCATTCTAATTTCTTGAGCACGAGATGGCGAAGTAATCGTGATGAATGCACAAATCAGATTCTTGGTCGGTACAGCCCTAATGACATCAGATATTGGAATTGCACGCCCTTCCACAGAATGTTCACTCATTTCGAATTCTGATCGAAAGTGAGTTATTGCCGTTATGAAGGCTGACACCATGCCCTCCTCCAGACCACTCTTGAGAATTTTTGAATAAACCGGCAAACCACTGCTCTTGTGAAGAACGATCATGCCCAGTAGATTGGCAGCATCATCAAACCTACGCTTGACCTTCCTGGTTTCCTGAAGGTGCTCCATCTGCCGTTTCTGATATCTATTGTAAGCAGCAGCCACTAAACTCAAAACGACCACTGCCGCGAGACCGATGGGAATGACCGTCATTGCCGCTTCACTCAGAAATGCAGCAATATCTGGCTGAGTAACTATATTCACCGTTGTACTAGTTGACTCATAGAACTGCTTACGCACAGTGAATTCTACCTGTAAGTCGTCTGTTTCTCGCCAATTCACCGGAATTGTTGCGCTGTATGTTCCAGCTTCGGAGTAATCTAGCGTGCCGGATAAAACCTCACTCCCATCTTGAATCAGGACATACTCAACATGTGCATCTGAAATAGCTGTACCATCTTCTGAATCTGTAGTAGTCACTGTAAGAACTAGATTCGTACCTTGACGCCAAATGATGGTATCCACTACGATACTCAGTGGCCGAAGCGATGCAGTGAAATCCAGTGATACAGATTGAGGTTCATGTCCTTCTGACGAAAATACCAATTCTATACTGTAGCTTCCTGTTTCCTCTGCAATTAATGTGACATTGTAGAGACCCGAAGCTAGCTTTTGCATAGTGACCCAACCAGACCCTGTGCCCGATGCACGTGGTTCCGCATCGGGGACGACTGTACCATTACTCGCATACGAGTAATTCACCAAGAACGCGACAGGGTTCTGCACATAGCATTCGAAGTCGTCAATGGAGTTGATGGCTGTTTGAGTTTGGATGACGGTCAATTTAATATCAGCATCAGCCTCCAAGAATCCTGTTCTATTTGCTAGAACTCGTATATCCCAAATGCCCGTTTCCTTTGTCCAGACTTCCAAATAGAAGCACTCTTCGCACTCGGTTATTGTCATGCCCATACTACTCTCTGAGCCAGAAATCACTTCGACCAAAATGTCAGCTCCTGAGATATTAGCATAGGCCTGTCCATTACGATCTAGGCCTTCATAGTAGAATCTTAAGGTCCATGAATCACCATATTCAACTACGGGGTCCAATTCCTGATTACCCGTATATATTCGCGTGGGAACAAGTACAACGGACAGAGTGAGTGAACTAGTTGAATCTATATGGTTCATGTGTGATGCTCGGAATACCAGTTGATAGGTTCCCGTTTGATTTGATGATATTGTAATGAAGTAGGATCCTCCGCTCAAATCTGTAGTATCCGATATAACCAGCCCATCTGGGGGATCAATAATTGTCACACTGGCTCCTTCTACGCCATCTCCCGTGCTATTCAATAGAGTTAATTCAATAAAGCAAGATTCATCGATAGTTATGACATCATCGGATGCCACCAGTGTCAGCACCGTGCTGATTTCGGACACCAACAAAGTAAATGACTTAAACTGGGTCTTGTGATTGGTTAGGTTGGCTGCAATGAGTAGTGTGTATGTATCAGCTTTAGACGAGGAGAAAAGAATCTCATAGAATCCATCTCCCAGTGCATTAATTTCTGTGACTTCTAATCCCGTTTCTGGTGAGATACTAGCAACCGAAACTGTTGCCCCATCCAAACTATAACCAGTTATATTTTGGTATTCCACAACAATTCTGTAGTCTTCTCCATAATCTATGGCACCAGTACTTCCATTTATGATAGTCAGTTCAGTTCCAATTTCGCCAACATAAATGAAGAGAGCATCTTCAGCCGCCTCATAGAAATCTGCTTTAGCCGTTATAGTTACTGTGTAGCTTCCAGAGAGGAACGTGCTGAAATCAATCGTATAGTTTCCAGAACCCTGGTCGACTGGAGAGGACCAATTTATGCCCTCGGACGGTCCAGAGAATCTTACTGATAATTGAGCTCCTTCTATGTCCACATCAAGTGAATCTTGATAATGCAGAATCGCTACGAAAGGCTCGCCTAAGTCTAGTTCCGCCACATCTTGTTTCAAAGTCAGCGTGTTATCAGTCCGAATAACACGTAGAACTAGGGATGTTGAAGAATTATCGAAGTAAGCTAGTGACGCATTTACAACAAGAGTATAATTGCCTCCAGTCAATCCTGATGTATCAAGTTCGTATTCCCACCAGTTGTTTACTGCATTTGGCTGAAATTCGATGATGCCACTTGTCCAATTTGCAATAACATTTGCAGACGAACCTATGAGATAATCCCCGTTCTCTGAGTCGCGGAATTGGACTCTAGCTCTCACAGTTAAGCCCGCCTCAGTATCAATGATATCATCAAGAGCTGCAAGCTCGCTTTGATGATAGACTCCAAAGGTTGACCCCCCGTGGGCAACGTGAGTGCCATTGGTCCATTCAATTAGGGTATACCATTCACCTGCTGTCGTATTATCGGGGCCGAATATCAATCCACTACCATTTACTTCTCCGGAGGAGTCACCTGAAAGAGACTCGGAAAACCAAGTCGCCCCCTCAGGAGAAATCCAAGTCATGTTTACGGGATTTGCATCGGTGGCGACATCACTTGTTGTGCCAATACTAACGGTCGCCCTTGTTAGATTGGAACTTCGAATCTGTGTTAAATTAATCCACAATTCGTTTGCTTGGTCATAAACCTGAATAATGCTAGAGTTCAGGTAGTTGGGCGCATCGAGATTTATTCTCCACCAACCTAAACGAGATGTTAGACTGCTACTGATTTGGAAGTAGTCCTCACCAAGGACACATAAATCTGTGACATTGGCTCCGAAAGGATCGTATATGGTGGGATTCGCCCAATCATGAGGGTGGGTCGCTCGAATTCTCAAATTCTCATAATCACCAAGAAAGCCAAGGTATGTATAGAGTTCCAAGTAGAGAGGTTGATTAAAGTCGACTTCATATTCTATGCCAGTTTGGTCTTCGCTTGTTGTCCAACTAGAATTAACGAAATTATGGCTTAGCAGCCGTGCCACATAGACAAATCCAATGCTTGTGTTAGCCTCAAGAACGGTGGTCACAGGTCCTGCTGTCCAGTATTCTGCATTTGTAATCTCAGCATACCCACTATCAGATTGAGTGTCGAAATGAACAGTAGTATTATCCACAGTCATGGATAAATCCACTTGATTTAGGCCTATCGGGTCTTGCGCGATAAATTTGACATCATCCAAGAAGAGTGTAATGTACGCAGTGTTTTCTAGCCCGCCGTGAATTTCTGGGTCAAGGTACATAGTATTGTCTATGCTCAGCCCAATTGTAAAAACAAAAATGTCGCCTGGTTCGGATATTTGTATCGGTATCTTTTGTGTGGAATACCAGGTTCCTCTCTCATTAATGGTGTCAAGACTCATATTCCAGACTCTGGTACCGTTAATGGCTAAGAATAATGAGGCATTACCACCACCGGCAGCTTCTAAGGGCCCCCGGAAATACTGATAATCAAATGAGAAATAGAACTGCTCAGTATATGGTATACGCGTGATATTTTGATTCCACATTATCGCTGTCCCTGCGAAGTGTGAATATTCCTTTGGATGACCCTGGGTACCGTAGTCTCCCTCGTTCTCTGCAGTGACATACTTTCTCCCGCTTCCAACATAAGCGGACCTTTGAGTCTGCCTTTCATCTGTGCTAACAAAAGAGGGCATCCAACCATATGGATAGCTTTCTACTTCTCCTGTAGGATTCACATTTGTATCGACAATGCCATCTTCAAAGGTGCCATTTACCGCATAGTGACGAGAAAGATTATCGATATTTACCCCAACTTTACTTCCGACCCAATTGTGGCTCTCATCTAGGGGCAGATTATAGACCAAATTGCTATCTGTATCGGTTCTAGCACTTATGCTTCCAGACGTCGTCCAGCCAAAGCGTTCCACAGTTAGGGGGTCAAGATATCCTGTCTTAGTGTCCGAGTAAGATGATATTGATCTGGGATTGCTATGGAATTTTTCTGTATTCTCAACCCCAGACTGGATAGATGTTTCGGGATACATCTCCTCGGTGTTAGTTTGCATGGCACTAGCTGACAGAAGAATCAATAGAATTGCTAGCAACAAGACATTCTCTTTTCTCATTTGGACTACCCTCTTTTTCTATAACGCCATGCCTGACACAGGGATTGCTGGATGGAAGCTCAACGAAAAATTGTATTAAACAGTATTCAGCATGTACTCCCTCAAAAAATCGAAAGGCTATTCGCCATTTGTCACAATTCTTCCATGTGCAATGACATCATGCTTGTGAATGCTCTCTAACGAACGTGCCTCCGCATGCATCTCCAGTTTTCTTCCGGCGAAAGATTCTCGCGCATTCTGGAGGATGTTTCTGCATACATCCTCAACAAAAAGAGGGTTGTCATGCATCTTCTTTGTTACATACATTTCATCCTCAAGTTTCAACAAAGAGTATGTCTTGCTAGAGAATGAGTTCTCTACGACCTCGATCATAGAACCGTAGGTGGGAATGTCTTGTGTAGTTCCTACCACTCTGATTGTCCCCGATGCGCGCTGCATATGGGTCATCCCTCCATTATTCGCCAAGCAATGGGGACAGACTGTATTCCCTATGACCTTGACAGAAACATCATGGATTGCTGGCTTGCCGTTCTCCTTCACAGTGGAGGCAGTGATGTCACAGACTTCCCAGCTTCTCTTCTTGGAAACAGGCGTCTTAGTAGAGTATCCGAACTCAAAGTCGAACCTAATCTCTCCCCGCTTGAATCCATGACGTTCTCGAAGAGCTTTAAGAATCTTAATCTGCAGTTCTTCGATTGATTCATGTACTCGAAACTGGTCACTAATCACTTCAGTCATCGATTCAACTAATCTTGACATGTGGATTCCCTTCAAATCCGCTGGGAGGTTAATTGTCATCTCTACTGTTGGTATGATATGATGCCTCAATCCACTTCTCTCTGTAATCAAGAATGTCTTGAGATTCTTTACTCCCACTTTCTTGAGTTGGATTCTGTGTTTTGGGCTCTCGTTCTGAGTATCGATGACCAGTTTCTGTATCTCCTAAGGCGTTCACGAAAACGTGTAAGCTGTTGTTAAGAGGCGGTGAATGAATCGCCTTTTAGCTTTGCGATATCGGGCTAGATTTCATGTGGGCTCGGAGTAAAAGCATCCGCTGCTTCCCTCGCTTTCACTGACACATATTTTGGTTTGATATTTGTTTGGCAAATCTAGGTTTGAGGCTACATATTCTGCAAGTAACTCGGCGGTAGTTGCTGGTATTGGAAGGATCAAACAATCCTCTGAAGGAAAGACATACCGCTTATCATCGATATTCACTTCTATTTCGTCTGTTCCCGACGTAATGTTGATCACATCCGAGCTTCCTGGCAGTAGTATCATGTGGTCCAGAGTATCGCATATTTCTTTGACCTGCTTCTTCACAACTCCAAAATCGAGCACCATCCCGTATGAATCTAACTCTCCAGTTATGGTGATAGACACTTGGTAGTTATGACCATGAAGGCTTTCGCAATAATCCGTTCCCTGTACAAAATGCGCCGCACTGAATCTTAGTTTCCGATCGTCCACACGAATACTGTGCATCCATTATCACATCTTACGTTACTAAAACAGAACTCATTCAAATTTGTGTCTTACTCATGACCTTTTCTTGCATGTTGGGATTGGAATAACTCAATGAGCTCGCCCACTGTAGTTGCTTGAGTGGGGGATTTGTCATCCCTCCATCTTCCAGTGAAACGTGGAAATCGTATGGCCAATCCTCCCTCTCTCAGTCTATCCTTTCCCGCAAGATGAATTGGGCTCAGAGTCATCTCATCACCAATCACCTCTATTACCTCTTTTGGCTCAAACCATATGTCTGCCTGAATGTCTGCTAGGACTTTGGGACTCGGACTCTCAAGTCGCAATACATCAAGACGCTCTTTGAACTCTGCTAGCATCTCATCAGTGAAACCGGTTCCTATCTTGCATACCGTTGGAAATGTATCGTGTTCTTCATCATAGGCTGATGCCACAATTGTTCCATACACTCCTGTCCGCTTACCCCTCCCATGTAGCGCTCCAACTACAACCAAATCTACTGAGTCCGTAAATGTATCTGTGTATGACGGCTTCAACTTGATCCAAAGCCACGACCGAGAACCAGCTTGATATACTGCATCATCATGTACAGCCTTTGCAATTACTCCTTCATTGCCCGATTTCAAAGAATTTTCAAAAAGTTCCTGCAACCTCTTGAAATCATCAGTTACCTCACCCTCTGTAAGCGATATGTTCTCATTAGAAACCGTGATGCTCTCCAGATGATTACGACGTGTCAGGATCGGCTTACTAGTAAGGTCGTCACCATTCAGAAGTAAAAGGTCAAACGCCCTGAAGGCAACAGGTATTTCTTCACTGATTTCTCGAATGTCCGTCTTTCTCCTGCGTCTCATCAGCTCCTGGAATGGGCGCGTTTTTCCTGTGTGTGGGTCAATGGCTATACATTCACCCTCGATTATGCAAGAATCAGCTGTAATTCCTTCTGTGATATATTGCACTACATCTGGGTACTGGTGTGTTATTTCTTCTTGCCTTCTGGAAAATAGCACAATTCGATTACCTTTCCGATGCGCTTGGATTCTCTCCCCATCGTATTTGACTTCCACAAGGGCTTTGCCACCTGCCTTCTCCAATATTTCTTCAGCTGTTGTGAGTTTTTTGGCAGCCATCATTCTAATGGGTGTCCCGACTTGCGGTCCCAATTCCCTAATTGCAGTCAGGTCTTCAGAGTGTAGAAGCTTGGCCACACGTGCTAGGTCACTACACATATTGAAGGCTCTCTCGATATCCGGTCTGGTTTCACGAGTACCAGTAAAAGCTAAAGCAAGCGAGTCAAGGATACCCATCTCGCTTAAACCCAATCGAAGTGAACCGGTGATTGTTCTTAGAATGTATCTCGCCTCGAGCGGTTCTGCATCAGATAGCAATCCAATCAATCTGGACATTTTCACTCTGGCGCTCCCCGTGCCACTCTCTTCTGCAATTTCATCTAGCGTCACATATACCCCGGTTACTGTGAGTTCCTCCGGTGCAAGTGTCGTTTGGCTCCCTGACTCCAGAAGCTCTTCTGCAACGGATCCAATGTCTCCAATCCTTCTTAGCCTGTCTTTCACAGCTGATTCTGTTGAAGAAGCCGCTTGCGCAATCACTTGAATTGCCATTTTCTCTGCTATTCCAATCTCAGGGAGACCTTGCCAGTCCGGATGTAGTTTCCCAATCGTCAGCGGAATAATCTTCTCAATTTCGTCAGCAGTTGCTTCTGTTAGCAGCTTCGAGAATATGTCAATCTTCTCTAGAGAGGATGAAACTGATTCAATAGCGTCATATGCATCTGCTAAGTATCGATAGAGCACTGCGAGAGCACCACTTTAGGACGGAGTAACCACATGCTTTATAAACGCAGTCGAGCCGCTCCACAAAACCGAACAGATTTGATGGTGGATAACAATTGGGAAGTATTAGACCGACCTACATTAAGGCTGCTGCAAGGCGATTGATGCAGTACTATCCTGACGAGTTTACCGATGATTTTGAAACGAACAAACGACTCGTTGAACAATATACTGATGTCCAAACAAAGACTGTTCGGAACAGGATTGCTGGTTATCTCGTACGTTTGGTTAAACAAGAGGTTGCAGAAAAAGAGGCAGAAATTGATCAAACAGGCGAAGAAGTCCTCGACGATATGGATTTTTGAATCTCAGTAAGATATCACACTCTCTAGCTGCAATTAACTTGCCGGTTGGGTTCCACCATAGGTGAAATTGGAATCCATTTTTCCTTCTTCTGCTCTTAGATGACCAGCTCTTTTTTCTCCTTAGTGAGTTCTTTGGCTTCTGCCATTGCGTCGTCATAGATATCTATTGGATATCTGTCGTGGAGTGGAGATATTGCTGCACCCAACGCTATGGATCCATAGAATCGTCGAGACAACCATCCCAGTCCTCGTGCCCTTACCATCTCAGAGGCTCGCTTAAACTCAGAGAGCGTTCTCTCATCCCAGGTTCCTGTTAGTCCGCTTATGAACGAATAGATGTATAGAGATGGCAATGTGCCTATGAAGAAGAGCAAGGCCGAGGTGATGATATCATTCACTCCGCCCCAGATGAGTCTTGATAGGATTTCCAGAATCAAGTAATTCATAATAGCTGCTAACGCTGGGCCGATGTAGCTCTGCCATGTATAGAATTTCGGTGCAGCGATTTTCCGTCTAATTATGATCCATGCCACAATATCCTTCACAAAGAGTCCAATGCAATAGCCGATTATGATTCCGGGCATTCCCCCCAGGTATATGCCATAGATAACTGGTTCAGTAATGACAAAATACGCCATTCCTATTGCCCTCACAGATTGCTCCAGAATCCACACTGCTGCAGCAAGTCCTGTTTTTTCTGCTCCAGCAAACATCCAGTCACCAAGCCAGCTCCAAAAGCCCATCAGTTGGAATAGCAGAAAGAACCAAAGCAAGTACGCTGCATATGCCCAATTTTCACCTGCCGCGCCAAGGATTGCTCTTGGGCCAACTGCAGCTAATACGGAAATAAGCCAGAAGACAAAGAAAGCCCCATATTTGAGACCTTGTGCTGTATACAATTCGGTTAGCTTTTCTTTTGCATGAGAGTAAGCTTCAGAGATACCTCCAAGCATCCCCTCCATGAACAACCCGACTACTGAAACCATTATTGCAAGGTCCCATGCGAGCTGGTATTGTCCCTGTAGCGCTGACCAATTGAGTAAATTGGTGCTAACTAGAATCATTTGAAAGAACCAAACAAGGGGCACGGTTGCCGCCCCGACTGTCCATTTGGCACCAAATTTCATTGCCTTTTTGATTTGGTCCCTCCCAAAATCGACTCTGAACAACGTGCTAGCATTAAAGCCCAGTCTCTTAAACAGATAGAGCGAAACTCCAAATGTCATCCATTCTGTTAGGTATGACCCAACTGCTTGTCCTATCGCACCTCCTAGTGCCTCCCCAAAGATGGGATTTTGGCTGCCCCACCAACGGAAGACCAGTATCATGACGTATGGACCTAGGATATTGAACACGGCATAATAGAGAATACTAGTGATTTGTTGCAGGTCTATCCTGTTCATTCCCCGAAAGACATGAATAAAGAGAAGGGTGAAGCCTGGGAATTGGAATAGCGAATGGGCTATGAATACGTAAGATAAGTGCGCCAGATATGTGTGAGGGAATAATATGGAGCCAACAAATGCAACCAATGTGATTTGCACCATGCCAGTCAGGCACTGAAACCATACGAAGATTTGAGCATACTTGACTGCCTCTTCTGGCTGTGACACCCTATACTCTGCAAAGTACTTCGCAAGAGCCACACTGGTACCCAAGTCAAACAATACCCAAAGACCAAGGAATAAGTTAACACTGAAGGAGAACCAACCTGCTGCTTGTGGGAAGGGCATCACGAAACGAGGGTAGATCATAATCGAGAGGACAACTCTTGGGATAATTATCAATAGCGTTGCGAATAGCTGTATTAGAAATCCACCAAGTTGCCGATGCATGCCAATTTCTTCCCACTCATCGACTTCTTCAGTGGTTTCAACGAGGAGTTCTGCTTTTTCTATTTCAGTAAGAACCTCCCTCCGTTTCTTCGAGCGTTTTCTCATGGTTCTATAGGCCGAAACTGTGGTAATACCTATCACCAGAACTATAATCCCGATGATCAACTGTTGCTCATAGTGCGGAACAGGCGAGTATTCCCACTCCGCGTATGTATAGGGCGTTTCTCCGCCAAGATAGACTGATGACGAATACAGGAAATAGTTGAAGTAGGGCCATAAGATTAGTTCATAGTTTGTTTGTTCTACTTCAGCTGTTTCATTTACTGTCAACCAAGGTGTGTAGACCAGTATATCTCCAGAGCCATATTCCGTATGTACGAGCAGTGGTGCACCTGCTGTACCGAAGCCCGTGTCATTGGCAAGAAGAATCGTAGACGAATCAGATAGCTCTGGGAGGATTGTGATTTTCTCAGATGCTGGGGCGGATGACCAATCAATGCTCAATAACGGATGCTCCACTTCCAACATGCGTGTAACGACACCTGCATTATCTTGGCTAGCTCGGAGATCATTTGACTCTGTTATTGAGAGTTCGGAAAAACCAGTACCAGTGGCGGTCATTTCAGCTCCAGAGAGGATAAGAAGCCCACCACCTCCATCAACGTATGGGCTTAGAATTGTAAGATCTCCAGCCACAATGGGCGAATCAATTATGACAATTACATCAGGCCCTGCCGAAATGGCATCGAAAATGCTATCTGCCAGAGTCAGAGAAATTGATGACTGGTCAATTTCGAGCGAGCTGACGATCGCCTGGCCTCTGGTGCTACCTACTACGGCAACTTTAACAGGATTTGGAGCCTGTTGGGGAGAAATCGGTCCAACTACCACCAGTGCCATTACTGCACCTGGTAACACAAGGATGGAAACAATCATTGCAACAATTGGCACTTGGTATTTCTGCAATTATTTAATCCTCCAAGCGATTCTCTAGGTTGTATCGTCTCTAATATTGGTGTCGGATAATTTCAATGGATGATTGGATAATGTAAGGAGTGATAAGGATTGTATCATCTATACTGATTATGTCCTCATGGAAGAACAAGATATTCCTAGGAGATTGCCTTGAGGCCATTGAAAGTCTTGGCACTGAACTGCAATCAAAAATTAAAGCAATCTATATTGATCCTCCTTTCTTTTCTGGTCAAGATTATACGATAAAGAAAAAGGGGGTCGCGAGCGGGAAGAATGCTGCATCCCTAACTGAGTATGATTCATACTCTGATGTATGGGATGGGGGGTTAGAGGCGTACTTATCCTTCATGAACGAACGTATTGAAGCAATGAAGCCCCTGCTTACTGAGGATGGTTCCTTTTGGCTCCATCTTGATTCACACGTAATGCATTACGCTAAGGTTATGCTCGATAGAATCTTTGGATATGAGAATTTTGTAAATCAAATTATCTGGAAGAGGACAAATAGCCCAAAAGCGCAAAGTCATGGATTTGGTTCTCAACATGATGTTATCCTTCTCTATGCCAACAATGCGGAAGAATTTGAGGCCAAGATAATATATCGTCCTCATGATAAGCGTGCTCTTCGTCCCTATAGCTATGAAGATGAAAGAGGAAGGTTTCGCCTAATTGAGATCGAAGCACATGGGATTCAGCGAACCCAGAACAGAAAACAGTTCGAGTGGAGAGGAAGAACGGCCCCTTATCTATATAGGAAGGAAACTTTGGACAAGTGGTGGAATGAAGGCATTATCTACACGAGTCGAAACGGACGGTATTCAAAGAAACAGTATTTGGCTGATGTAAAAGGAATTCCAGTATCTGACCTATGGCTAGATATTCCTCCAGTACAGGGCGCTTCTGCAGAGTACACTGGCTTCACAACCCAAAAGCCGCGTGCTCTGTTGAAGCGGATAATTGAGAGTTCTACTGATGAAGAAGATATTATTGCCGACTTCTTTGTTGGCTCTGGAACTACCGCTGTTGCAGCTGAACTAATGAAACGCCGCTGGGTAGTTAGTGACATCTCAGAATTGGCTATCGATATCCTTCAAAAACAACTCCTAGACATTCAAAATAGTGATGATGAAAAAGACTCCCCATGGATGTACGAGATTGTAGATTCATAAATTGAGATGTTTGGAAATTCTTCGCTTCTGGGACTGCAATCATGGTAACATTCAACTAGGAGATTATTTGTGGAATTAGTGATTGCAATGGCAGTTGACAAAGGGGGACGAAGACGACCGTCATCTGAGTTCGATAAGGGCAGAACGGTTGCCATGATTTCTGCCATATTAATGGTATTTCTAACAATCTTGAAGGGCTCAGTTGGGTTGATCTACGGTAGCGTTGCTCTACAGGCTGATGCTGTGAACTCTTTCTCTGACATATTAGCATCAGCGCTTGTTTGGTCTGGGTTGAAACTTGCTAACCGTGACCCCGATAAGAAATTTCCCTTCGGCTATTATCGCGCTGAAACCATCGCATCTCTAATTGTTGCAGCCATGGTTTCCCTAACCGGTCTAAGTATCATATGGGAGTCAATTTTCAGCATTTTCAATCCTGAACCAATTCGACAAGCATTGTTGCCTTTGGTAGCAGCAGCAACATCCGCTGCAGTGTATTTTCTTATTGGTCGCTATAAGCGGAACGTGGGGGAGGAAATTGGAAGTCGGGCGCTTATTGCAGATGGCGCGCACTCTTTGGCTGATGTCTGGGCAGGAGTGATTGCATTTGCAGGAATATTCTTCTCTGCAGCAGGATTCCCTCATGTTGAAATTCTTGTCGCAATCGCCATTGGTGCCTATATCCTGAAGGAAGGTGCCCAATTGGCAAAGGATGCCATTTTTTCACTTATGGATGCAGCGGTGGATCTTGAAAATGTGAAACGAATTCGTGAAGTCGCACGTGGTGTTGAGGGCGTTATGGGTGTCCATGATGTGAGATTGCGGAGGGCTGGTGCTGTCTTATTTGGTGAGATGCATATCTCCGTCAGGAAAGACCTCCCCCTCGAACATGCACATCGCATCTCAAACATTGTTGATAAACGAGTCTGCGATGCTGAACCTGAGCTTGAATCCATCACCATCCATATAGATCCCGCAACCCGAAAAGGAAATAGGATTGCGGTGCCGGTTTCAGAGGATAATGGACTCTTCTCTGAGGTGAGCCCACATTTCGCCAGAGCACCCTATATCCTCTTTGTTGATGTTTCAGATGGAACACTGGAAAACCCGACCGCCATTGAAAATCCCGGAGTATCAGCTGATTCAAAGCGCGGTATTGAAACTGCACAGCTAATTCTAGACCAAGATGCAGAAATACTTGTGACTCGCGAAATAGGCGCGGGGCCCTTTGGCATCCTAATGGGCGAGCTTGTAACTATTCTTGAGTATCCAGAGGGAAACCGTAGTCTCGAGGAGGTAGTCAAGTTGGCATATTCTGATTCCCTCTCACCTTTTGAGAATCCGTCAGAACCGGGGAAAAAGCATAAACGGAAACAGTGAAGGTCTAATTTACTCACTACAAGTTGTATAATCCTGGAGGCATAATCTTTGCCAGAAGAAAATCATCTTGTTGGGCTACGTGGAAATTTGCTACGTCTTGGCTTGGGTGCCCGTAATTGGTTATTATCACAGCTAATGGATGATATTACACTTCTCAGCTGGGAACCCCCTGACGGAGGAAGATCCGTTTCAGAAATACTAGAACATATCTCATGGACCGTTTCAATTGTCTGCTCAAAAATTGCCGATGATTATGGAATACGGCTGGAGGAAATGGATGAACCATCAGACCAAAGTGATTACGAGAGTTTCGCCTTCCCGATTAATTCCGCATATGATTTGTTCAAGCAGTTATGTACAAAATTGGATGACTCAATGATGGCGGAGAGAACAACCCTGCCGCCTCCTGCACGATTACGTGAAGGAACCGTTGAAACAATTCTGCGCGTAATGGGCGGATTTCACACAGTCCATCATGCAGGACAGGTGGCTCTGACTCTCCGGAGAGCGAAGGATGCAATCGAAAATATGACTTAGAGTACTCAGTCTATTTGCCCAAGCTCTTTCTTTATCTTTCTGATGGCACCACCAGGCGCCACTCCCTTTGGACACGCCTTTACGCAGTTCATAATAAGCTCGCAGAGTGCAGCCCCGTTGTTGCTGGCGGCCGCATCAAGATAATGCCCCCTATTTGATGTTCTACTATCCTCAGCAAATCTCCAAGCCTTAGCTAGGGCTGCAGGACCAAGATATTCCTCCTTTTCAGCGTTTATCGGGCATGAAGCAACGCAAATCGCGCATAATATGCACTGAAGATACCTCTCAATCTCCTTGCGTTCAGCTGGATTCTGTGTTCTGGGCTCGTTGCCTTTAGCTGGACTAGCCCACAGCTTCATTTTTTCTAATGCGTCGTAGAACCTTTTCAAATCAACAACTAGGTCTTTCAGAATTGGAAAGTTTGGCAATGGTTCAATGAGAATTTCTTCTTTGGGATTCCATCCCTTTGGAGAACTTGTTAGTGCAGGAAACTCCTGCAATCTCTGATTCAGTTCTTTGACTTTTGCTAACTGCGTTTTGCATGCAAGTCGCGGCTCTTTGTCGATTAGGATGGCACAAGTTCCGCAGACTGCTCCTCGACAGGAGTAACGAAAAGCCAACGAGGGATCCATTTTATCTTGTATCTGGAATAAAGCGTCAAGTATAGTCATTCCCGGTCTATCTTGTACTTTATACAAATCATAATGAGTAATTTTCCCGCCATTACGGCTTCTTGCTATTCTCAAGAGCATTAGTATGACCTCTTCTTCACTTCAAATTTGCCAAGAGTTACCTCTGAGTATTTCAGTTCCAGTTCTTCATTTTCTCTGGTGACTATTGTATGTTTCAAAAACTCATCGTCATTTCTTTCTGGATAATCCACCCTCCAGTGAGCTCCACGGCTTTCCGTTCGCTTCAGTGCTCCCAATGTGATCACTTGAGCCAAATCCAGCATGCTACCAAGCTCGAGAGCTCGAACTAATGCAAAGTTGAACCGTTCATCGCTATCTCCTACGGCGACATTATCGTATCGTTTCTGCAAGCCCTTGATAGCATCGAGCGCTGCCCTCAATTCCTTTTCCTCGCGAAAAACTCCGACTAATTCATCCATAGTGTTACTGAGTTCTTCGCGTACTTCCGCCACGGACTCTCCTCTCTCATTAAGAATCATTTTTTGGAGTCTTTCCCGTTCTGAGAACGTTCCATCTTCGACTCGCTGAACAGTACTGAGTGCTGCATCATTCACGTACTCGGCGACTGCCTGACCTACAAGTCGCCCAAAGACAAGCGTTTCAAGCAGCGAGTTCCCGCCTAGCCTATTTGCACCATGAACACTCATGCAAGACGTTTCGCCCACGGAATAAAGTCCTGGAAGGGATGTTTCACCCTTCTCATTGCAGTCTATTCCCCCCATTGAATAGTGCTGTCCAGGTTGAACGGGAATGGGTGTTTCAATCGGATCAACACCTGCGAAGTACATCGCAATGTCTCGAATGCCAGGCAATCTGCTCATAATTTTCTCTTTCCCGAGATGAGTTAAGTCCAAGTGGACGTATTCTCCCTCTATTCCCCTTCCCTGGTTGATTTCCGTTCTAATTGCTCTCGCGACTATATCGCGGGGTGCTAGCTCCATCTGCTCAGGAGCATACACAGACATGAATCGCTCGCCCTCTTTATTGAGCAGATGTCCCCCCTCGCCTCTGGCTCCTTCAGTTATGAGGATGTTTGTACCCCAAAGAGTTGTGGGATGGAATTGAACGAATTCCATGTCCTTTAATGCAACACCTGCTCTAAGGGCAAGGCTACAACCATCACCGGTATTGATGAGCGCATTGGTTGATTTTCCATAGACTCTTCCAAAACCTCCTGTTGCTAGTACAACTGCTTTGGAAGCAAACCCATGAACCTCCCCTGTCGACAACTCTAATGCCGTAACCCCGTGGATACCCTTCTCATCCGACACCAAAGATGTGACAAAGAATTCATCGTAACGTTGAATCCCAAGTCTTAGCGATTGCTCGAATGTGGTATGTAGCAGATTGTGACCGGTTCTATCGGCAGCATAGCAAGTCCTTGGATACATGGCTCCTCCGAAGGGCCTTTGGGCAATCTCACCTTCATCCGTTCTTGAGAAGGCGGTTCCCCATTGCTCATTTTCTATCACTGTCCTAGGTGCTTCCTTTGCGAGAATCTCTGCGATATCTTGGTCCGCAAGATAATCCGCTCCTTTGATAGTGTCAAATGCGTGCGACTCCCAGGAGTCATCTTCACCTAGTGATGCATTTATTCCCCCCTGTGCAGCAACAGAGTGAGAACGGAGAGGGTATACTTTCGATAAAATGGCCACGTCATGGTCTTCTGCCAGCTCGATGGCTGTTCTTAGTCCTGAAAGACCTGCACCAACGACCAAAACGTCATGTTTGAATGTCACAAATAGCTCTCCTCTGAGCTTTATTGCACGCGTAGCTCTGTTCTAAGTATACATAACCAGTTATGAATGATTTCTTCATATAGCTCAATCAGACCATTTCTGCTGGATCAAGTATTTGATCGAGATTTCCATCAATCTCGATATCGAGTTCTTCAATCGCTTCTCTTATGGTAAGTCCGTTATCCTGTGCATGCTTGGCGATTTTGCTCGCAGTATCATATCCCACTATGGGCGACAACCGAGTGACAGTCATGAGACTCCGTTCAAGCTGTCGCTCAATTAATGCTAAATCTGCCTCTAATCCTATTAGGCAATTCTTAGTGAATGATAATATACCGCCTGTTAGGATGTTCAGAGAGTCGAGTACAGTCACTATAATGAGAGGTTTCGCCACGTTCAAGTCCAGGACACTTCCATATCCTTCGCCCATGGTTACCACTTGGTCATTTCCAAGGACTCGGAGGCAAACTTGGATTAGTGCTTCACTCTGTGTAGGATTGATTTTTCCAGGCATGATACTCGAACCAGGTTCGTTCTTAGGAAGGTTAAGCTCGCCAAGACCTGCACGGGGCCCACTGCCCAACCAGCGAATATCATTTGACATCTTCATGAGCGACAGCGCCAATTGCTTTAGTCCTGAACTAAGTCGAACAAACCGCCTATGAGAGGCAATCCCTTCAGCCTTGACATCACCTACTACGAAGGGAAAGCCGGTAATCTTGGAGAGAATCTCAGATACCTGTTCCGCAAAACCATCTGGTGCATTCAATCCTGTTCCTAATGCAGTACCCCCAATGGGAATTGTGTATAGCTCATCCCGAGCAGCATCAAGAGCTAGCCGTGTTGCAGATAACTGCTCACGATAGACTTTGAACTCCAGTGAGAGGGGGATAGGAACAGCATCCTGAAGATGTGTTCTCCCTACCTTTACTATTCCCTCAAATCCAGCAATTTTTGTGTCAAGCACCTCAATTGCTTTTTCTATAGCTGGAAATAAATGCTCTTTCAGTTCCTGCAAGGCTGCTACGTGCATGGCTGTCGGTATGACATCATTTGATGACTGCCCCATATTCACATGATCATTTGGGTGTACGGGCTCCTTCATTCCCATCGGATGGCCAAGAATCTGGTTTGCTCGATTAGCTAGGACCTCATTCATACACATATTGGTCTGGGTTCCGCTTCCTGTCTGGTAGATATCGATGGGAAACTGATCCAGCATTTTATGGTCTTCTAGCATTTCATTACTAGCTTCTAGAATCGCTTGTCCGACCCTTTGGCTAATATTCCCTCCCTCCATGTTAGCAAGGATGCACGCCTTTTTTACTTGTGCCAAGGCAAGAATGAAATTTTCTGGCATTCGTTCTCCACTGATTTTAAAATTCTCAATGGCTCTCTGAGTACTTATGCCCCAATAGGCATCAGCAGGGACTTCAACTTCGCCTAGAACATCCTTTTCTACCCTTTTATCATCGGTCATATGGACGCCTCTATGATACCAGTACCTATAGGGAGAGTTCATCTATAAGCTGTTGTAAATCACTTCTATCCGTTTCATGAGTGACCAGACTACCCTCCCTTGGCGTATAGAGCTCGTGTTCTAATGTCACTCTTGACTCTTTATAGAATAACCCGGTCGGAATCTTCTCTCCCCACTCAAATGATTTTTCCAGTGCTGCCACCTTGTCGCTTGAATCGTGATTTTCATCATCCAAGGAGTAAGTTCTCTCTTTGAAGAAATCCCAAGTCCAGACCTTATTGAAAACGACACATGGTTGCATAATCTCAACAAATGCAAATCCCTTGTGCTTAATTGCCTTTACCATTAATCCTGTGAGTTGTTCCATATCACCTGAAAATCCACGCGCCACAAAAGTGGCACCACCAATAATAGCTTGCCCGATCGGGTTTACAGCTTGCATCGGCACACCAACGGGCTTCGGAGAGGTTTTCGTAATCTGTCCGTGGGGAGTTGTAGGCGAGTATTGTCCCTTAGTCAAACCGTATATGCCGTTATTGTGGATGAAACATGCAATGTTTACGTTTCGCCTTGCACCATGTAGCATATGACCAAGTCCTTCTCCAAATGTATCTCCGTCTCCTGCATGAACTATGACTTTCAGACCAGGATTTGCGACCGCAGCGGCAGTAGCGATGGGAATTGGTCTACCATGCAGTGTATGGAATCCATTCAGGTTAATGAAATGAGGAACCTTTCCCGATTGACCTATTCCTGATACGATGAAGTAGTTATGACGCGGCTCTCCAATCTCCATTATGGTATCTTTTAGTGCCCTCAGGATGCCAAAGTTTCCACAGCCCGGGCACCACTGAATCTCTTGAGGCGCTTCCAAATCATCTCTGTTTACCATTAGATATGCCCCTCCTTTAGTTTTTGAATCACCCATTGTGGCGTCATTGGTCGCCCATCATATTTGTTGATCGTTGCATCTGGTACAAGGCCCGTTTCCATCGCCACTAGTCTTGCAAACTGGGACGTTGCATTTTGCTCAATCGATATGATTGATTTGGCAATTTCAAATTCATTCTTTAGTTCATCTGCTCTCAGTGGATAAATGTCACAGAAATGCAGTTGGGCTAGATCATGTCCCTCTTCATTCAGCATCTGCATTCCCTCATATACCGCGCCCCATGAAGAACCCCATGTCAGGAGAGTACTGGTCGCATTCTTGCTGCCATATCTCTTCGGAGGATTCATGTCTTCGAGAATACTGGGAATCTTCTTCTGGAACTTCTCCACCATCTTATTCCTTATTTCAGGGTCTTCAGATATATGCCCTGCTTGTGTGTGTGAATTTCCGGTTGATACGACTGTTCTGTTGGGATCTCCTGGAAATGCTCGGGGTGACACTCCATCATCTGTGAACTCATGCCGTCGATAGGAGTCACCATCATCTGCAAGTTTTCCACGATTGATTTCTACCGTCGAAACATCGATTTTGGGAATATTCTTCACTGAATCTGCGAAATGTTGGTCGCCAAGAATCATTGTTGGCACCTGATATTTTTCAGCCAGATTGAACGCCCTGGTCGTTGCATGAAAACCCTCCAATGGGTCCTTAGGTGCAAAAACTATGCGTGGAAATTCGCCTTGACTAGCAAATAGCACGAACAGAAGGTCACCTTGTTCGGTTCTGGTGGGAAGTCCTGTGCTTGGTCCGGGGCGTTGTGCATTATAGATGACCACCGGTGTTTCACTGGCAGCAGCTAGGCCAAGAGACTCGGCCATCAATGAGAAGCCACCGCCCGAAGTGGTTACCATGGACCTTGCTCCCACAAATGATGCTCCAATTGCCATTGTGAGTGCTGCTATTTCGTCTTCAGCTTGAATTGCAGCAATCTTCAATCGCTCTGACCAGTCGACAAGGTCTTGAAACACTGCCGTCGAAGGGCTCATGGGATACGCAGAAATCCACTTCAAATTGGCTGCTGCTGCGCCAAGAGCGATTCCGCGATTGCCAGTGATAAGTAGCTTGTCTTTGCATGGGCCTTCCCCAATTTCCTCAAGATTCTGTGGACACGATCCCACAAACTCCTCTTGAGCTCGGTCATACATTGCCTTGGCAACTTCCACATTACCCTGAACTATCTTTTCGCCCTTTTTCTTGAAAACCTCATTGAGTGACTCTTCCGCTAATCTAAAGGGGGCCCTTAGGATGGCCAATGTTGCACCTAGCGCCGCTGCATTAGTCATCCTCTCATTTCCGCCAACCTCTCTGGCAGTCTTTGAGAGTGGTGCAGCGAAGTGACAGTCCTCTGGACTATCTACCTCAAGAGCATCGTCAAAGATGATCCTGCCTGTTTCAGTCAGATTCTCTCGCTGCCTAGTGACTGCATCTCTCGTGAGTGCAATTACTACATCTATGGGGTTAATAGGCGCATGTACGGGTGAGTCCGAAACTCGGACCTGAGTGAAATTATACCCGCCCCGAATCCGCGAGAAATAGTCTTTGATTGTAAATGTGTAGTATCCAGCTTGTACGAAGACCTGGGCGAGCAAATCGCCAATGGTATCAATTCCTTGACCAGCTGCTCCACCAATATTGAAATTGAGTTCCAATCATCCATCCCTCGAATGAGATGATATTTCAAATGTTTCGTGGATTATATTTGTTCTTCTACGTCCTTTTGCAATCTGACAGAAATAAAGCCGCAGTCACAGGATATTTCACTATAGAAAATCACAACTCTATTTGAATCATAGAGAACTGAAATATTGAATGATTGCAGGTCTATTTGTCTAGGCCATGGACACCTCCCAAAACTTTGTCGTGGGACTGAGGAAATTGAAACTTGTAGATGTCCAAAGCTACCTGGGTCCGAGTATTTATTCGTCTGAACACGCGAGTATCAAGCCCAAGGTAGAAGTGAGTAATGACGACGTTGTTTCGCAAGAGGACTTTCACTCGATTCTCGAAAAGATTGAGAGTGGACTAGATAGTGAACTTGAGCATGAGGAGTGGAATGGTCAACAAGTACCGCTTTGGCCCCTCTTGCCAATGCTTACAATTGAACTCCTGCAAAAGGCAACTGGAGAACAATATCAAATCCTGAAGGATATTGAGAAAAATGGTCAGTTCATTGAGTTTGTTTTGCAGATGGATGCTGAGAGAGTTGTAAGTAATGCCATCTATGATGCGGTTGATATCCTAAACGAACTGAAAGAAGGACAGCCAAGGATTATTTCACAGAATATCGATAAATTGGAAAGGGATCATTATCTCTACTCTCTGGGCCCCAGTACACAATCTATTGTTTCAGCGGCGAAAGAACTTGACATTCCCGCTATGCGCCTTAATCAATACAATCTGGTGCAATTTGGCTATGGGTCAAAAAGCAGAAAAATTGAAGCAACCATTACTGACTCCACATCTTTTGTAGGCATGAAGATTGCCCAATCAAAGATTGTCACAAAGACCATGCTCAAACTTGGAGGATTGCCCGTGCCAGAGGACGCTATGACCGAAATATGGGAAGAAGCAAGACAAGTGGTGGAAGGAATTGACTCTGCTGTTGTCATTAAACCAGCCGATGCCAGTAAGGGAAGAGGTGCAACCACAGATATCACATCGCTCAAGGATGCTGAGACTGGATATGAACTGAGGAACGTAGTATATCGATTGCTAGAATTCTTGGAAGAGAGTAATCTGATTGAGTTCAGGACTCCTGGCTGAATCTCAAGGCCCGCATTTTGTAAGCCCCCCAAATAAACCTCAAGTTGTTTCGAATTCTGATGATTGTTTACCTTTCTCTTCTTTGTGGTGCTCCCGGAGATGTTCCTCTAGCTCCTGAACGGAGTCGAATTTCTTGTCGCAAACATGGCACTCGGGCTTAATTTTCATCTATTTCACTACTCATAGGTTGAAGTCCAATCTAAACTATTCTACTATGGGAATATACCCCTTCCACCTTGAGATGGGCATTCAGGTTCGCTATCCTCTGTCCGATGTTATCCTACTAAATGCATCTAAGCAGGGTTGGAAGTTGCCAACTTGAATCGTTCCTGTCTTCGGTGACTATTAGAATATACCTAAGAGGAACAATAGCATATTCTTAGAACATTAGGCGCCTACTACGCCTTTTTCGCTTTTTCAGCATGATGCTCCTTAATGTGTTCCTCTAATTCTTCTTGAGTGTCGAATTCTTTTCCGCATTTTTTGCATTTTGGTTTCATACCCATACAGTTCACTATCGTTTATTCTATGTATCCGAGGTTTTTGAGTCTTTTCTTACAAAAGGTTTTGAGCACCGAGAACCACCTGTTGATATACGAAAATCCTTTTATATCAACACCCGAAGTCCATGTACAGTTTTCGCAGCAGCATTGTGTTCTAGGCTATAGTGAATTGACCTAGGCTTTGCTCGCAAATACAAAGAAAAGAGAGGAAATCGAAATGTCACAATTATCAGGACAACCGATTCTAATATTGAAAGAAGGAACACAACGTTCCCGCGGAAAGTCCGCACAGCAAAATAACATCATGGCTGGCATTGTGATCTCCGACGCTGTCAAGTCCACACTAGGCCCACGAGGTATGGATAAGATGCTCGTGGACTCACTGGGTGATGTCACTATTACCAACGACGGCGCTTCTATTTTGAAGAAGATTGATGTACAACATCCCGCAGCTAAGATGCTTGTTGAAGTAGCAAAGAGTCAGGATCAGGAAACTGGCGACGGTACCACAACTAGTGTGGTCATCGCTGGTGAGCTTCTTAAGAGAGCCCAAGACCTGCTCGAGAAGAAAATTCATCCCACTACAATCGTGGGTGGTTATCAGAAGGCATCTGATGAGGCAACTAAGGCTCTCAAAGAGATGGCTGTTTCCATGGAGGGAATGGACAAGAAAGTTCTCATGAGTATTGCGCAGACCTCGATGAACAGCAAGTCAATCAGTGCAGCAAAGGACCACTTTGCCAAGGTCGCAGTCGATGCAGTTCTTCAAATCAAGGAGGACGTAAACGGCAAGACTGTTGCTGATATCGATATGATTGAGATTACCAAGAAGCAAGGCAAGAGCCTGACAGAAACTGAACTTGTCAACGGCATGGTTGTCGATAAGGAAGTAGTCCACGCATCAATGCCACGAAAGATTTCTGACGCAAAGATTGCTCTAATCAACTCAGCTATTGAAGTAGAGAAGACAGAGTTTGATGCTGAGATAAAGATTGAAACTCCTGATCAGATAAAGGCATTCTTGGATCAGGAAGAAGGCATGCTGAAGCAGATGGTCGAAAAGATACTTGACACAGGCGCAAACGTTTTGATTTGCCAGAAGGGTATCGATGATGTTGCTCAGCACTTCTTAGCAAAGGCTGGAGTTCTAGCAGTCCGCCGAGCAAAGAAGAGCACTCTTGAGAAACTAGCAAAGGCCACTGGCGGCAAGGTCGCTTCAGGTCTTGATGAGCTAGATGAAACCTATTTGGGCAGCGCAGGCAATGTGGAAGAAGTCAAGATTGGCAATGACAAGATGGTCTACATCAAAGACTGTGCCGATCCAAAGGCAGTATCCATCGTCATCCGCGGTGGTACCGAGCACGTTGTTGACGAGGCTGATAGAGCACTTCATGACGCTCTCTGTGTAGTGAGGAACGTAGTCGAAGATGGTACATATGTTGGCGGCGGCGGAGCTGTTGAGGCTGAAATCTCAAAGCGCCTCGATGTATATGCTAAGAAACTCGGCGGTCGTGAGCAGTTAGCTATTGAAGCATTTGCCGAGTCTCTCAGGATAGTTCCAAAGACGCTCGCTGAGAATGGCGGTCATGACCCCATTGACATCATTGCGGACCTGAATAAGGAACACTCAGATGAAAAAGGTATCTGGGCAGGTGTCAACGTACTCACTGGGAAAATCAGCGACATGATGAAAGAAGGTGTCATTGAGCCAGCACGGGTCAAACATCAGGCAATTCGCTCTGCTGCTGAAGCTGCACAAATGATCATCAGAATTGATGATGTCATAGCAGCAAAGGCAACTGCAGGCGGTCCCCCGCAAGGCGGTCCCGGCGGTCCAGGTGGAATGGGCGGTATGGGCGGCATGGGCGGAATGCCCGGCATGGGCGGCATGATGTAAGCGACTAGAAGTACAATAGAATAGAGGAGCCTTTTTGGCTCCTTTCCACTCATTTTTCAGGAGCATTACTCGCGATGTCGAAAAGGATACTCATAATTGGGGTTCATACCTACAATTCGGGAAAGACACGAGTTGCTGCACAAATCATGGATTACCTGCAAAACAACGACGCAAGCGGGGAGTATTTCAAACCTCTGAGTGCTCACAACTTCTGGCATAATTACTCACACTCGGAAAATTGTCTAGAATCTAGTTCTTTGCATTCAAAGGATGCTGCATATGTCCGCCGCTTCTACGAATCGAAGCTGCCCTTAGAAATTTCCAATCCTGTGCATAGGCTTTATGCGCCTGCACTAACGGAGAGACCATTAGCCTCACTGCCATCCACCTTAGCCATTGCAGGGATGGATTCGGTTCTTGTTATGCAAAGATTCAGCCATCCCAAGGATGATGCGATTGAATCCACAAACCTCTTGGCAAAAGAGTTGATAGATTCTGATTCTGTATTGTTTTCAAAGGAAAATGCCGAGAAGATGACTGGTGATGCTGTTGTGGAGAGTATATCTACCTTCTCAGAAGCGCATGCATTTGAAGAAGGGATGCTAGAGGGTCATATTGGTGATTCATTTGATTGGGTTGAAGAAAGGGCAGATATTGTTGTTATCGAGGCATTTAACGATACGGTCTGGCCTTGGGAAGAGCTCACCAATGTAGACTCGATAATTGCCGTATCGCCTGGACAGGCATTCCGCTTTGATCCTGAACGGATGTTGAAGGCTGTACAAATATCAACATACAGCAACGCATCAATTAGAGAAGTTAGCTTCAGTCAAGTATCCGACCTGATTAAGCCCATCAGTAAAATGCGAGTCTATCCAAAAACCGGATTACGTAAGCAAGACATAGAGCGATTAGTTCAAATATAGTTGAGAAATTACACAGAGAAAGGTCTACCTGATGAAAATCGACTTGAATACTTCGAATAAAGAGGAAGAAGGCAAACCGCGCGAAGACCTTGATTGGGAGGTGGCTGTAATTGGCGGTGGTCCTGCAGGCATGACTGCAGCTATCTACACCGCAAGATATGGTCTCAAGACCGTTATCCTGGAAGAGAAGGTCCTGGGTGGCGCACAAGCAACAAGTCCCGGAATTGAAAACTATCCTGGGTTTACATGGATTAGTGGTATAGACCTGGCAAACAAAATGAAAGAACAGGTTAAGGCTTCAGGAGCAGATGTTAAAGAAATCACTGAAGTGAAAAACATTTCAAGAGATGGTGAATCCGGTGATTTCATTCTTGAAACACGGAGAGGGAATTATAGAACCAAGGTCGTCATATATGCAACAGGCGGTGGCCACAGGCATCTGGATGTACCTGGAGAAGAGCGACTTACCGGACGCGGTGTTTCGTATTGTGCCACATGTGATGGCCCACTATTTAGGGAAAAGACTGTGGCTGTTGTCGGTGGAGGAAATACGGCAACCACCGAAGCTGTATATCTATCTGACTTGACTGAAAAGACATACCTTATCCACAGACGCGATGAACTGAGAGCAGAAAACGCAATGCGAGAAACTATCTTTGACTCGCCTGTCGAAATTCTCTGGGATCACATTGTCAAGGAGTTTCGAGGAGACGATATGCTTGATTACATCATTATTGAGGACGTTAAGACGGGTGACACCAGACGGATGGAGGTAGATGGCGTTTTTGTTGCACTTGGTTCTGATCCGAATAGTGATCTTGCCAGGAGCTTCGGAGTTCAAACGAATGCCAAAGGGGAAATCCTGGTTGATGCCGACCAGTCTACCAACATACCCGGCTTTTTTGCTGCAGGTGATGTAGTGCAGGGAATGAAACAGATTGCAGTTGCAGTTGGTCATGGTGCTATTGCTGCAGACTCAGCGTACACTTACATCCGCGACGAGAAACGTGAAACCCCAAGAGGCTATTCTGCCTAGTTCTGGTCATAGCAGTACATTTGCTCCCTTTGGGGAAACGTTAATAATGTCACTTCAAACGAGGCACATCCTGCAGAGTGTATGTTCTGCAAAACAGCAAATTGGCCGGGATAACCAAATGAAGAAAATCCAAGTAGCAGGTGTACTCATCTTATTAGCATTAGTGACTGTTTCAGTCTACATGACACCAGTATCAGCAAATCCGGGAACTAGATGGGATTCACTCTACGCACATATTGCAGAGAACTATGATACAACAGAAGGTGCATATTCTCCTGCTGATGCCGATGTGCCCCGGCTCTATCCTACATGGGGAGCAGCTACAATACTGGATGATAGAGGCTTCTTTGATGCCAGACCCCCATCAGTGGATCTTGTTAAACTGCTGAATTTCACGAGGAAACTTCAGTGGCAAAGCGGCGGAGAAGACTTTGAGAGATATGGTGGCTGGTCGCTTTTCATTGCAGGACCCGTTTCGATTAGAAATTCATATCATGGTGTTCAGCTTTGGAACATGATTGCAGAGGAGCAGGATATTCCTAACCTCCCATCAACTGAAGAAAAATTTAATGTCACAGCGGCTCTGGTTTATGCAAATAAAACTCAAGCGGAATCAGGAGGCTTTGGAAATGCAGAGGGTTCTTCCCCCGATGTTATGTCCACCTACTATGCCCTCTTTGTCATAGACGCCATGACCGAGAAACTTGGAACATCAATAGATGATTGGCTCTGGAACCGTACTAAAACTGTGAACTGGATTCTGAGTTGCAGGGATGGAGATGCATTCAAATTGAGTCCATCTTCCAGCATCTCAGGCGTAACCTCAACTGCAGGAGCACTTCTTGCCCTCGATATTCTGGGCGCACTAGACGCTGCAGACAATCAAGGAGCAATTGGGAGTTGGATAATTGAACGACAGGTACTCAACGAGGAATATCAGGAGCTTTCTGGGGGGTTCGAAGAAGGCTACATGACTAATGATACCAACCTTGTCAGCACTTATTGGGCTCTGGAAACCCTTCAATTGCTTGGTAGAGTTGGTGAGAGTGAGATTGGCCGAATAGCTGACTTCATCTATAACTGTCAAGCAGATGATGGGACTTGGGCGAATGTCCCCGGTGTTTCGTCGGGCTCTCTTTATCGAGCAGGCTTAGCATTCAAGGCCATCAATATCATTGATGATAATGGTACAATAATGAATCGTATTTACCTCGAAGATCCAAATAATCCATCACCACCTCTGGTGGACTGGCGCCTCCTATTTGTGATATTGTTCTTCGTTGGTGCCCTTATCGTGGGGCTTTTCGCGCTCAGGTTGGACTACTGAAGGCAATAGGTTTATCTCGACAAGAGCGAGATAGGCCTTGTGGATCACCTTGGTCCGTCGAGCTAGGTGTATTATATGACCAGTGAGCATGAGCTTATTGAAGAAAACATCTCAAGATATCAACGTGGATTTGAGTGGTTTTCACACCTTGTCACTTCCAAGATGGATAATCGCCCGTGGCGAAGATTAGGTATTTTTTCATTCTATGACGCTCCTTTCGCAGCTAGTAATTTGCTCTATCTCTCGCCAAAGCAGGTCATGGCCATCATGGCGAAGGATGCTAAGACTCCTGGTCGAGGACTTGTCTTTGTTGCGGATGCTCTTGAACGTGCTGAGATGGGTCTGAGCACAGAGGAAGGATTCATTCAGTTCATGGAGATTTTTGACGGTCTATTTCCCCAATCAGAAAAATACTACTTTGGCGCAAAGGAATCCGATCGAACGTACATGCACAACTACCCCTCATTGAAGGTACCGCTTCAATGGCTCATTACTCGACCCAATCTATTTGCTGAGGTTCTCTCAGATGCCTCCCCCATTGGTGAAGACATTGGACCGGGCGATGCTTCATTTGAAAATTTTGAAGGAATGCATGAAGTTCTCGTTGAGAAGCTGGGTCCTCCTTCATTGACAGAAGAGGTGCTAGGGAAGATAAAAGACACCGAGGCCAGCGAGTATGCCGGAGAAGCCGTTGGTCTAATGACCGTTTTCGTGAGTCCTGCTACAGCGGTATCGAGAGGTGTGAAGTACCTTGGGAAGTTTATGAGTCTGGTCAAGGATCGCCGTAAGCAGGAGGTAAAGGATGTTTATTTGGAGTGGGAAAATCGCGTAACTGATGGGTATTCTGTTAATAATCTCAGAAAATTTTTTGATGCAGATCCGGAATACAATTCTGGCCTCCCTGTAGCTGTATCGCAATTCAAACCTGTTTTGTTGATAACGGAAACTAGAGGAACGCTTTATGACCTATTTCTTCCACTGGTATTGCAGCATCTGGTCCATGAGATTGGTTATATCCATCCAAAATATCGCCGTCGAAGAAAACCAGAGAGCACGGCACGGAAAGGGAAAAGCAGCTCCACCATTGAGGATGACTCTTTAGAGTACGAAAAACCAAGTGAGGAAGATCTTCCTCCGGTGACCGATCAACTTATTCAAGATTTCATTGAGAAACATAAGGCGGCAGAGGGAGATGAGCCTGATGAAGATGTCTTTGAGGGAAAGCCCGAGACACTCCTCTTTCTTGACGCAGCCACCCATCTGTCCAAATTCAAACGGTCTTTCAAATTTGCTCTAAACCTCCCTGAAAAATATCCCAATGTATCAGTGGCTGCTTCATTTTTTACAGACAGAGAAACCATAAGCCCTACACTTGAAGAGGGTATCCTCGAATACATGACTGAACGAGCTCTCGTTTTCGATTTTCAACCAACCCTCTTCGATACTGCTACTTCTAGGATGCCCATATCTAGAAAGGCGTGGCTGCAGGGTCAACTGCAGGAAATGGAGCGAATCCGGTCTAGTGGTGAAGTCGCGTTCCTAGAATATTACAAACCAGCCAGAAATAAATGGACACTCCGCGTCGTAGAAAAACCTGATTTTGGAGCCATCAGAAGAATCAGAAAGTGGTTCGGTCTCCGTGGAGCATGAAAATCTTCCGGAGAGACGCACATTTGCACATTAATCCTTAGGGTTTTCGCGAGAGATGGGCTTTGAACTACTGTTCAGTTACCTTGGAAACCTATCACGAGTCTTTTTTCTATTGCTGGCCTAATCTTCGCTTTTTGGCAAAAGAGATATAATTGCGGAGCACATTCTAGAATTGCCGAGATTGGAGGAAATGGAACTTGGATAAAACAGAAATGACTCAAGCGAAAGTTCTCAAAGTTGTCGAAGGTAATGAAATCTCTCTGCCGTCAGATTTTGTTAAAGGAATGTCTCAACCTTTTGGCTTGGCTATACTGGTTGTAAAAGATAGAAATGTAAAAATCTATCCTGTGGGGTCTAACAAGGTGCTCTATCTTCGTTTGGAGATTGAAAAACTCAGCAAGAGCTTTCTGGAAGAGCTTACAAGTATCTTTGAGCGGGCTGACCTTGAGGATATTCTTTTCACATCTGGAATATGTCAAGAAGCTTCCAAATGCTTCTATGAATGCTATTTTACTCCTGAACAGCTAAGTGTTGAAGTAGATGATTTGAGAGATCAAATTTCTGGCATCACTGGGGTTAAAAAGGTCAAGTTAGTCAATGTACCCTTGGAATGAATTCCTTAGTACAATCATGCTATCTTTGTCCTCTATCTCCAATCTTCAAATCAGGCGTATGACCCGAATGTGAGCGGTAAAGATGCCAGCGCTGGTTGGGATTGTTGAGAGAACCGATTCTTGCTCTAATGCCAAACGAATTTCTCAAATGTTAGAGTCCCTTTCTCATGGCGACACTGGTGTTTCGACTGTTTGCATTTCCGGCTCCGATAATGGTGCTACTCAATGGTGCGCCACCTATCCCAGAACATATCGACTACAGAATGTGGATTACAGGAATCAAAATGTATTTCTCTGCCACACCCACCAAATGGCTCCCCAGAATGCGAAACACATTTCGTGCCTACTCGGCAATCATGACATTCAGGAGAAATCTTCTTTCATCAGTAGATTGGAAAACTCTCTTACCACTTTCATAATGGTCGTTGAACAGAAAGACCATCGAATCGTTATCCGGTCACAAGATGGTCAGATCCCCCTCTATGTTGCAGCCAATTCCGATAGAACAATCTTTTCCACGCAGAGGAAAGCTTTATGGAATCTCAATATGCCCCACGTTGCTGTTGTGTTTCCTGGAGATGTTTTAACTCTCCGTGACTCAGGTCATTTACGGGTTGAGTCGTCTTTGAGAACTGGGCATTCATTCAAGTCCCAACTGCAAATGAAAAACATATACAAGAATATGGAAACACTTCTGTTGAATTCCTTTTCCAAACTGAGAGGTGTCGATAAAGCGGCAGTGTTGTTTTCTGGAGGCGTCGACAGTTCCATGGCAGTCCTACTGTCAAGAAAATACGTGGATGATTTAACTCTCATCTCAGCTTTTGGTGATGAATCGAAGGATCAGAAAGTTGCTGAATCCCATGCAAGAATGTTGGATATGGATGTCCAGAAAGTTCTGCTGGATTTTGATTTGATATGGCATATATTGCCAGAGGTCATATATTCGATTGAGACAACCAATGCAATGGATGTTGAAATCGCAATCCCTTTCTTTCTATCGGCAAGATTAGCAGCGTCCAACGGACGCAATCTGCTCATCTCTGGACAGGGCCCAGATGAAATATTTGCTGGCTACGCAAGGCATGTTCGTATCTTCAAAGAACGGGGTCAGAAGGCATTACAGCATGAACTTATCGAAAACTTGTCTATTACACATGAGGCAAACATCGCAAGGGATATGAAGGCAATCGAATACTCCGGGTGTGAAGCTTTCTTCCCCTACTTATCCCCTCCTTTCGTTCAGTACGGCCTTTCGATACCACCGTCATACAAAATTGCGCCTGAAGGCTTACCTCGACGCAAGGTGATATTCCGGAAGATATGCACTCGAATGGGTTTGCCAGAAGCAATTGCCAATAAAGTGAAGAGTGCAACCCAATACAGCTCGGGCTCTAGCAAGCTTTTACTCAAGGGAATTGCTGAGAATATCAAGAAACTCAAGGGTGCAAGCAAAAGGGACTTACGAAGAGCATTGCCTGATGTTCTAAAGCAGATTGGATATATTGTTGGCATACCTGTGCGTTCCCAGAGAGAAATTGCCTCTGAAAATGAATTGGAGCATGCATATCGATTTTCTCGTTATGGGCGTCTACCCGCCTTTAATCAGTGGGAGGACAACAACTGAGTCTGATGTATCAATAACGAAATCAGAATCAACTCGCTTCCCATTTATCAGAACTACATGATCCGTTGACAACTCTAATTCTTCAAGCAACTGAGAAACTGTCTTTGTTTCTTGAAGAACAATCTTCTGATATTTGATTCCGGAGAAAGACTCTGTCACTCCAATCGCCAACTCATGTATGCAATTGTTTGCTTATTATCTTACGCCACTTGAGTATCCACAAATTGACCGGCTTGGTTCACTTTTTCTTGCTAATTCGACAATATGCTATCTTATTCACGTCGTCAGCAATATATACAACCATCACTCCTGTATACTTATCGTCAATAAGCAATAGCAGGGTCGAGATTCGCAAAAAGACGTAAACACATGGCTCATGCTATGAAAAGCTCTATATAGGGGACCCTGTCCGCCAATGAGAGTAGAAGAACGACGTATATGACTTCGACATTTCCCGTAGTGGGGAGAAAATGGAGAGATTCGTGAATGGTTGGAATTATTGGTTATGGTGTTTACATACCTCGCTATAGAATCAAGACTGAAAGCATTGCTGAGGTCTGGGGAGAAGATGGAGAGAAGCTAGCACATGGATTGGGTGTGTTTGAAAAATCCGTTCCAGGCCCAGATGAGGATGTAGCCACCATTTCTGTTGAAGCAGCCAGAAACGCGGTGAAATATGCCAGAATTGATGCAAAGAGAATTGGGGCGATATATGTCGGTTCAGAGTCTCACCCATATGCTGTGAAACCAACCGGTACGATTGTTGCTGAGGCAATCGAATGTACAGCCAATCTAACTGCTTCAGATTTCGAGTTTGCATGCAAGGCCGGAACCGCCGCAATACAAGCCAACATGGGTCTAGTAAAATCGCAGATGATTGATTTGGGCCTTGCAATAGGGGCAGATACCGCTCAAGGCAGACCTGGTGATGCGCTTGAGTATTCTGCTGCAGCGGGTGGTGCAGCGTACATAATAGGCGAAGAGAATTCGATTGCAACCATAGAAGCAACAGCATCATTTACAACGGATACTCCTGACTTTTGGCGACGCGAGGGGGAGGACTTCCCAAGTCACGGGGCACGATTTACCGGAGAGCCTGCCTATTTTAGACACGTGGGTGAGGGCGCAAAATTACTCTTCAAGCAGACTGGAACGACGGTTGATGATTTTGACTACTTCATCTTTCATACGCCAAATGGCAAGTTCCCTGTTTCAATGGGCAAACAACTGGGTGTGCCGAGTGAAAAGCTTGAGGATAGTCTAGTTGTTCGTCAGATTGGAAACACATACTCGGGTTCCGCCATGATCGGTCTTGCGAGGGTTCTTGACATTGCTGACCCGGGATCGCGGGTCTTTATGGTGTCTTATGGTTCTGGTGCAGGAAGTGATGCGTTCTCGATTCGTGTTGAAGACGAGATAGAAAATCATCGAGGAGAGGTCCCCACTGTAGATGATTTCATATCGAGAAAGAAATATGTGAGTTATGCGATATATGCGAAATATAGACGGAAAATCAAGGCTCTGGGGTGAGGTGCATAATGATGAGTGATAGAGTAGCGATTATCGGTGTTGGAATGAGCAATTTTGGGGAACTTTGGGACAAGAATCTAAGCGATTTCACACTTGAAGCAGGTATGCTTGCGATATTCGACTCAAATATTCAAGGCGCAGACCTCGATGCTGTGGTAATTGGGAACATGAGTGCTGGAAGGTTCACTGGACAAGAACACCTGGGTGCCCTTGCTGCAGATATGGGCGGTTTGGGAAATCTTCCTGCATACAGTGTGGAAGCCGCTTGCGCAAGCGGTGGTGCTGCAGTCCGTCAAGCATACATGTCAATAAAGTCTGGTGAACATGATTGCATGCTTGTTCTTGGTTGTGAAAAGATGAGCGATGTGAACCAAACTGAGGCCATGAACACTATGAGCGTTGCAAGTGATTGGGAATGGGAGGGCCTATTTGGAGCGACA
>SDNP01000059.1 GCA_004524445.1 Candidatus Thorarchaeota archaeon | reverse complement strand
TCAGGCATTGTCTGCATGGTTTCTACCTTGAAAATGTAATAGATACGAGAATCGATGATAATACGGTTTCCGATGGTACTGCAACCGGGTTTCTCCTTAGGAAATATGCAATCCGGTCAATCGTTAGCAACAATAACATCATAGACATAGGCGATGAGTACTTGGGATCAGCCTTCTATCTTGTTGATGCACATGGTTGGCAGCTCGAAACCAATCATGTACTGAATGCAAGTTTCGGAATTCAGTCTCTGAACTCTGCCAACAATCGATTCATACGAAATGACATAGTAGATACCATGACAGGCATTGGGGCATGGAATTCAAGATCTGAGGTCATCCGGCACAATACCATCGATGGATCGGTCATGGGGGTGGCTGCGCAATACTCACAGATTATAGCTGTGTCTGATAATGAGTTCAATGCAATCGGAACAGCAGACCTCTTTTTGTTGGCATGTATCTCATGCAGTGTCAAGGATAATTCTATGGAGAGGGGTGTGCTGATTTGGGATCATGAGTATATGCCAAATCTGTCATATTGGACTCATGATGTTACTGACAACACCATCGCCGAGGGTAGAGTAGAATACTTGGTAGGAGAAGAAGATAGGAACATAGATCCACGAGATGTTGGGCAGCTGATTCTTGTAAATTGTAGGAATCTATCTCTTTCTGCTGCAATAATTGAAGACTCACCATGGGGGGCTACAATTGCATATTCCGAGAAATGCACCCTGACCGACTCCGAATTTAGAAACAACACGCTTGGAGGGGTCTATGTATCCAACTCTCAAGATGTTGTGATCAATGGAAGTGTGATAACGGAAAACGGGCAAAATGCCTTGAGGTTTAGCGGAGGTGTTGTTCTGGTCTCTTCAGATTTTTCGAATATCACGCGAAATTTGATATACCACAACATCGGGTGTGGGATTCAAATGAATGAATCCGATGACTGTTTTGTACACAATAACTTGATTGCAAACAACACAGGCTACGGGATATGCATCGACGGAACCAATAATTTGGTATATGGTAATGCAATAGGATGGAACGATAAGGGCAACGCATTCTGTGAGGGCAGTGGTAACACATGGCATTGGTCAGAAATGCAGCTAGGCAATTGGTGGAGTGATTTTGAAGGGGGCGGCGCTTACAGCATTGAAGGACCAGCGGAAAGCGAAGACCAATATCCACAACCGCTAACAAATTTTGCATTGGAAGTTCCGATATCGAAGGAAGAACAGCAAGACGGAAACTTGCCTATCGAGATTGCAGTCATTTCTCTGGTCGCCACTTTGGGGGTTGTTATATTCGCCTTAGTGGTTCTTCATAAGAAAAAATGGATCTAGAATTGCCTTGAGCTCAGTATATTTCATATAGATATAATATAGAAAGGGGTTGAAACATCGCAAAGAAGAAACGTTTGTAGCCATGAAAGGTGAGAGCACGTTGCGAATGCAGGACTATGAATTTGAGGAGGAAAAGACACCGACCTCTCTAACTGAGCTTCTTCGGAGTATTGCTGACCAATTAAGAGAGGGAGAGAAACTGGATTTGTCCATGCCTCGCCTTAAGGAGGGGGACTAGAGGTTCCGCTCGGAGAAACCATCGACACCGATCTTGAGGTTAGCATAGGCAAGCACTTTGTACATTTGAATTTGAAACTTGCCTGGCTTAGAGAAGAGGTTCCGGAGAAGCAGCTAATGCCAGAAGACACACTTGGGAGAATGCTGCGAATACGGAGAAATTCCAGATGGCGTCTATGAAGACAAACGAGAGGAAATGGAAGCAGAAATTGAAGAACTTGCCACATGAAAGAGGCATTTACGGGAATCCAAGGAACTCCAAACCTAGTACCGCTTTGATACCTTTGTATAGACATCTGGAATCTGTATTCCTGTCTTTCCAGCGAATACGTCTCTGAGCAATTCAAAATGCTCATCCAAATCCTTGAGAAGTTTCTCCAGCGCATGAGGCTCTATATTCGGCTCAGCAGAATATATCGTCAGATAGTTTGAAACGACAGACATGTCAGCAGTGCCTTCTTCCAAATCTCTGTAAATTGTAATCTTCACAAGAAACTCGCTCTCAAACATCGAAAGAATATCCTGAATACTCATTATGATAAGATCCAAAAAACCAACCAAGTCTTCAAGTTCAGGAGAGTCGGTTACATTACCTCTCAAACTCTCGGCAAATGTTTGAATCGATGATGCCTTCTGGCGGAGTACTTCAAAATTTTTCATGAGTTTCGTGAATTGCTTGATGCTTCGTTCAAGAGCGGGCACAAGTTTGTCGAAGAGGTTCACAATAAGTTTGCCGCGAGTATTTTCGCGAATATTATTGAAGCCCTCCAGTTTTCCTAAGGGCCCGTCCAGATGATCAACTTGGACAATAGTGTTAGTGACTGCCTGGATAGCCTTGACTGAATTGCGCTGTATCTTGCTCCAGCGCTCAACGAATTGATCGATGCCTTCCCTCAATTCCTCAAGGGTGTCCAGTTGTTTCACTGTTTCAACCTACTCCAAATTTGGTTTCTTTCGTTGCCATATAAAACATTCTGAGTAGGACGTCTAAAAAAGGCTGGGAAGTTCGCATTTCGAGTATTCCAGAGCAACTAATCATCAATATGCAATAAATCAGATCGCGTAATGATGCCACTTAGCCGTCCCTGTTTCTGGACCATGACCGCCTGGTACATCTGGAATAGTGGGACAACAGTGAACAAAGGAGTGAGTTCATCCACAATTGGAACGCCTGAACGATTCATCACTGCCTCAACAGAAACCTCATTCATGTTCAGATTCAGATTCCGAATAATATCTCGTTCAGTCACGTACCCGATGACGGCGCCGCCTCGCATCACAGGGAGCTGAGAATAGTTGCGTTGCTTCATAATAGAGGCCGCCTGAGCAAGAGGGTCTCTTGCGCCTACAGTTGCTGGGTTAGGTGTCATAACATCCGCACATGTAGGCCTGACTGGAGGAGAGAGAATCTCAACTATTTTTGCGACTTTTGATAACTTAGGATCCAAGTTCCCCGTCTCCATTCTTGCGATGTAGGCTTGGGATACACCGACCTCCTCTGCCAGCTCCTCTTGGGTCATGCCAGCCTCTTTACGCATATGCTTCAGGTCATCTTTAGATAGAATCATTTGTCCACACCAATATTATTGATGGTTATTTTATTACAAATAAAAATAACTGCAAGTAATTTCCTTCCCCAAGGTATATAAGGAGTTTGTTCGCGGACCATTGAAAGGAAAACGAAATCCTAACGGAAGGATGACAAATGAATATCAGAGTTTCACGAGGGGCAGGACCTCCTCTTATGGACAAAGAAGTTGAGATAGTTGAGCGAAAAGGGAAGGGGCATCCCGATACTTTGTGCGACAAGGCGGCTGAAGAACTGTCCATTCGATTAAGTGAATTCTACTTGGAAAGCTTTGGACGTGTCCAGCATCATAATGTTGACAAGGTTTTACTTGTTGGCGGGCAATCTAATTCGCGTTTTGGCGGGGGAGATGTTATTGAACCGATTTATCTTCTACTTAGTGGCCGAGCTGTGGATGTAGTTGACAGAGACTACGAACGTCAAGTACCAGTTGGAAAATTCGCAGTCGAACATACAAGAGAATGGCTGCATGAAGACTTGCCGCATCTAGATGTAAACTCGGACATCATTATTGATTACAAGATCAGAGCAGGAAGCACAGACCTAGTAGGCAACTTTGACGTGGAAACTGACATTCCGCGTGCGAATGATACGAGCTTTGGTGTTGCTTATGGGCCTCTCTCACCAACTGAGGAACTAGTGCTGGAATCTGAAAGATTGCTGAACTCCCCTGAGGTCAAGAAGAAGTACCCTCAGATTGGGGAAGACATCAAAATCATGGGTACACGCATGAATGAAGATTTGCATATCCAGGTTGCAGCAGCCATTATCTGCACGGAAACGAAGGATGCAGACGAGTACATGAATGTCATGCAGGCAATCGAAGACATGATTCTTGACCTCGCAACCAAGATTGATGGACTGGACACCACTGTCAGCGTCAATACAGCTGACTCCCCTGACGAAGGACTCTACTACCTGACAATCACAGGGACATCAGCAGAACATGGAGATGACGGTCAGGTTGGACGGGGGAACCGCGCAAACGGATTGATTACTCCTTATCGCCCTATGACACTTGAGGCCGCTGCAGGCAAAAATCCGGTTAGCCATGTCGGCAAGACGTACAATGTTGCAGCCCGAGAGATAGTCAGGCAAGTGACCGAGGAGCACCCAGACATTGAACAGGTATACTGCTACTTAGTTTCTCAAATCGGTGCGCCCATCACGGAGCCTAAGGCAGTCAACGTTGAATTGTACGGAGATTGCGATGTGGGCAAGGTCATGGGTTCTGTCACGAGCATTGCTGGTGATGTGATCGCTGACCTGCCAAATGTCTGGAAAGGCTTTGTGAAACGCAAATACCAACTATGGTAATACAGTACAGGAGAGCGAAAATCCCCCTTCGCTCCCTGTTATGTCTCGCCAGATTCTATGTTCAAGCTCTGGACCATCTTCTTCTTATTACTGATTGTACAATCAATGAGGGTTCTTGCAATTAAGTTGCAGGAGGCACAATGAGTGCAGTTGGAAATGCTTTACTCATATTGAGGCGGTTTTTGTCTCGCTGCCACTACTACCAAAACTAGTACTAGGCATGTTGCTGCAATCACAATCGTTACTATGATCGGATAATTATGTGGACCATAATTGTAATCGGTCGGATATTCAGAAACTCCTGCGTACTCGATGACAAATAGTGCATTAATGTCAGTTGAAATGATCTCATCGGCCAAATCATCATCGATATTTGTGCATAGCTTCAACTCGCCCTCTGGCAGTCGAATAGCCATTTGCACAGCGCCTGTTAGTGGGTCAGCAATTTCCACCCATCTATCTCCCCCTATTATTCCTTTGGAGCCGTTACCGAGAAAATCAACTAATGGTATGCGATACGACTTTGGTCGATCGGTGGGGACTCTTCCAAGATATGAAACCCAGAGAAGCCTACCATCAGGCTCCATGGCGGATAAGCCACCATAGCGGTTCCCCCAAAGGATTTCAGCAGAAGCATCAGAATCCAAGTCAGAGTAGTAGAAGCCGCCCGCAAGAAGCGAAGATACATTTCTCCCCTCTTCCCAAGGATATTGCCAAATGAAGTCTTCTCCGTCATTGGTGACTATGGATTCAGAAACCTTAGTTCCATTAGTAGATAACGCATAATAAAACTCGGGTTTATGGTCATCAATCAAGTTAACTGCTTCAAGAATCACCGGCTGACCTAACTGCAGAGGCGGATTATCTCCTTCCTTCCAGTACAATGGGAATTCCTGTAAGACATTGCCAAATTCATCAAGAATGACGCAGGACGATTTGTTGGAAAAATCAGTTTGCTCGGTTCTGGACAGAATAATCTCTTGGTCGCCATCACCATCATAATCGGACTTAGAATGGAGGACATAAGAGGAATTATCCGAATTTGGTAGAAACCATGATGTCACTCCAGTTGTAGATATAAGACCTATACCATTCTTGGTTTCCACTGCAATTTCGTCCATAGAATCTCCATCAAAATCTCCCGTCAAAACCCTATGAATGACAGATGCATTATCCCAACTCCAGAGAACCGTCCCATCCTGGTCCAAGGTGCGTAGCAATCCCACATCGCTCTCTGTTCTGCTATACCACAGAAGAACTTCCGAGTGATTGTCTCCGTCAGATTGAAGTATGGCAGCATCTAACCTTGAAGCGGATTCAGGAGTGTAGCTCCAGAGGAGTTTTCCTTCGTTTATTACCTCAACCCATTCTGATTCTACGGTATGCAATTTGCATAGAATTGATTTTTCAGTTTGATTGGAGAAGCAGCCTGCTTCCAGAGGCTCGATAATTCCATCACTTGAGTATTCCCAAACGATTTCAGCTTCGTGTCTTTCTGGTTCCTCATAGCCTGCGTTAACCAGCCTCTCAATGGTTATGTAATCTGAGGAAAATGAACTTGAATCTGTTGTGATGAAGACGACTGAGCCATCTATCAGCTCCGAAATTCCTCTCGAAATGCTGTGCCTTTCAGAGGAATATCCAAAACCACCTGACTGAGGAGGCCCTGCTGTGCTCGTAAGGAAGAAGGAGTTTTCTGCCAAACCTACGATGTATATTCGTCCACCAGAGTGGCATAGCAAATCAAGACCAGAAATTTCACCTGCTGCAGAAAGGTCAACCATCCACTCAACAACAAGAGTACCATTAGGATCGAATTCCAGATACGGGAGGGTTGAATATTTCCATTCTAGAGTCAATGCTGAATAACCCGTGACCGCAATTCGCCCGTTTTGGCAAATATCCACGGCATATCCAATATCATTTCCAGAGTCACTCCAATGTTTATGCCATTTCACTTCACCATCAGAGGACAGCCGAACTAATAGCAAATCGGTATTACCTTGGGTTTCATTAAGTGTCGAACCGGTGATGAATAGATCATCCATAGAATCATGAGTTATATCGAATGCAGTACAGTTATCGGAATAGGTCAAGGTCTTATTCCATCTGCAATCGCCCTCTGATGAATAGCTCAATGCGAGCAATTCCTTGTTGTTTGATGAGCCGCAAATTGCCAGGTTTCCTCCATTGTCGCATGTCATACTCCTTGTATATTGATCTCCTGCTGCTTCATGGATTCTTTGCCATATCAGGGATCCTTCGTTGGAAACTTTCAAAATGAACACATCTGAATCATTCCCCACACTATCAATGGTTGTCCCTGCAACATATACTGAACCATCTGAATTTGTGGCTACAGCAGATGCGACATCTTGTTCTGAGTTACTCCATGTAGTATTCCATACTAGGCCACCAGTGATGTTGAATTTCAAGATAATAGCGTTAGGGCCGGATGACCCCACTACATAGGAATTGCCTTGCGAATCAGCCGCCACGTCCCATGCATCATCATGACATTTTGAATCCCAAATTGTCTGCCAGTCCGTTTGTTGTGGATAGAAATGCTGACCAACTTCAAAACTTGATAATTTCCGGTTATCCGAAGAATATGTAGCACCTAGAACGAAATTTGTAGAAAGAATCATGATAATGAGTATGCATCCAATGATTGCCTGATGCCTGCGCAATTAGTGGTCACCTCCATCTCGGCCGGGTTGTAGCTTCCCTGAGAAACCCAGCTGGATTACATAAATTGGCAAGCTTGCGAAGACTAATACTGCGCCGTAGGATATTGGAAAGCTGCCCAATAATGAGGGGATCAAGAAAAGCACATTAAGTAATATCGGCCGCAGAAGCATTTTTGCAAATGATTTGTCAGTATTTAATATTATAGAATGCTTAATCGATAGTAGCATCACATAGAGCG
>SDNP01000058.1 GCA_004524445.1 Candidatus Thorarchaeota archaeon | reverse complement strand
TTCCAATGACAGTGCTTATGAAAGCGGCAGTGAGAAGACCATGCGCTATGCGTCCCTTGAACATAGTCTTGCCAGCCCATTCTTCATCAAAGTGGAGTGGGTTGAAGTCACCGCTGAGTTCTCCAAAAGCCAGAATGTCTTCTTCAGTCATAGTGTGGCTTACTTCTGCACTATCGCCGATCTGAATGTCCACATAATTTGCGGTCTTCATTGATATTCCTCATTTACCTCCGAAATCGATGGTTAAAGCATTGCAGGCATATCCCATACCCGATTCAGTCAACACAGCTTGGCCACCACAGAAACCAGATTCCTGTTTGTTATTGACTCTGAAGCTGTCTGAATAATCCTCCGATATAATAGTAGGTACTAAACAATGGTGAGTATATATTACCCAAAAGAAGAAATTGAGCAGTTTCCCATACAACAGATAAGTAAGATTCTGTAAATCGATGTCCGCACGTGAGGAAGGCAGCATGAACAATGAGTCCAAATCCCCGTCACTCCCCGAGAATACCAGCATCCGTTGGTATCAGGCATTGGTAGACAATATGAATGAGGGATTTGGGATTATTGATGAAACAGAGGTCTTCACCTATGTGAACAAAAGATTCGGTGATCTTCTGGGTTATGAACCAGATGAAATGATAGGTCGCTCGATTTTTAGCTTTCTTGACGAGTCTCAGGCGGAAGTATTGCGTTCAACTCTGGAGAAACGTCGCGATGGCATTTCCTCGCAGTATGAACTCAGATGGACTACCAGAAGGGGGACCAACATACCAACTCTCGTTTCTGGTGCACCCTTATTTGATAAGGACAATAATCATATCGGTTCTTTCGCCGCAATCACAGACATATCAGAGCTAAAGGAGAACCAGGAAAGGATTCGCACGAGTAGAGAGATCTACAGAACGCTCTTTGAAGAGTCCCCCATTGGTATAATACGTCTCAATGCTAACGGGGATATTCTGGATGCCAACAAAACTGCATTAGATCTATTAGGATATGAATCGGTAGAGAATCGTCTCGAAATCAACATCAATGAGCATCCGAAACTGAAAGATTCAGAGATTAATAGACAATATCAAAGGGCGCTAACAGAAAAGGAAAGTTTCATTGGGAGAACCGAATACAAGACTACGGGCGGGAAGAATCTGTATGTTAGATACAAGCTTCACCCAATTATTGATGAATCCGGGGGCGTTTCTGAGATTCTTGCTGCCTTTGATGACATTTCTGCTCTAAGGAGTTCTGACTTGGCGCTCCGGGCGTCAGAAGAGAAGTACCGTACACTTGCTGAGAGCTCCCTTCAAGGTCTTTCCATTATTCAAGATGACCGCTACGTGTACGTTAATCGTGCATTTGCAAATATGCTGGGATACAGTGTGGAAGAGATTCTGGACATGACGAAAGAGAAACAGTGGGGTTTGATTCACCCTGATGACCAAGAGTATCTCTTGAAACTGTCGGAAGACCGGAAAGCAGGCAAAGCCGTCCCCCAGCCATATCAATATCGGTTCGTCACCAGAGATGGAGAAATTAGATGGGTCGAGGCGTTTTCTGGATATATAGACTATGAAGGCAAATCAGCGCTGCAGGTGTTAATTATTGATATCACGGAAAGGAAGAAGGCACAGGAAGCAGTACGTGAATCTGAACAAAAATACAAGACGCTTGCGGAACAGAGTATTCAGGGAATAACGGTTCTGAAGGACGACGGGATTGCATACGCGAACAAGACCTTCGCAGAGATGGTGGGCTATAGCTTAGAAGAATTATATGACCGTAGTCTTGAGGAGGCTTGGGAATTAATACATCCCGATGATAGAGAACTCCTAAGACAAAGAATCGAAGCGAGGAGTGAAGGTAAAGAAGTCGGTCATAGATCAGAGTATAGACTTGTCAGAAAGGATGGAAAGACAATCTGGGTCGAATCCTTTGCCTCTCGAATCGACTACGAAGGAAGCACGGCGGTTCAAACGGTTCATGTCGATATAACCGAAAGGAGAGAGGCAGAAAAACAATCAAGAACTGCAAAAGATAGGGCGAACTTATACCTTGACATACTGAGCCATGATGTCAGGAATATGCTTCAGGTCATCATGAATAGCGCAACCTTACTGAGAGATGCCGATGATCAGCGCACCAGAGATTCATTCCTTCAGGTCATAGATGAATCAGTACAACGGTGCTCAAGGTTGATTGAAGAGGTCAGAGCATCGGAGGATTTTGTTTTGGTTCCCCTGCAAAAGAGGTCGCTCAAGTCAGCCTTGCAAGCATGCATTTCTGGACTGGCAAAGTCAATGCATCAAGTAGACTTCCATCTGTCCTTGGAAGAGGATGCATTGGTTTTGGCCGACGTTTTTTTGGAATTACTGCTCACAAACATTCTTGCTAATGCTGTTGAGCACAATACAAATGATGAAAAGATAGTTTGGGCATCTTTGAAAGAATCTAATGGGGGATATCTCCTCTCTATTGCAGATAATGGGCCCGGAATAAAGGATTCTAGGAAGGATGAACTATTCAATATGGCCCGAAGATTCGGAGGAGTCGGTCTCCATCAAGCGAATCAAATCATTGAGAAGTATGGCGGAAGGATAGCAATTCACGACCGTGTCCAAGGTGACCACAGTCAGGGGGCAGAATTTCGTATATGGTTTCCGAAGCCCGCTAGGTAACAGAACAAGTTTCTCAAACCAATTCCTGTTTCATCTCGTTTCCTAATTGCAGTATTAGATTCCGAGAACAACTAGGGCTACACCAATAATGGTGCATGTGACACCAACAATGCCCCACTTGGTAATCCTTTCTTTTAAGTAGAAAACGGATACAGGGACAGCAAAGAGTGGAGCACTTGAAGAAATAACCGACATGACTGCTGCGCCCACATATTTCACGGCAATGACATAAAGCAACGAGCCAATTCCCATCCCAAAGAAACCTGCGATAGCAATCAGTCTTGTCGTTTGTTTAGTAGGGAAGGGCATTCCTTTTCGATTTGCAAGAATGACCATGGGTATGAACAAAATAGACCCAGTCAGAACCCTAATGAAATTGCCTGAAATAGGGTCGACATCAGTTACACCAACCTGAAGAATGGTGGTACCAATTGCATACAACAAAGACGTCAGAACTGCTAGTAAGATGCCAAGAGCATCGAAGTGCCCACGTAATTCTGTATCTGGATCGATCCTCGCCTGCTCTCTGGAAAGCAGGACTATGCCTGCGACCGCAACAAAAGCCCCAAGGAACCTAGATGGAATAAATAACTCACCTAGGAATACGATTGTGAAAACGTGAGTCAGAATTGGGAATGACATTGCGATCGGGAGCGCGTATGATACTCCGATTCTCTCTTGGCTAATCAGGTATAAGGTGTCCCCGATTACAGCACCCAAACTTATTGAGAGAGCAAGAAGGATAGAGGTTTCCAACGGAATGGAAAACGCTGATGAGCCAAAGAGAACAAGAGCTAGTACAGCCATCAACGGTAATGCGACCCACATCTTAATCGCGCCTACCATAATAGCTCTTACATCATCCGCCTTGGAGCGATAGATAACAACCGAGAGCGCATAAAGTGCTGCACCAATCAATCCTGCAGCTATACCAATTATGGCATCAGGTGTGAGTTGCATAATAGACAAGGTGTTGGATAGGTACCTAAGAAATTAACTGATGGGGCACCCTACAGTCCATATTTTTTCTCAATCCTTGGACAATGGGTGCAACAGTTATCCACTCAATATGACCAGAATCACACCTAGTATAGTTGCTAGTACGCCGAGAACTCCGAGACGTGTAAGATTCTCTTTCAAGCAAAAAACGGAAGCAGGAACAGCAAAGAGTGGTGCAGTGGACGCCAAAACAGATGTCACACCGGCACCCACCAGTTTCACCGCAGTTACATAAAAAAGTGAACTTATGCCCATACCAAATATGCCAGCAAATGCGATTGCCTTTGCAACACCCTTAGTTGGTATTTCCATTCCTCCTCTTTTTGCCCACGTAAATATGGGCACAAATGCAACAGAGCCAGCTAGAACACGTATGAAATTTCCACTTATCGGATCTACATCTGTGACTCCTACTTGGAGAATAGTGGTGCTTCCTGCATAGAATAACGAGGTCAGAAACGCCAGAATCAGTCCTACGAAATTGGGCCGTTTATTTCGCATTGAAACCTTTGCTTGACTTCCCTGTTCTCTAGAGAGTATTATAGTCCCTACTACGGTTACGATTGCTCCTGTAAACCTGCCAAGGATTAGTTGCTCATTCAGAAAAATCGAGGTAAACACGTTTGTCAAAATAGGATACGACATTGCCAATGGAAATGCGTAGGACACACCAATAATCTCTTGACTCATCAGATATACCGTATCACCGATTACTGCGCCGACAATTACGGACAATGATAAGAGAATGACCGACATCATTGTTAGAGTGCTTAGGGATGCACCAAATGGCAGAATGACGATAACTGACATGAATAGCAAGGACACCCACATTTTGTATGAACTAATGGCTATTGGCCGAATATCCGTATCTCTTGACCTATATACCACCACAGAGAATGCATAGAGTGCCGCACTCAGTAGTCCTGCAAGGGAGCCAAGAAGTAAATCAGGTGTGAGCTGCATTGCAATTTTGAAGGATATACTCTGACCTAATACTCTGACGGATGCGGCGCTTGCCAAGTACTTTCCAACGATTTACGATTCGGAGTACTTCGTAGCCACGATGTCTATAATTGGGCCATATGCGAATCCAGCAAAGAGTGACGGCATATCTCTGAACTCAGTTGATAGAAATATGGCAAATGAAACCAGAATGCCGAATAGCAGTCCTCGAATAAACGGATTAACCCAAGGTGAAGCATCTTCATCTCCAGCTATATGGAATTCGCCGGCGAATCCAATCAAAAGCCCCATAATCACTCTATTATACCACATTCCAATCAAAAACACGATGTTTTGCAAATAGCCACCATCTATACGACCACCAACCCCAACTATGCAAAGAACACCCAAGATGGCGCCCATAATCAAAGACACAGTAATTCTCTTCCTATCTATCATCTCTTCAATCCGCTCCGCAATCCATGAAGATAACTGGCTCATTCCTATAAAAGGAAGATGGCTATTGGAGCAATAAGCCCAGGAAAAAGCTGAAATGAAGCTGCTCCAGTATATGTCGTATGTAACACCTCTGATTTGGAGTGTAGAAGGTTTTCGAGGATTCCTAATGCGTGGATTTTCGTACCATGGGGGGTATCCAAGCGCTCCTTGTTCTTGTGGTACTAGATATTGTTTTCACAGCGGTGGGTATTCTGGTTTTCAGTGTAACGGAGAGGATTATCAGGAATCGTGGCGCCTTACATCAATTCAAAATCATGTTATTTAGAAGTAGTTTGCGATGCAAGGACTGTGTCACCCCAGTAGCTATTGGAAATCATAATAAGAAGGAACTCCCTGCTAGGGGACCTGTCAATAATATAGGAGACTTCACACCATTGACCGAAATACCGATGCCTGGAGAAAATGGGTATCAAGAACCCGAAAGACCTTCCGAAAAGGATACTCCATGGACGAAAATTATCGTTGTTGTCGCAATAATAGCTGTGATTGGAGTGGCTGCCTTCCTCGTCCTCCAACCGGGAGGAAATGGGCAGTCAGGTGATTACGGTACGCGAGAGATCCAAGACTACAACAATGAGGATATTGATCTTTACCCCACCTTCTACAGAGCTGAGTTTAGTGTTAGTTCCTCGGAAACACAGACGGATATACAACCGGACCTTCATTTTGAAATTGATGTGAACACAGGGAGCGATGACGTATCTGTTGATATAGTGATCGCAGTTTATGATGTCGACCAAACCACGTTTGATTCTTTGTCATGGTCTGAACTGGATAATAACCATCAGATGGGTAAGGCCACTCATGTGCAGGAGGTTTTAGATTTCATTGATCTTCATAACTACTCAGACACCTATACTTGGGTCATCTGGTTTGAAGCATCATCTAAGATAGACGTGTGGGATGTAGATATCACGTTAACACTTAGGTATAATTGGACCTAATCTGAAAATATCTAGCCTGGGCACGGAATCACCCAGGCTGCATATTCCTCTTTTGTTGACCTAACCACTTGATTTCTCTCTTATCTGAAAAATGACTGTCAGGATAATTACTGCTGCCCCAACTCCACCTGCTACTAGCAGGATAAGCATAATATCATCAGCAGGTTCTTTTGGTTCGGTAGGCTCAGTGGGTTCGCTGTGTTTCAGTTATCCATAAATGATCCAAGTCAAATCATGGCTTCTTGAAGTGGATTATAATCATAACCAGCACAATGACCCCAGCAGCCGCTCCTCCCACCAAGAGTGCAACTGCCCATAGCGGGATCTCTGTAATCGGTTCTGTAGTCGTGGATACGATTACGGTCACGAAGGCAGTGTCACTATTGCTATTTCCTGAGGTGTCGTAGACCACCAGAGTGTAGTTGTAGATGCCGACAGAGAGGCCTTCTACACTCACCAGTATCTGCGAGCCGTCCCAATCATCATCCTCGGTGAGTGACCCATTTCTATAGACCTCGTAGCGATGAGGGTTAATGTCCGACGGACTCCACGCGATGCTATGCCCAGTGGTATCCTCTTCGTACTCAATGTCGGCAGGGTTGTCTATGGTCGGAGGAGTGGTGTCTATTACGGTCACGAATACAGTGTCACTGATCCAGTTCTCAGAGGTGTCATAGACAACAACGGTGTAGTTGTAAATGCCCAGACTCAAACCATCGACGTTGACCTGTATTTCAGAACCATTCCACTCATCGGAATAGCTCATTGAGCCATTCACATACAACTCATACCTGTCAGGGTACAAATCAGATGCACTCCAAGTAATATTGTGGCCTGAAGTGCCTTCTTCATACGCGATATCTTCAGGGCTATCTATAGTTGGCGGAGTGGTGTCCACTACGGTCACGAAGACAGTGTCACTGTTCCAGTTCTCAGAGGTGTCATACACCACAAGGGTGTAGTTGTAAGCACCTAGACCCAGACCGTCAACATCAGCGAGTATTGGAGAGCCATCCCAGTCACCTTCGTCTATCAAAGACCCATTCCTGTGCAACTCATACCCATCAGGATATAGATCAGAGGGATTCCAAGTCATGATGTGGCCTGTCGTTCCAGCTTCATACTCCATATCCTCAGGGTTGTCAATCATCGGGTCAGTGGTATCCACCACTGTCACGAACACGGTGTCACTAACCCAGTTATCAGAGGTGTCGTACACCACAATCGTGTAGTTGTAGGAGCCGACGGACAGGTCATCTACATCGACTAGTATCTCCGAGCCAGACCAATCTTCAGAGTCGATGAGAATACCGTTCCTGTAGACCTCGTAGCGATCCGGGTTTGCGTCATATGGGCTCCATGTAATAGTGTGACCAGTGGTGCCGGCCTCATAGTCGATGTCCTCCGGGCTGTCCATGAT
>SDNP01000036.1 GCA_004524445.1 Candidatus Thorarchaeota archaeon | reverse complement strand
TGGCTCGGCAGGAACAATCGCCTGCGGTGATTTCCTGAAAGAACAGTATCCTGCTTCAAAGATTGCGGCTGGTGAAGCCGTACAATGCCCAACATTATGGCTCAACGGGTATGGCGGGCATCGTATTGAGGGGATTGGCGATAAGCATGTGCCTTGGATTCACAACCTCAAGAATGCCGACCTGATCATAGCAATTGATGATGAGGATACTATGCGATTGATGCGTTTATTCAACGAGCAAGTAGGTCGGGAGTATCTAATCAAGGAGGCTGGTGTACCTGAAGAACTTGTATCCAAATTAGACCTGCTCGGTATTTCCAGCATTGCAAATGTCTTGATGTGCATCAAGTATGCCAAATACTACGAATTGACTGAAGATGATGTCATAATCACAGTGTTCACGGATTCAATGGAGATGTATAATTCTAGAATGGCCGAGGCTAGGGAGAAGCACGGGGAATATACTGAGAAAGATGCAATTCGAGACTTCCACCGACATCTTCGCGGACAGAAGACTGACGCCATGATCGAATTAGACTATTATGATAGAAAGCGGATCCACCATCTGAAGTACTTCACATGGATCGAACAACAGGGATTCGAACTTGAAGAACTCAATCGCCAATGGTATGACTACGAAAAGTATTGGGGACAAATCCGCGGGATGGTTCCCAAGATTGATGACAAGATCCGTGAATTCAATGAAGAAGTAGGATTGCTCTAGTCCTCTAATCCTCATGGTGTTTCAGACCATGACAGAACTCGTTATCACTCACTGGGGAACGCAGGGAAGACAGCAATACACCATAGAAACATCTGAGGCATCCCACATCAGCTTGAAGAACAGGTCGATACAGAGGATTGACCTCTCAGGATTGGCAGGCTGCAAACAATTGGAAAGACTTGACCTCGGCGGTAATCTGATTGAGCAAATTGACTTAACACCGCTAGCAACCTGCGGTTGCCTGCAAGCCCTAGACATCTCTTCAAATAGACTGCATACTCTTGATTTGTATCCTCTCCAGGTAATCTCCACATTGGATTCGTTAGACCTCTCCGCGAATCCTCTGGAATCAGTTGATATTACGCCGGTCTTTCCCAAGGTAAGAATTTCACTCAGGAGAGGTACAAAGGTAATTCTGAGTCTGATTTACAGATATCTATTGAAATTGAGCGACTTGTCTATAATTTCTCTCACTGACTCCTTAGATTCCATGCACTATTCACCCAAGATACATTGGGCTACAGTAGAAGAACAGATTGGTGACTACGGACTACCGAAAATATTGTCATCAATACATCAGATATTGGAAATGGCAAAAGCCTCCGACAGATTTCCTTTGCAACGGGGACTCATGGCGGCTTTTGGTCTTGAGGAGCTTGGCGGATATGATGGTGAACCAGAAGATTTGTTGTCTGAACTCCATGCGGAAGATTCGCTTGAATCCGTCCGTGACGTGATTTTGGATACTTCAGCCAATTTACTCAAGGAACAAATAAAAAATGGACATTCTACTTTGTTTCTTGACTCGGAGAAGATTGCTGAGTCCCGAGCTAGTCTGCTGACTCCCCAACTAGCTGAGAGGAGGAAGAGAGAGGTTTCCGAAGCTCCTGTTTTCAAACAGGGCAATTCCTATGATCTCTCTGGCTTGGTACTCACCTACTATGGATACGAGATGATTCGCGCAGTGGGCTTGGGATTAGAAACAATGGATACAGGCTTTGAACAACTGGGAGACTGCCTCCAAGTTGCTGGTCTATGCATTAATGAAACGGAAGACCCAGCAGAATTGGAATCCTTCAAGGAAAGCTTCTCAAAGAGTTTACAAACATATGTCTACCAGAGAATTGAGCTTAGCCAAGGGTGAATGAGGGGTCCTCTGCCTATATGTTCTTACTTCTTGCCTCTTTGGTTTCATAATACTCACATACTCGAGCCAGTGCATCTGCTGCTTCTTTGAAGCTACGGAATACGGGAAGACCGTGTTCGACGAAAATTTTCCATGCTTCTGCTCGTGCTGACTGGTATGCAACATCGGGGAGAGCTACCAGTACCGGCTTTCCTTTCTTATTCGAAGTCTTTGCTCCTGCAGCAGCCATGGCTGTCCAGAAGTATTCGACCACATCCGCTGCATCCATTATTGATGAAACTTGGTGGATGTTGTGCACATCCGCTTCAATGATAATAGAATCAAATCGAGATTCATCGCCTAAGATTCTGATAACATCAGAGATTGTCTGATCTTGATAATAATCTGCTGCGAGGTCAATTGGGTTCCCCAAACCGGTTCCCACGTCTCGGATCAATGGGTCCAGCTGCTTGATTGTTTCAGGTGACGTTTTTGGAACACTCAATCCGCTCTCAATCGACATATCAGTGTAGATAACGCTTGTGCCACCGCTTATTGTAAGTAAACCAACGTTCCTACTGCGAGGGGCTGGGCTGAGTGAGAAAACGGACAGCGTTGCTACTAGGTCCTCGAGAGTCTTTACGGTCTGCACATTAGCCTGTTTGAACGCTGCATTCCAGACTTCATTGCTCCCTGCAAGCGCTCCAGTGTGTGAAGATGCTGCTCGAGTGCCCTCTTGAGACCTTCCTCCCTTCAAGAGTACTACGGGCTTCTCTTCGGACAAATTCCTCAGGCTGTTGAACAATTCTCGACCATGATGAGTCCCTTCAAGATAGCCACCTACGGTTTTCGTTTCATCATGACTGATAAAGAAATCAACAATCTCAGCTGGACCGATGTCAATCTGATTGCCGAAACTGAACAGCTTGCTGAATCCAATACCAGATTCAACTCCGGCAGTATACGTCGCTATGGCAACTCCACCCGACTGTGAGAGGAAGCCCACGTCCCCTATTCCTCTCTTGACTGTGGGCATGAAGGCGAAGCCTAGTTTAGGATCACATAGTCCCATGCAATTTGGCCCCAATGCCCTTAGAGGGAGAGAATGAATGAGTTTCGCCAAATCCTCTTCTCTCTTTTTTCCTTCTTCGGTGCCTAATTCGGAATACCCACTTGTGAAAATGGTCACTCCTTTTGCTCCCTTCTCAGCCGCCTGTTTAACAACAATTGGTACATATTTGTAGGGAACCGCCACGATTGCATAGTCAATAGGCTCAGGAACATCATTCAGGTCAATAAGAATCTCATGTCCGAGCACATTTCCAGCACTCCGGGATACAAGCCAGACATTCAAGTCATGATTCCACTGAAGCATTGAATGCGCCCAATAGTACCCAAGTTTTGCAGATACACCGATAATGGCAACTGATTCAATATCGAGTACTTCTTGTAGAGTAGGACGCTTTGGGGCGGACATTATTCGTGCACCGGGCTCTGACGAGTTGATTATGTCACCGATTTAAGAGTAGTGTATCCGTACAGGTGCGAGATGGAGAAAAGGAGTTGCATGATTCCAGATCTCGATGAAGAGGCGGAAGAACGCAAGAAATACCGTCAATGGACCCCTTAATGGACATTCTTTTTGCATTTCGCTTAGTTGTAGCGAAACTGCTTTATGTCACACTTTATCAAGTGCACTATATCTCATAGCAGAGATTTTGTTTGGAGTAAATCCGAATAAGAGCCAACTATAACTACGGAGACACAACTTGATGAGAGCATACCTGGATGCAAATTTCTTCATAAGCGGCTTCAGCGATAGGCCAAAGGATGTCTATACTGTAAAAGAGGCCGCGGATGCGCTGGATATTGAACTGTGGATTACCCGACAGGTTTTCCAGGAATTAAGATGGTATTTGCGACGAGAAGTAGAGAAAATAATAAAGATTGATGAAACTTTAAAGAAGGACATCAAACAATTCATGGAGAGCATAAATCGACCAGAGAGTTCTCTGCCGCAGCCTAATGATATGTCTCTTATTCTTGCAGCCATGCGTGCCAAGAATTCCAAAGTTGTCACAAGCGATTTAAAATTGCTCAATACAATTCAAGACCTCAAAAATGTGAAAGCGGAAGGGATAGTTGGCTCAGCCTTCATGTTAGAGCTCATTGAACAGATTGACTCCGACAAGCTGAAGAAAGACCTCAGGAAAATTAGGGAGCGAATCTATACTCAAGAAGTTCGATATAGCATTAAAAGGAGTGCTTCTTATGATCCGGTCACCCGAATAAGAATTATTGAAGATCACGCTATGCGAGTACTGCGAACTGTCAAGCGACCCGCTGACACCCTCGATAAGGATCTCTCGAAGGGACAACCACTTTTTGTTCTCGATTTTCTTGAAGATATCAAGGCTGGAATTCCTGACATGTTTGAAGATTTCCAAGAAGGCCGATATGAAGTACTAGCCAATGAGATATCTGCTGTCCAGAATGAAATTGAACGCCTCCTAATCGTGTCGACATTGACAGAAGACTCGCAAACCCATGAAAAATTGGTGGACCATGCAAATGACCTTACACTGTTTCTCTACTTCCTTGAGATGATGTGCTACCTATACAGAGGGACCCGAGAAGGCGTTGAGAAGGCTTTGAAAATAAGTGATGAGGCATTTCGGTTGCTCATGTTCACTGGCGTTTCAGACGACGCACTAAAAGCATCGGTTTTCTTTGTCCGTATTGTAATTGCGTTAATCAGAGAGGATTACGAGGAAATAGATTACTTTTACAGCCTATACGATTCAATGCTGAAGAGAACGAATCTTGCGGAGATGATGGAAACCTCAGAAGGGCTGTATGTTTCTATGCAGATTCTGCGAAAGTTCATGGGTGGCTTTTCTCTAACAAAGACAAAACTGGAATATCCCGAGGTGACAATCAGACTGCTGAATGATATTGCCAAGTACTGTATCCAGTTCGACGACTATGATAATGCGTGGCAACTCTCGGTTAATGCTTACAAAATAGGAGCAGCATATGGGAAGGAAGAGGGTGCACTATCAAGCTTTCTTAATCTCTATAAAATATCCTCATCATCACATGACCGACTTAAGCCTGCATTAGAAAAGATTGCAGAACATGCGCTGAAGATGTTCGTGAAAAAGGGCTGGGACACAACTGAAATAACCCCTATCCTCAATGAGGTCCAAGGCAATGTGAAAGATGCGAAAGACCTTGATATAGAGCTTCATGGAGAACCGGCTGATTTGGAGGAGCTGAGCGAAGAGCTTCGAGGATGGATGAATGTGTTGTCTGCTGAGAAAATAGACGACCAAGAGTTGCTAATTGTCAGGAATGAGGATTTACAGGTTAGAATCGGAATAGACGTATCAGTCCATCCTGAGATAAAGAAACTCAAATCTGGCTACAAGGTTGCCCTCACTCGTGGTGAATTCAAAGTTGAAGAGGCACCACCGGAATATGTCAAGAAGCATTCGGTTGTCCTATTGATAACACCTACGCAAGAAGCCGAGGTTTCTTACGAGGGAGAGCATGGATTCAGCTACCTGAAGGTTACTAGCCCTGAAGAAGCATAATGAATGAAGTGTGAGCTGTGATGAATCCACTATTCGTGGTTATTATTGCGCTTGGTGTTCTAGCAGCTGCAATCTTCAACTATTACTTGAACTGGGCTCCGGGTGCAGATCCTGACGACTTCAGAGTAGGCCCGCCGCAGAGCGGTGTCACATGTGATTGCTTCGTCAACACCCTAATCCTTGGTACTGTTGTGGTAGCTGGTCTTATGGTTGTATCATCAATTTTCGACGATCGTTTACATTTGTACTTCAGTGGTTTAGTATCTTTTATTGCTGTTACAACTGCTGGTATACTTGGGCGTCGAAAGCGATACAAAGAGTGGAGGGAACTCGAAGGTCTTTTCAAACGTGTGATACCCACCAGAAATCGATTTCCAAAAAGCAGTACAGATTCTCTGTTTAGGGAATTTGAAGAGGATGACGATGGCGAGTAGATTGGATTTGTAGCCGACATCAATTCGATTTTACTTTGTCATCTTTCAGGTTAGGAATTTTGACTGCTATCATGCTAGCAGCCTGTGCTGGATATGCCTGGAAAGAATGAAATTCGCCAGGTTCTACCAATAGAATATCCCCGCGATGAAGGATGTAGTTCTCTCCTGCGACAGTTGCCTTCATATCACCGAGTGCAACAAAGACCTCTTGTAGGTTTTCATGAGCATGTGGTCTTGTCGTTGCCCCCACACCGAGTTCGATCATGATCACCCCTGCTGTATTAGAAGGTTCTTTGAAGACAATATCACCAACATAGCTTGCTATGTATCCTTCTCTAGAAGCGCTTTCAGCCTTATCTAATTGGTAGAATTCAACCATAATACATCAGTTTCACTTTCGCCTTATTCCTCAAGAGGTTGTTGGTATACCTTTCTTAATATCGTAAACATTTTCGATTTGTAGAACTACTTTCAAAGGAATTCCTTTTTATCCATAAGTGTGTAGCATCTTTACTGAACAAATGAGATTCGGCTTATGGGTCGAATCTAGGTCTCACCGCCTTATCTTCCGGAGGAACATTCCATTGAAAAAATCAGGCTCAATCTGCGTGCTAGTTTCTGTCGTGATTATTCTCATGCTTGGATCTTTCATGGTGCCATCTTATTCTTCAAGTACTCATGAAGGAGATAATACGGATGTCATCAATGAGAAAATGGTGGATGTAGGTGGCGAGAAAATACCATTGGCTCCGGATGAATCGCTCTACGTCTACACACTTTCTCAGGCACCTGATACCCATTCTGGAACTGCAACAGCTCAGAATGCTTCAGAACATGGAGTCCGAGTAGATTCCTTCAATGATATCTCCCTGCAATACGACTCAGCAACTAGCTCAACATCGAACCAAGTTACTCAGGTTCCTATGGGCGCTCAGTGGCAAGGCACCGAGATGTTTGTGAATGTGACAAACCTGCAGGAAAACAGGACATGGTTACAGAATCCCGGTTTTGGTTCCACTGATAACTGGACTACTGGTACGGATGATGTTGGCATTTATTCAAACTCAATAACATCGCAGATAACCGGTGAATATGCACAGTTCACGATGCTTGGCCAAGACTCCAGCAATTACTTCCGGTTCGATGAGGGTGACAGAGCCTATGTTGAGCAAGATATTAGCGTTGATAGAGGTGAAGTCACTTGGGCTGGAGTATCCGTAGACTACTGGGTATATGACGATTGGGGAAACCCTCCTATTGGCTTCTGGGAGCTTTATGTTCAAGTTGGTACCGATGATGTTGTTTCAAATCATCTATGGGACATCCAATTCAGCGACGTGCAAAGCATCAGTACTTGGTATTCAAGTGGACTTGTTGAAGCTGACCATAACTTGATTAACTTGCCAAACCTAACAATTCAAGCTGGAATGCGTACAACCCGAACATTCGGCGCGAGACCTCGCCTTTATCCTGAGGTTCGACTCGATAATATCCGGGTCTTCATAAAGGCAAGAGCCACACCAAGTGATGTAAACCTCCAAGTGAACAGTCTAGATGTTCTTGATGTTGAAAATGGAACTCATACCATTTGGAGCTTGGGTCAGGTCACACAAGAGCCACTGCTACCTTGGACTTCAAGTCCAGTGGATGCGAATTTCACTTGGACGCCAACTCCCTCTCCACCAAGTCCAGATATTGACATATTCGTCACATTCGATGCCGAGATCACACTTACAGCAGAAAAACTGAACAAACCAACTCTATATCAAGCAGAAGTCAGTAGTTATGGCGAGCACTTTGAGGTCGAAAATGCCTCTCAGGTTGAATGGCTCTCTTATTACTACGTGGCCGTGCCGAATGGCTATTCTGATGTCTTTCACTTTAACGTGACAAATCCGGGGGGGCGTATAGTCGATGCTGTTGCTGAACCTTCAAAACCTGGCGAGAATTTCCCATACTGGAGTATTGTTGGTGACTATCTAAATATTTCAGTCTATGAAGGTGTCACGGGAAGTAATCAAAACGGGTTCTGGAAAATTGAGTCTTACTCATCCAATATGATATCTGACCTGAGAATGCTATCTGATGCAACTTGGGAAACAACGTCGGTCTATAGAGCTAATGAGGCCATTCGGTTAAGGGCACAGCTTGATAGCATTTATTCGGGATGTACCGTAACCTATTATCTCTACAATACGACCGGAGATATATGGACCACAACCACTGCAATGGTAAATGGTTCTGGTTATGCTGAGAGTTCGGATATCATCCTTGACGCGACAGATGCTGAAGTCGGATATTGGACTGTGCAAGCTATAGTTAATGATTCTATTTCAGGACGCCCGATTGATAATATCGGCATGTACTCTCGGAATTTCAGAATTCAACACTCTACACAAATGAGCCTAACTTATCCGAAGGGCTCGGAGAGTACATGGACAAAAAATCTGACACTTGGTCAAGAGATGTTATTACAAGTTAGAGTAAACGATTCCGATAATGCTGATTTGCTACCCGGAGGGATAACCACATATAATTGGACTACGGGCACGCAGCCTCTAAGCGACATGGGCACCGGCGAATACAGCGTTGTATTAGATACCTCTGATTTACCGGGCAGAGGCAGTTACGAAATTACCATCACATGGTCATTACAGCATTATGACCCGATAGAGAGAATATTCACAATCAATATTGTTGAAGAAACCTCTCTCTATTCTCCAGATGCTCCTAGTGTTGAAACTCCGCTAGGTTCCAGTGCAACCATTGAAGTAGTATTCAATGATCAAGATAATGCAGGAATAACGGACGCCACAATCATATGCAATTGGACAGATGGTCAATATTCTGTTAGTCCCGTGGCCGGTAGCCCGGGTCATTATATGCTCAACTTATCAACATCAACAGCGATGATTGATACTTACGCGATCGTCATTTCTGCAGTAGCTGATTATTACATCACATCTCAGACTACAGTATTCTTAGAGGTTAGACAGCTCTTTACCTCAATTGCTGTATCTTCAAGTTACTTACCATTGCCTGTTGGGACCCAAGGCTCTATAACATTGACCTACACGGATACCGACCATAACGAACCAATAACAGGTGCCGCCGGCGCTATTTCTTGCAATTGGTCTGACTATCATGCTCAAGGAGATTCAAATTACACAGTGACTGAAATAAGTCCGGGAGAATACAGGGTTGACTTCTATTCGGTGGAAACCGATTTCATAGGTAGCCATCCTGTTCAATTTCAAGTCAGAAAATACGGGGCTCAAAATCATACCTTCAACATAGATGTAGATATTCAATCTCACCTATCTACATTTTCATTAGTAAACCCAATAGAGCCAACACCCTATACAGGCACTATCATCGTAACGGTCAGCTATTATGACGTGACACTGGAGACAGGAATTGGGAACGGAACTGCTAATGGACATAATGTGCTGATTTACATTTTGTCGGACGAGGTTCCAGGAATTGAGTACACGGTCTATAATGGCACGACACTTGGCGAATATATCATCGAGATTGCTGCAGACCAGTGGGGTTCTATTGGTTGGAAAGACCTTGAGATTTTCGCCAATTGGACAGGATCGATCGAGAAATATGGAAACGGGACTATCTCAACCAGTGTCCGGATATCTGATACGCCTGCAACTCTGTTTATTGGCAACAATCCTGTTTCAACCCCCTATGGAGAAAATATTACCTTCACTGTTTTCTACTGGGACGTAGCAGCCGACTCCGGTATCGTGAATTCGACTGGTCCGTACGCATTCAATGTAAGTATGTACGTCCTTGTACTGAGTAGTGGCCATGAACTCAATAGCTCGTTGATTATGGTGACTGAAATTGGTTCGGGAGAGTATGAAATCAAATTCAGTACCAACTATCTCTCAGGAATCACAACATGTGACTTACGAGTCTACGCTAACTGGACGAAAGGGGAATTGCCACTGTATTCAAATGCATCTCTCTCAGTTACTGTACGAACAATATACCGTCAGACTTCGATTGAGTACACGCCATTGCCCATTACAGCCTATGACAAACCTGTAAACTTCACATTCAGCTATAATGACGTTCTAAGCAGTTCGAGAATAGAAAACAGCTCTAGCATAGAAATATCTGTTTCAGAAGGTGGCGTGGTACTAGATACATACTATCTCGAAACAAGTGCACTCTTTGTCTTGAGCATTGATACCACTTATTGGGGCGATGTCGGGACATTTGAATTCCATCTTAATGTTATCTGGAGTGGTTCTCCCTTTTATCAAAATAGAACAGGAATTGCAATCACCATAGAGCTAAGGTATAGGTACACTTCCCTCACTCATGGTAGCTACGATTCCGTTCAATACAGTAACAATTTGACGCTGGACTTTTTCTACACCGACTTGGATGACAACTCCTTATCAGGAATGGATGGCGCTGAGCTCACACTGGATTCATGGTTGAGTGATTACTATACCGTTCATGACAATGGTGATGGCACATACACAATTCAACTAAATACGACCGCCTTTGCATCACTTGGAATTTATAGAGTCAATGCCACTATCATCTATGGCGGTGATCGCTTTGCGGCCAATGCTTCCGATTACTTCTACCTCACCTTGAGTAGAAGACGTACTCAGTTAACTAGCGATTTGCCGGACTTGGCCCCCTTCCTGACTCAAGCTAACATCACGATTCAGTACATTGATGATAATAATGGATTTGGCATCGAGAATGCAAATGTTTTCATTTCATCAGAAACCTCAGCTGAAACTCTAGAAAAAGATGTGAATTACTGGATTGATTCTCTGGGTGATGGCAATTACAGAATACGAATTTCAACAGAAGCATTGGGCACATTTGGCTCATATGCAATTGATATCATTGTGAACTACACAGGTTCTCCGTTCTTTACTCAGCGGTCAACTAGTGTTGATATTGAGGTTTCTCGGCGACCGCTCGAATTATCCGTTTCAGAATCACCACTGAATACTGCATATCTACAGAATGTTACATTCGAAATTACAGTGACAGACTCTCTTGTTGAATCTCTAGTTAGCATCAATAAGAGCCACCTAGTCTTGAAACATGGTTCAGATATTCTTCTGCTGGATTCTGAATATGTTCTCACGGGCAGCTCAGGAGTATACATCATCTCAATAAATTCAACAATTCTGGTTGCTGAACTTGTTCAGGGTTACCCGCTGTTTGTTGAGATTCAATGGGGCGATGAAGCTCCCTTCTATTCCAATGCAAGTGCTTCTACTGAGGTCGCTATAACTGCTAGATTTACCCAAGCAGCAGTACTATCAACACCGCCTGCATTCATCAACTTCAATGGAACCGCAATAATAGAATACACGGATTATCTCAGTGGTGACCCTATCGCAGGAGCTCAGATTTCAGTTTCATGTGAGAACGTTTCTTCGTTTGGGCACTGGATAACTGATAGGCGGGACGGAACGTATGAAATCATCATCAACACCACGGATCTAAGCGAGCTGGGCAAGTACATCTTTCTAGCGAACATCACGTATTTAGGTTCTCCATTCTATGCCAACTTGACTTCTGTCCAGTTTAGCCTAACAGTGAATCCGGTGTCGACGACACTGACTTTAGACTTGGAACCAGGTAGTACATACTACACTGGTGATACAATTGTTGTGAACATTTCGTACTCCGACATTTCTCAAGGTATCGGGATAGAGGACGCTGCCGTTGGTACCGACTGGGGTGTTGCAGTTGGGAACCCATATTCCTTGACAGAAATTGGAAACGGCATATATCAGCTAACATTAGAAACATCAGGTCTATCCGCTCAATCATATTCCTTCTCAATAAACGCGTCTAAGTACCTTCACGTCAACAGAACAGTGGCTATAGAGTTGCTGCTCTCACCAACGCCCATCTCAATCAATTTGGGGTTGACCCCAATCGCACCTGTTTGGGGGGATGAAATAGAGTTCGTAGCAAATATCACGGATAGTCGCGATGACAGCCCTGTACTTGGTGGGAATGTGAATATAACTCTAGGTGGCGTTGTCTACGAGTTGCAGGAACTAGGTGAGGGTCTCTACGGTAGAAACATAACTTCCTCTGTGGTAAGCGCAGGTGAATATGCGATCACCGTGGCATTTGAGCTGGAGGACCATGAATCCAGAAGCCGTGATTTTTCAATCAGAATTGAAAAAGCGGCATCATCTCTCTCTGCAGATATTGATCCAGTAATAGCTGTAAGTGGACAGAATTTGACAATCACGGCTGATTATGTAGTAACTGCAAATAGCACATCCATTGCAGTAGGTACCGTTTCGTTCAGCTGGACATATGGTCAAGGCACACTGATTTGGAATGAAACCCAAGAGCTATACATTGGACATTTCATTGTGTCAGACGTTCCTGCTGGAAATCATCTCATAATTGTAACTGCAAAGTCTGCGAATTACAAATCCCTCACTGTTCCGCTTAATATCGAAATACGTGAGGTGACAACTCAGATAGTATCAGTCGAAGACACAACAGTTGTTTCAGGAATCATTGGAGATGTAATACCAATCCAGGTATTTCTCAATAACACTGACCTCTCTCTACCTGTTGTCGGTGCCACCCTCTCATTCTCTGTCAGTGATATCACTGGAAATCTAACTGAAACTGGTGACGGATACTATAGGGCCGATGTAAACACAACAGGCCTAGACTTAAGAACATGGACTCTTACCATCTTTGGTTCGAAGCCCGGATACACCACATCATCACTTGATTTTACTTTGGACCTTGACCCGATCCCCACAAGAATCTTAGTTCTAGGAGATGTTCTGCAAGAAGCGTATTATGGTGAAAATGTAACCTTCTATCTATTCCTCAATGATACCCATAATGCTGTGGGTGTTCCCGATGCAACTAGCACATTCCAGCTTGAGGATACAGTAGGAGTTCTCTCCGACCTTGGAAACGGTAACTATTCGCTTGTTGTGAATACAAGTGTCGTTAGCGCAGGACTGGTTCCATATGATATCACCATAACTCTTGCAAAGAGTGCACACAAACAAGCACAAACTCAAGCTAAGCTCTTGGTCAATCCTATCACTACAGAGGTTATTGGCGCGCAAGAGTGGGTCTTTCCAGTTGGTGATGACTACTCGGTCATATTCACTTTCAATGATACGCTGAATGACGTACTAATAGGTGATGCGTCATCGAGTGCGATTTGGGAATTTGGGGGCCTAAGCTTGGCGAATCTAGGAAATGGCTCCTACCGGTTCGGTCCAGCCGAAACTAATCTCAGTCGGCTTGAGATCAGAAATCAACCATATGTGGTTCGAATTCTTCTCACAAAGGGCAACTATAGTACCGGAGAACTTGTTGTGGAAATTACAATTAGAGCCATTCTGACTGAGTTATTGTGGGATGTAAGTCCCAGCATAATATATTCAGGTGAGCCATTCTCCGTAACGGTTACATATTGGGATTTGGATCACGACATGGCTGTTCTGGATGCATCGAATACGACATCCACTATTACAGCGGCTGGTCTTGGACTAACTCGGCTGGAAGATGAAGAAATAGATTATGACAATGGAACCTATGTATTCAGATTCGTGGCTGGCCAAGCCGCCCTGTATTCCCTCGAGATAACCCTAGATAAGAGAGATTATCAGTCTAGCACTGTTTCAATCCCCATTTACTCAGAAATCAGCCCTGAACAAGCTTTGTTGGTACAGACATTCTTTAACGGAACTCTCATTCTCCTTGTGCTGGCTGCACTAGCAGCCTTGTACTTCAGGGTGCTTTCGATTCCCAAGCTCCTTCGAAAACTTAGGTCAATGGTTTCAACCCTGGAAAAGGGAAGAATTCCAGAGAGAGCAGATGTCAATGACCGGAGAACCATGCTGCTGAAAACCATGAATGAGAATTTGGAGCCTTTAGGCATTAGGAAGGTCATTGATGATGTAGCGCCATCGACGTTAGATGTTAGCATTCTGGACGTTGAAGAGCTTCTTGATGAGCTCGCGGTTGTTGTAGGACTCACTGCAGATGACCTGTCTGTCTTGCGAGACGACCTAGAAAAGATGGCACCAAGTGAACGCGCGGGATTCATTGGCGAGGTTCTCAGACAAGAGAAGTCCCGGCGTGCAAAAGAAATCGCAGAAACTGCACGAGAAGAAGAACTTGTAGAAGAGATGGGTCCTGAGAAGCTCACAGAAGAAGAACTGGACGACATCAGAAACAAGCTCATGAAAATGGGAATTGAAGAGGACGAAGTGGAATTAATGGTTGAGCAGGCAAGAGGCTTGACAAAGCCCGAAATACAAGCGCTTTTGGATCAACTTGGAGGTGATGAAGAGTGAATAGGAAAACAATAATCGTTTCACTCGTTCTCGCGGCAATACTGATATTGCCAATATTCAGCTCTGTCTTCACCATATCAGGGTCAACTGGCAAACAGAATGCACTACCTAGTCATGACTTTATAACTGAAAGGAGAGATGCTCCTCCGCAATTTGATACAAACAACTATGCGACACCATCAGAAGCTATGTCGTCATGGGAGGGCAGTTCCTCCGGTCTACCTGTCACTGAATACGGGAACAGAACTGATACATTTTCTGCTAATCAGATGACATACAATAGCACTAGTCAAGCAACCACCAATACATCTGTAGAAATTCCTTTGGGTAATGGCTGGGAAGGATATAACGTATTTTTGTCCGTGAATGACCTAACCGAGAATAGAACCTGGGTACAAGACCCTGACATGGAAACTTCACCATCGTCGTGGACTTTGACTGATGTCAGTGGTGACGCCTCATGGCTTGAGGGTGGTCATGGCACTGATGATAACTGCACGCAATTTAGCTATACTGGCGATCCCAATGAGGGTAAAATAGCCTATGCTTCACAAACCATGACCGTACCTCGTGGAGATGTAGTCTGGGCTGGACTTAGGCTTGATTATTGGATCGACTCATCGTGGTCAGGTGGAGATGGATTTGTGGCAATTTATGTTACCGTTGAAACTGGCAACTACAACCAACGAGTGTGGCAAAAGTCATTCAATGATGTTGATACAGCTCGAGCATGGTTTGATAGCGGATTGATTGAAATCGACGACTTGACTCCGTTTGACTTGTCAGATGGTGTCTATATTGAGGTCGGATTGTATAGCCAGCAAACGGTAAACTATGATCCTAATCTAGACCCTGAGGCTAGAGTTGACAATGTGGAGCTATACTTGAAGACACTTGCAGCCCCTAGCAATGTAAATCTCAAAGCCGAAGACAATGATGTAAACAATTACACAATTGGTGGTACAACTCAATATGGGTTGGGTAACTTGTCATACACGCCATCCAGCACCTGGACATCCAGTCCGGTTTCCATTGAGTTCAGCTGGACTCCCGATCCTCTTCCTCCCAGTCCCGACAGGCAAATCAGAGTTGACTTCTCAGTTACCACAAATCTCTACGCAAGAGCAAATAACATGACTGTTCTCACTCAGAGCCCAACTGCATATGGAGAAACATATTCTGTCACAAATGCCTCAGCAGTCAATTATGAAACTTGGTTCTTTGCAGAAATTCCAGACGGATACGATAACCGATACGATTTCAACATAACACTTCCGCAGAATCGCGATGTGTACTATGTTGGTTCTCCGCTTTTGACAACGCAGAGTCTATCGGAATGGAATGAGGGTGAATGGTGGGCAAGGATTCCTGCATATGATCACGATGATAGGTGGGGATACTGGCTGATAAGAAGCGATGCGCCAAATATGGTCCAGAATCTGTTGATGCACCATGAAGGCACAGGTGAGGTTGCACAACAGATTGATTTGAGAGCTAATGACAAGTCCAGTTTCGTGACTGTTCATGACTCTCAATTCTCTGGCCTACCGGTGAATATCACCGTATTCGACCCATCAGGCTCTAAATGGTACTCAGAGATTGCAGTTATCAATTCAACAGGTCACGCCGCGACCTCTGTGCTTACTTTCGGCACTAATTCCAGTGCTGGAGAATGGCAGGTTCAAGCCATTCTAAACAATAGCTTGGCAGGGTCGGCATGGAACAAGACAGGATTCTTTGTTCGAAGCTTCAATATTATCCACTCTTCTACTGCCACTTTGTTGAGTCCAACCGATGCCATATCTACTTGGATCACAAACGTGACATATCCTGACTTGTTCCTGGTGCGGATATTAGTAAATGATACGGATATTCCTGGAGTCACTGTACCAGGGGGCGTCATGACATACAATTGGACTGATGGCATAAACCAGTTTGGGGACAATGGTGATGGCGAATACATTGTTACACTGGACTCAACCGACCTGGGTGCGAAAGGACAGTATATCATCGATATTGAATGGAATCATCCCAATTTCGATTCGATAAGCGAAACCCTTACAGTGAACCTAAATCTGGATGGGAGTATTATCATTATATCTCCTGATTCACCTTCGCAAGATGGTCCAATTGGAGATAATCTGACCTTCAGAATCCGATTCGAGGACTATTTCGGATCTGGGATTGATGATGGGCAGCTCACAACGAATTGGAGCAATCCATACTATATCGCTGAAGTCAGCGGAAGCCCTGGCACCTTCGACGTGGCTTTCGACACAACTGGTATGGAACTCGATGATTATGTTGTGAATCTAACCGCCACAGCAGACTTTATTCTTCCTCAAAGCCGTCTTCTCTATGTTACGGTGCGAGAACTCTATACTAGAGCGACATATCTACAGAACGTTCTGGATATTCCTGTTGGCGAGGCACGTTCATTCACCGTGGAATGGTTAGACGTAGACCATGATGAACCTATGACTGGGATGAATAACTCAATTGTGTCGAACTGGAGCCTTAATCACGTGCAAGGTGATATGAACTACACAGTGGAAGAAGTCAGTCCTGGATCCTACAATGTAACTATTTATACTGTTGATAATGATGCATTAGCAACGTATCCCGTACGATTCGATTTGACAGGATATCAGATACAAAACCAGACATTTGTCATTGATGTAATCGTCAAGCAACACAAGACTGTGTTCCTGCTGGATGAGCCTGTACAGCAGACCGACCATGGCAATGATATTATCATCCTTGTCTTCTTTGAGGATACCGACTTGGACGTAGGTATTTCAAATGACACCGGCGATCTGCTGATTACTCTGGCAACTCCTGAATTGTCTTCTATCACATTCTCAGTAACCGACTCTCTTCTTGGCACCGGGCATTACAATATCTCCATAGATAGCACACAATGGTCAACCATAGGGTGGAAAAATCTCACAATCAGTATTGATTCTCTATCTGGAAAATATGAATCAAAGGAAATCAATACAAGAGTCAGATTGATTGGGCGTCAGACAGACCTCTATCTTGAAAACGCACCGGTAGCGGTGAACTATCTTCAGAACTTCTCATTCAGTATTGTATATCTAGATGCTGTGAATTCATCTCAGATATCGAATTTTTCAGAGAATGTCATCCTGATGGTGACAGCTTTAGGAGAAGAAAATCCTGCTGTCCAGAGCGACTTCGTGGTCTGGGAATCAGTAACTGAACCGGGTCTCTACTATTTCACTTTGAATAGCTCTCGATTGCAAGGGCTCGGTACCTTTAGCTTCGAGATTTTCTTCGGATGGCGTAGTGCTACTGCCCCGCTTTATGAGAATCAGACCCTCACAGTAAACCTTCTTACTCTCAGTCGACCAACGTACCTAGATACTAATCCCGTTCCATCAACGGCGTATGGTGAAACAACTACTCTACAATTCCAATTCATTGATTCCCTCACCACGATGGTAATTGAGAACTCAACTAGCTTGCAGGTATCAATCAACGAGGTAACAGTGGGTTATACAATTGCATACAGCGCTGCAAGTCAGACATTCTTCGTTACAATAGACTCTGCATCTCTCGGTGGTGTGGGCGATTTCACTCTCCATCTGAACGTTACATGGACTGGTACACCATATTATGACTCCATACAAAACAAAGAATTCTTAGTCATGGTTACCTTGCGACCTACCCAGCTGACTCATGATCCATTCACTCCGGGTCAGTATGCAAATAATATCACTATCGACTTCCAATACACGGACCGGCTGTCCGGTAGTTCCGACGGCATGACGGGAAACCTATCACTAAATATCTCGGATTCATATTATGACGTCGAATACCTTGGGCAAGGACACTATAGGGTCACTCTGAATACATCTTTCAATGGCACTGTGGGTCAATTCACAATCAATGCGTCAATATCGTACTCTGGGGGAAATTATGAGGCAGACGCATTGGATATTTTCACGCTGACAGTTTCCGAGAGAAATACTCAGCTAGGATACGAGAGCCCGGATGAAACGGCATACCTTGAGAACTTCACAATACTTGTGAGCTATACCGATGATTCAACGGGTGAGGGCATTAGTGGTGCATCCATAATTGTGACATCCGATCCTCTGACTCTTGTTTTTAACACAGATTACTGGGTTTCAGAAACCAGCCCCGGCGAGTATACCATTCTACTGAACAGCTCATCATTAGGTGCTCCTGCTGATTACTCGCTGAATGTGACTGCATCGAAGTCAGGAGCCCCCTTCTATGCCAATGTCGTCAAAAGTATGAATGCTCGTGTTATCGAACGACCAACTCAAATTCTCATAACCAAGACGCCGGGTAGCGTAGCTTTTCTAGAGAATATGACAATTCGGTTCAAGTTCGAGGACTTTCTAACAAGTGAACTAATTGATATTGACCAATCATACATCATATTGTCACATGGTGAGAGTGAAATCCTCATACCCTATAATTCATTCCTACTGACCCAATTTTCCGACTACTACGAGATAGAATTCAATTCAACTCTTCTCGATGATTCAGCACTTGTATCTGGACACACGGTTCGAATCTTCATTAACAGAAGCAGCATTCTGCCATACTACTCAGCAAGGTCTAAGACGGTTCTTGCTACCACCATCGAACGTCCGACGCAGATTCAATTCCCGCTAATACAAGATACACCTCTGGGCGACAATATCACTATTGAGCTTAGCTATATCGATTACTTGTCAGATGAAGGAATCGAAGGTGCAGAATTAGCTGTCAGCTCCACTAATCTGACTTCTTTCGTGAATTATACAATAGAATTAGGAGATGGCTTGTATCGCCTGTTAATACCCAGTGGGCAATTCGGACAGACTGGCAAACTCCATTTCGAGGTTACATTTACCAAGGATGGCATTCCATTTTACGCATCCCGAACTGCTAGAAATATCCCTGCAACAATCCGCAACATCCTTACATCAATCTCTTATGAGACACCTCCTGCAGGCGTGATTCCCATTGGCGACCCATTCCGCGTTAATGTAACATATACAGATACCGACCACGAGGTAGGAATCGAGGGTGCAACTATCTCTAGCGATTGGGCGGACTTGTACGGACGTAGTTACACTGTGGTAGAATTCTCAGGAGGTCGATACCAGGTAGTGCTGAATACAACGGGGTTGATTGCACAAGAATATGGTTTCACCATTACTGCAACACTTCAGTACTATGAAGAAAGCCAAGTTAGTCCCTCTATTCAGCCGGGTGCCCCGACCGTTCAGATCAACTTGCAGAAGTCCACATACTATTCCGACTGGGGTCAGATGAAGATGGTTAGCTTCACTGTCACAGACTCCTATTATGGCACCCTGCTTTCTGGCATGACTGCCACAATATCGTTCAACGATACGTTGTACAATTGCATCGATGCGGGCAATGGGACATATTATGTAAATCTGGATACTTCTCAGGTGAGCTACGGAGTTTACAGTCCACTGATTACGGTTTCCAGACAGTATTATCAAACAAGACAACGTGAGTTTACACTCGTAATTTACAGAGCAACGGGCCAAATTCTCCCAGAAAGCTCATCGATCCAGATTGTACGAGAAACAGAGTCTTCATTATGGATCTATCTGAACGATACTACCAACAATGAACCTGTTGCTGATGCAACTGTCTATATGGTCTGGAATAATACGATAGTTTCATTAAGCGGAAATGGCACAACAGGATTCTACGAAGGGCCGCTCAATGTTTCGGGATTCTCAATTAGTACTTACGACTTGCAGATATATGCCAGTGCTGAGAATCATCAATTTCTCAGTATATCTGTGGATGTAATAGTGACCCCAATTCCCACTAGCATACTCGTGCAGGAAGGCACTACTTCTTTGTCAGTGACATACGGTGATGTTCTGGGAATCTATGTTGAGTACAACGATACCTACTATGGTGGCTATCTCGATGGCGCAAACATTTCATTAGTACTGGGAGGCTATACTGCCTCAATGGAACAGCTTCCAGATGGGCGCTACTATGGCGAGATAAATAGCTCGCTCTTTTCAGCACAAACTCTGTATCTTAGGGTCATTGCGCGAAAAGATGGCTATGCCCAGGCATCTAGAACTCAGCCATTCAATATCTTGGCTATTCCTACAGAAACCGCTGCGAATGTATTGACGAATGACGCATATAGAGGAGATACTGTAAATTACACAATCTACCTGAATGACACACACACTAATGCCCCAATAGTGGGTGCCAATGTAGATATAGAATGGACAGGCGGCACAGGAACCGCATATGACTTGGAAAATGGAAGCTATGTAATTTCCATTTTCGTCAATAATTCTATTCCCAGACTATATGATGTTACAATCTCAGTTACAAAGCTCAATTACCAGAGCAGTTCTATTACTGTGGGGCTGCTTGTAAAACCAACCGACGCTTTCATAGATGCAATATCTCAAATCGACATTCCTGTGAATGATACTGCAACCGTCATCGTGAACCTCGTCAATGAATTCACCAATGAAGTGGTCGGTGGCGTCAACGCTTTAGCAATTTGGGAAACACTTGGAAGTACTGAATTGATTCCTCTTGAAAATGGTAGTTATTCCTTCTCAGTTCCCGGTGATCTACCAATAGGTCAGTATCGTGTCGCATTGACATTTTCCACAAATCTCTACAGAGTTCCATCACATGAAATACTTCTCAACGTGCGGCAGGTCTACACAGATTTAATCTATGCTCGGACCCAAATCGATGCATACCCGGGTGCCCCGGTCACAATTCGCATTACGTATTTAGACACAGACCATGATACTGGCATAACAGGTGTAGTTCCAACAGTCAGCGTCACAGAAGGCGAAATAAGGTATTATCCTGACAGACTCACGGATTATGATAATGGGACCTACGAATTGTATTTCGAGATTCTGCAGGCATATACGATGTATATCGATGTGCAATTTGCCAAGAAGGATTATCAGACTCAATCTGTGGAATTCACTGTATTCTCCGATTTGACCCCTGCACAGCAAGCACAGCAGAATGCCATAGTCGGTGGCGGTACATCATTGATGATTATTGCAGTATTGGTTGTGCTGTATGTCAAGGTGTGGAGCATTCCCAAGATCGTTCGAAAAATGAATAAGATGATAAAAGCGCTCTCAAAGGGCAAAATACCTGACCCTGCTGATGTCCCCTCCAGGCAAGCAACCGTCTTGTCAGCAGTCAATGAAGAGATTAAGTCTGTATCCATAAAGAAGACCGCGGCCGAAGTGGCCGAAATCCCAATTGATATCAGAGCACCAGAAGTGAACGAACTGCTTGCTAGACTTGTGGAAATCACAGGTCTGAGTGATGAAGAAATCCAGGCATTTAGGCGTGACCTATCGCGAATGAAAGCTAGTGAGCGCCCCGGATTCCTAAAAGAGGTCATAGAACAGGAGGAAGCTCGCCGGGCTGATGAGCTGGCTGAGAAAGAAGTCCCGAGTGAAGCAGCAAGCGAGGAATCTCTTGAACAAAGACCAGAGGATATGGAAGATCTAAGGTCAAAGCTGCTTAAGAAAGGGCTTCCGAAGGATGAGATAGACCTCATTCTAGAAGAAGCTAAAGGCTTGTCAAAGGCAGATATCTTAGCTTTGCTCGAGAGTCTCGGACTTGATTGGGATTGAACCGATCGTACCTGCTGAACTGATAGATAAGACGATTCAAAGGTCAATCAAACGTTGTTTCAATCTCTTCAAGCAAATCTGAGTGCCTCTCAAAATACTTCCTGGCGGGTGCGAGAAGCTCAATAAGATATCCACTAACTGCCTGTTTTACGTCAAGGGGATGAAGATTTCCAGAAGTGTATGCCTTTTCGAATTCATCAATTCTTGAGAATTCGATATCGCCTCCAAATTTCTCCTTCCGTGGGATTACAATTTTGCCGGTTCGCGGAAAGATAATGTATCTGACTGTGGACGTGATAGCATTATCATCTAGGTCTTCAGCTGGGCAATAGGCCTTTTCGATTGTTGATCTTATCTCGTTGGGATCGTCGGTTACTCTGATGTGAGATAGTGCATCGCTCGCAGACATTTTTGCTCCCCCACCGCGAAGCGAAGGAAGCAATGGCATGAAGATGTATGCTCCTTTCTTACCCCCCACATCTTCGAGGAGCTCCCTGCCAAGCATGTAGATATTTCTTTGGTCTATCCCGCCAACGGTAATATCCGCGTCGAGATACTTAACGTCCAGTATCTGTAAGAGTGGATATAGCAATTCGGAGACCTTAGCATCACCCCTCATTCTTACTACTTCACTTGCCGCTCTCTTTGCTCGGGTAGTTGTTACCTTGGCCGCAATCTTGTAGAGGTCTTCTACATAATCTCGTTCGTGTTGATATGACGAGCCGCGAACGAAATCAAGCTTATTGGCGTCTTTTCCCAATACCCCTCGAATGCATTCCTCGTAGTATTTTGAACGAATCTCCATAAGTTCAAAGGAGGTTTTCTGGCTGTCCAAGTGTGCATGGTAGTCTGCCAGAAGAATCGTTCCTCTACCGCCTATATCTGCCAGTTGAATCAGCTTATTGAGGGGAATTAGATATGCAAAATGAAACGGTCCTGTGGGTGCTGTTCCATAATAGAAGTTAAACGTCTTTCTAGAAATAATGTCTTGAATTTCTTCCTTTGTTACAACCTCTTCTGCATTTTGAACCGCAGTTTCAATATCGTTCTTGTCTGGAATTTTCTGATCCATTCCACTCATCTATTTCACAACTTTTTCACTGATTATACTAGCTCGATTTTTTGTATCGCCTGTTAACCATATGTGTTGAAACAAACTAGGTTTGTTTTAAGCTTGCTGGGTTTGGCATTCACGTTCACGATTTCTTCTAGTTACGAACGCCAGCGCTACGAATCCAACAATAACGCTAAACCAGAGCGTCACAAAACGGATTAAGAATACAGACGCAGTTGCAACAGCTGCCAATATTCCAAATGTTGTCAGAACACTTCTTGCATAAATTTCATAGCCTCCAAGGCCCCCAGGGAGAAAGACAAGAATGGCCCCGACAGCCGATGCGCTGGCATGAACAAATGTTGCTTGTGCGAGAAGGAACAAGGAAGTTGATGTAAAAGCAGGAAGTCCGGCCCCTGTCACTATGCTCAACAGCAACCATAATTCTAAGCACTCCATAAACCAACCAGGAACACTGATCAAAGTGCCTATGATCATGGGCTTGGGTGAAAGCGTTCTCACCATCGTGTCTTCTACCTGATCAACACTTTCCTCAAAACGCTTCAAAGGTCCAAAGGTTGTGAGTTTCTTCAGAATTCGGTTGTAGAATTTGCTATTTGTGAGGACAATGGCTCCAACCAGTACTAGTGCGCCTGCAAACAATACCAGCAACAACTGATTTCCTGATGTTAAAATAGCTGCAAAGGATAAGACCGAAATTATAACCATCGCCAAGAGATCGGTGACCCTCTCAGAGATGACGACCGGAACTGTCTTCGCAATAGGGGAACCATTCACCTCTCTACAAAAATAGCCCTTTATTGCCTCTCCGATTTTCCCTGGTGTAATTGTCAGCGTAAAGCCAGCTAGGAAAATGCTGAAGCTGTCTGTATGTGAAATATTGACATCAATCTGTCGCAAATAGTATTGCCATTTGCCATAACGAATCAAATAGTTAAGAAATGAAAGCCCCATCATTGTGGGTACAATCCACCACCACTCAATCGCCGCAATAGTGGCTATGACTTGGTCCCACTGGTCTAGAATCGCCATTAGCAGGTAGATGACCATTCCAATTAGAACGAAGGCAACCAATCGTCCCGTACTAATGAAAGAATCTTCTTCCTGGGTAACTTGATCTTCACCAACCATCATAGGCCACTCTCCTCGCTCTTTGCCAAATGAATGTGGGAATATGCACAAACAAGAACGAACAATGCCCTGTTATCTGGGTTCTTCCTCTCTTCAATTCTCTATAGATATCCTCTGCAGTTGATATATCTTGAAGCCAAGTCTTCGCATTTCCAACCTCTAGGAAGGAATGTCCGTCGCTCCCTGCTGTCATGGGTTTTTCGAGCTTGTCTGCCAAATCTTGTGCCCACTTATTGAACAGGGGTATGAAGCATCTAGAATTGATTCCTTCAATGAAGTCAACGTGCTTATCGATAATCCAGTCTGGAAGCCTCTTTCTTATTGCAGTCTGTCCTCGTATTGGGTCACAGGGATGCGGTAAGATGGTGAACCCGCCCTGGTCATGTACATCTTCTGCAATCTCAATAAATCTCCTGTTCTCAATATGGTTTTGAGTGAACACGCCTATGAGCTCCCCGTAATCAGTAGACTTGAACTCAGCTGCAGGAAGAATGAACCTATCATCTTTTTCGATTACATCGAGGGTTGATGCTCTCCAATGCTCAGTGAGGGCAATGCCTCTCAGATTCTTCTTTCTCATCAGTTTAAAGAGGTCTTTCGGTTTATTCAGCCCATCCTTTGAGTGTAGGCTATGTGTATGGAAATCAAAGGCTGATAGACGTTCACTCATCATTCTACACCTATGGACTAACCGGCGGAAAGAGGCCTTGGATGAATAGCATAATGGGAGTCCAGAAGAAGAGCGTGATAGCAAGTGCCACAGCGAAAAGAACTCCCCCAACCAGTATGCCCTTGTCTTTTATTGCTAAATGTGGCTTTCTTCCCACCGGACTGCCTGTCTGAATGAGATATACATAGCGGAGAACGATACCTGCAACAATGGGAATAGTAAGCATGATTGGTTGTGTATCCATCACGTCAAGGAAGTTACGATAGCAGTAGAGTGCGTAGAACAACACAACCCATGTTGAGGACATCACTATGGCTTGATCGAGGATTTTCTCATTGTACTGCGTGAATACATACTTATGATCAGCAGCATCTTCACCTAAAAGCTGAAGCTCATTTTTTCGCTTACCAAACCCTAGAACGAGCGCAACAAAGAATACACCGATTATTAACCACGAAGTAAACTCAACACCTATCAAGAATGTGCCTGCTACAGCTCTTAGGATAAATCCAACGGCTATTGTTGTGACATCCACAACTGCCCATTTTCTCAAGAAGTAATTATACGCCTGTGAGTTGAAGACATAGAGGATTACTATTAGAAAGAACATGCCATTCAAAATGTAAGATAGCGTCAGACTGCCAATGGCTAAGACTGCAGCCAGTGATAGTGCAGTCGTCTTAGATACTGAACCTGAGGGTAGCGGCCGCTCCTTCTTCTCAGGGTGTTGTGCATCTTGTTCCATGTCCTTGAAATCATTTACAATATAGCCAGCACTGGACATTGCACATAAGGCCAAAAATCCAAGAATTAGAGGTGGATAATTGGCTAGGTTCAATACTGCGGGGAGTGTTTCCCAGGGCCACTCACTAGGTAGCTCAACAAAAATTATTGCCAGAAACACAAGAAGGTTCTTGTACCACTGATGCACCCGCATGAGTTTTATGTAATCAATTGCCGCCATGTTTAGAGCCTCCACTATTCCTCATTATATGATTTCCAGAGTTCTCCCCATTCTGTTTCTTCAAGGAACCAATTTACCCACTTCCTTCCTTTCAATGGTAACCAAATTCCATCATGATAAAGGCCCGATAACTGTGTTGGAAGCCACATAAGTGGTGAGCGAAAGAGCAATGTTTCCATGCCTGGAAATCTCAAAAACCCTCTATTCCACGTTATTACTGGGCTTTTGCCTGTGTTGAGATGGAAGTTAGGCAAATCTTCCCAGGATTCGAAATCACCAACAATATCTATCTTGTTTGGGTCTGATTCTCCCAGGCCCAATCTACTCGCAATCTGCAATTTGTGCACCTTTCTTTGGTCAATACCCATCAGTCTAGTTTGAACGGTATCGGCTGCGACCATGTCATTAGTTGCCAGCAGGACGTTCCCGATTTTCGGTTCCATTGTCCTGGGGCCAGCCCCATCACCAACAATAGATCCATCAGTAAGTACGAATTCGGAATGCGATATTGTCTTCTGCAAAAGTAACAGGTCAACCAGAACTTCGTGAATTTTTAGATGTGCCAGATGTCGATTCTTAGTTAGATATAGACCAAAGGAATCCTTCATCGCCCCGGTCATCTCTGTATGGCCATGTGTCTTTATGGTGGGGAGATGAATGATATTCGTACCAAATATCTCCTTGGGAGCAATAACTTCTCCGAAAGTATCTTCTAGAACAATGGTTTCTCTTGGTAGTTCAACATCGACGTATTCTGCCTCGATTAGTGGTAGAAATTTGATTTTATGCTTCTTTATCACAGGATACCAATTATTTCCGTGAGTTCCCTCGTAGATATTTGTAACAACAGTTTCGTTCTCGACGGCTTGAATTCTTCGGTTGTCGAATCCATCAGCAATCATTTTCCGGAGCAGGCCATCGAAGATATACGGGTTTGTCGAGCAAGCAGGATAGAACTTGCTCCATGAAAGGTTGAGCTTGATGGTTGTAACGACGTCCTTTGATACATACTTATCGTATTCGGCCAGGTCAAGAAGTCTGGCGATATCATCGAATACAGTCTTCGGAGATGTTTCAACTACTGCAACCTTTGTCATACCTTTCATCCCGCTATTATAGTTCGGTAAATGCTATCTACTGATTCCAAATTCGGGGAATCTTACATCACTTAATAATATGTCCTCGTAGCAACAATAGTACTATGCTCTTGTTGATACTCGCCATACACCAGTCAAATCTGTTTATGCTTCTTACTTAAGCTGCAGTCAAGCATTCAATTCAATTACTTCAATTTTTCTATCCTTCTCAACCCTGAGCACTTTCGGAGAAGATTGCCCCTGATATGATGCGCTGAATATGC
>SDNP01000014.1 GCA_004524445.1 Candidatus Thorarchaeota archaeon | reverse complement strand
GTAGAGCTGCCTGATGAAATAACAAATGTCATCGTCTGTCCGAATAAACGCTGTGTGACTAACAAAGAACGCGAGCCCGTATCGGCAAAATATAAGGTTCTGTCCCGAGATCCGGTTAAATTGAAATGCATCTATTGTTGGACTCACGTCACTGAAGACGACATCATTTCTCAGTTTAAGTCCTAATCATCAAAAACGCCTCGGACGATTCGCAGATGCCTTCTGGTGCAATGCAAAGTTGCGTAATTTGTGGGGCAAATGGTCATTGATATGTTCACGCCAATGGCAAAGGAAGGAGCGGGAGCGGTATGTAGCGGTTTCAAACAGGAAAAACTGTTACTCGTCATCAGTTTGCAAAGTGGGCTGATGCTCAGGTAGTATTGTATATTGAATGTGGGGGTACTTGGCTCAGATGAATGGTTGGGGGCAATCTCAATCTATGGAGCGGTTTCGCTACATGGCGGCGATTTCTCAGTTTTGGACAATATTCTCCGTATGACGATTGCTATTTGGGATATCTATAACGAAAATATGGATGCCATCTAACTCCAAATAGAGGTTGAGTTAATGACATGTGTCTTTTTATCTCATAAGAAGTAGTAGGAGATATCATGAGCACCGCTGAAAAACTTGAATTACTCTACAAGGAAATTAGAAACTGTAAGAAATGCCCTCTACATAAGTCCAGAAAGAATGCAGTGCCGGGCGAAGGGCCAATAGATGCAGAGGTGATGTTTGTTGGTGAGGCACCAGGTGCAAGAGAAGACGAAACTGGTAGACCATTTGTGGGAAGATCAGGTCAGCTTCTAACAGAAATGCTTGAGGAAGCAGGCATTCCCAGAGATGAAGTATATATCACCTCTGTCCTCAAATCACATCCTCCCAACAACAGACAACCAAGAAAAAATGAAATCAATGCATGTCTTCCATATCTCCATCGTCAAATCGAGCTAATAGATCCACAATTTATTGCATTGCTGGGTGGTGTGGCTGTATCAAGTGTTATCGGTAACAGAAGACTCTTGGACTACCATGGGACTTTTCATAAGACGGATGATAGAACATTTTTCATCACCTATCATCCTGCAGCTGCCCTCCGTTTTCCAGAGTATAAGCAACGCCTTAGAGAGGATCTTATGAATCTAAAACACAGGCTTGGTGGAGATTAAAACATCCGGAAGAAATGTACTTACATGAGAGCCCAAATTGGCGCAGCAGCTGTAATCATGCAAATCCCTTTCGAAGAGATAGCTGTACCATCATATCTTGATATGCTGGATGGGATACTGCATACACTCTATGCTCTCTCTGTGAGGGGCTACATAATTTTCATTCTTGCTGGAATGATGCTTTATGCGACATCACTGGGAGATGGAACTGCCAAAGGCTTGGTAATTGCTGGTATTTCCCTGTATTTTCTAGGTCCATTCGTGGTAGCCTACATGATGAATGCTGCAGGGCTTGGGCCTATTGATTCAGAGAAGGCAGAAGTGGCATGGCGAGGCCTATTCGGCATCGGAGACCTAGACATACTTAGCCTAATCTTGATGATAGGAGATGCCCTCTTTGCTGTTTTAATACTCGCGGGAGCTATACTCTACTTCACCCCCTCATCTAAGGACCTAAAGAACAAGGGCGAGGCCCTCATAACACGCAGTCTGATTCTCTCTCCAGTCCTTGTTTTCTTTCATTTTTCAAGCATGATTTAGGATTCAGTGAATCTCTTCTCATCCTAGAAAGTACCCATGATGTTGGTTAAAACGAGGTGGTGAAAATTGAGGCAAGCAATGGTAAGATTCTGTCGGGTACTCTACTTGAAACAGGTAGGGGCAAAGCCATAATCCAAGTATTCGAAGGTACCAGCAGACTGGTTACCGAAGTCACTTCTATGCGCTTTACAGGAAGTACATGAAGCTGACAGTATCAACTTAAGTTCTAGGTAGATTATTGGATGGGGCAAGAAACCCTCTTGAAGATGGTCCTCCGGTAATGCTTGAAGACCATTTAGGGCATATATGACTCTCAATCAATCCTTTTGCCAGTCAGTATCAAAAATATCAATATTCAAGACCAGAAGTCTAAATCTCAGGATATTTGTCCTGGTCTTCCTCCTCTTCATCCTTGTCTTCTTGTTCCAAACCATGTTTTAGGTAGTAATCCTTCTCCTTCTTTGTGCCAAAGCTTCGTAGCCCCTCCGACTTCAGTTGTCTCTTAATCGCACGAGCCTCCCCACTTGTAATCTCCCCTTGATTATTCAGATAGTCTACTATCTCTACTGCTTGCGAAACAGTATCGCATCTTCTAATATAATCAACAACGTTCGGAACAAAGGTTTGCTTTTTTACCGGTCTTTTTGGTGGATCTGACACATTACGAACCCCGTCAATTTTTAATTTCTTAGCATCTGGTGTTTCCAGCTCTTCTGCAATAGCGGGATACAACTGCCTGAAGTTTTCATCTATATCCATAGGTTTCACCCGACTGCACGAAGCAATTTCAGTCGTGGCGTTTCTGTAACAGAATTCTTTGTTAGCTCTTATAATCCATTTGATGGTGTCCTTTCTTTAGGCCTTGATAAAGCTCCACGGAAGCTCACCCTTCAATCGTTCGGCATCATTTGCAACAGAAAAGAATTCAACACCTGTTTCCTTTTCTGCTCTTCGCCACCCACCTAGCCCACCATATTCGCTGGCTCGTGCAATCACTGCACCTAAGGACTGGTCTCCTAAAGAAAGAGCCGCTTGAATGCGCGCCTTTCGCGGATCAAGCGTTTCTAGATCCACTCTTGGAATATTATTGAGACTGTGTTGAAGCAATTTGATTTTTCTACGTAAAGAGGGAAGGGTAGGTTGTGCGTGCCTCTGCCATTTGGTATGGGCTTTTGGGACAAATGGATTGACACTGGCGGTCAGTTTTAGATTAGAAGCATTTGCAAAATCTTTCATCATCTTCCCAATTGCATCTATGTCTTCATCAGACTCTTCGGGGAGTCCAATAATGAAGTAAGCCTTCACAGCGTACATCCCTATCTTGTCAGCTAAGAAAACAGCTCTGTTGATTTCTTCATCGCTCAATCCTTTTCCAATCTCCTGGCGAAGTCTGCTTGAACCCGCCTCAGGAGCGATTGTGAGGGTGCGTTGGCCCCCCTCTTTCAACGCAAGCAGGATGTCTTCACTGACCGCATCAGCACGCATTGAAGGCACAGATAGTTTGAGTCCTTGGTCGACTATCCATTTGGCGATCTCGGCAAGATTATCACCTTCTCCCAGGGACGATGCAATTAGCGCAACCTTTTCTATCGGCGTCTTCTGCATACCCTCTGATATAATCTCTTTCAGTCGACTTGTTGAACGTATTCGTCTTGGCTTGCATACATGTCCAACAAGACAGAACTTGCAACTATGACCACACCCGCGACTCACTTCAACCAGAAGTGAGCGCCCAAATACTGGTGCATGTGTCGAATCTTCTGGAACATCAGGTACGATTTGTGCAGTCGGATGAAATGAATCATTCAGATTTGCAACTATCTGCCTAGAAACGGAGCCTTGGGTAATGCTGGGGACATAGACTCCCTCTAAATGAGCGAAATTCTCAATTACATCTTCCCGAGAGTTCGATTTCGATGACATGTCCAGAATATCATTAATGACGTATTCTCCTTCTCCGATAACAAATGCATCAAAAAACTGAGCATATGGTTCTGGATTTGCACTAGACGCAGGTCCCCCCGCGATAACTACGGGGTCCTGGTCTGTACGATTTTTGCTTTCTATGGGTACCCTTCCTGCCCTTAGCATTTGAATGATATTTATGATGTCCTCTTCATATGTCAGGGAGAATCCTATGATGTGATTATCACGTAGAGATCTGCCAGACTCAACAGACTCCGCAGGCGAGGGGACTTGAAAACGGAAATATCTCTCACAAGATGCATCTGGCCTCGAGTTGATTAGAAAATAGAAAAGATGGGTTGCGAGACTAGTCATGCCTGCTCTATATGTGGACGGATATGCAAAGCCGAATGATAGATTAACATCATTCCGGTCTTTAATTACCGTATTATACTCACGAACTAAATCGGATACCAATGTCGCCTCCTCAATCCTTTGGGTTGAGATGAACAGTTTCAGTCTTCTGTTTTGGCCTGACAAGGACGTTCTCTGGGACGTCTCTCTCCACTATTGTCCCTACTCCTGTCCTTGCACCCGTAGCCATGACAACTCCTGGAGCGATTGAAGTACCGATACCTGTCTTAACATCATCTGCGATGATTGCTCCCAGCTTCCTTCTACCAGAATCCACTCTTTCTTCCTTCACAGCCACTCTTACAGTTTGGTCATCGTGACGCAAGTTTGCAGTAATGGTTCCAGCTCCAAAATTCGAGTTTCTGCCAATTATTGAGTCCCCTACATAAGAGAGGTGCCCAATATTTGTGTTCTCCATTATTATAGAGTTCTTTATTTCTACAGCGTTACCTATTTTAACTCGCGCCACTAGGGCCGTATATGCCCGGATATAGCAATTTGGACCGACGACACACTCTGGTCCAATATACACAGGTCCTTCGATGTATGCTCCACTCTTGATATGTGCACTGGGGTCAACCACCACATCGCCCTTGATAGTGACTCCGTCCTCAAGCTTGCCCGCAACTGCACGCAATGCGTTCTTCATGATTATCTCATTAGCCTCAAGCAGGTCCCAGGGCTTTCCCACATCAATCCACCAATTCTCGATGGTGAAGGCTCCTACTTTACCCATGTGTACAAGCATCATGATTGAGTCTGTAATCTCATATTCTCCACGGTCAGACTTCTTAGTCTTTGCGATGGCTTCCCACAGTTCTGGCCCAACAGCATAAATACCCGCATTTACTAAATTGCTGACCATCTGGTCTTCTCTGGGTTTCTCTATCAAATCTTTGACTTTCTTGCCCTCAACAGATACAACTCCATATGCAGCAGGATCTTCAACAGGATAGACTGTCAGAGTGAGATTTGCATTGGTCTGCTTGTGCTGGTCAATCAATTTCGTGTAGGTTTCCGGTCCTACCAAGACATCACCATACATGAGAAGGATATGATCATCTTCAGCAAATTTCTGTGCATGTCCTGCTGCGTGGGCAGTTCCCATTCTTTTGTCCTGACGGATATATGAAATCCTCATTTGTCCCCAGTCGCGGGCATCAATGGCATCCCTCAGTGCTTGCCCTTCATATCCGTATACAACGAGGACCTCCTCCATACCGGCATCTTTCAGAGCATCTAGCGTGTGAAAAAGGAGGGGTTTCCCTGCAATTGGCAATAGATGCTTGGGACGATTACTCGAAAGTGGACGCATTCTAGTGGAATCGCCTGCCGCGAGAATTGCTGCCTTCTTCATGTTTGATCAGGTCTTTAGAGGGGTGCTCCAATATAGAGTTTGTTGACCGCTGAAGTTGCTATGATAGAAACCTTAAATTGCCTAAATCCAACGAACAGCGATTAAATCCAATACGCCTTTTAATCCGCAGTACCAGACCGCGATAAAGCAGCCCCATCCTGCGATAAGTTAATAAGGATTGTTGTACGGTTAATCACGTGTTGGTTACGACATCTCGGGGAGAGAGTCATCAACCAAGAGAAATCACAAACAGGTAGAAACGCGATGATGAGCGAAAAGGAACTCGAACAAGAGTTGAAGAATCTTAAGCTGACCAAGAGTCAGAAGATTGTTCTTGATATTCTACGTGACAGTGGAAAGAATGGAGTCACTCCTAAAGAGCTACTTGATGAGGTGTCCTTTGCTCCGCGAACCGTTAGGTACGCACTCAGGAAACTTCTGAAGAAAAAATTGATCAAACGAGTACCATGCCTTCAAGATATGCGGCAGTACATCTATCTGCCTGCCTGAAAGAGTTGAACGAATTTGAATGACCAATTAACCAGAAGTCAGAGAGAGATTGTTAATATCCTGAGGACACGCGGTCGAAATGGGATGACCCCTAATGAGCTAATGGAACGTGTTTCCTTTGCTCCGAGGACGGTACGCCACGCCCTTCGAAAATTATTACGAAAAGGGTTGGCTGATAGAATACCTAATCTCTCCGATATGAGACAACACATCTACCTACCATCAGAACGGTGATATTATGTTAAGCAAAGAAGAACTAGAAAATGAATTAGAAGGAAAGAAACTGACCAAGAGTCAGAGAGTTGTACTGGACATCCTCCGTACAGACGGTAAGGACGGTATTACTCCAAAGCAGCTACTTGATGAGGTATCTTTTGCTCCACGAACTGTTAGATACGCCCTAAGAAAGCTTCTCAAAATGAAGTTAGTCAAGAGGGTTCCATGTCTGCAAGACATGAGGCAGTTCATCTATGTACCAGCATAGTAGGGACAGACACAATGCTAGTGTCTTTACCCTCATCCCATAGGAGGTAAGACTCTTGCAGGAAATGAAGCAATTAGATACCCTGAGGATTCTCACCGGTCAGGATGCAATCGATGCTGTTAGAGCACTTAATGACGAGAATCGTAGACAAATTCTTCACGCTCTAAGAGCTAAGAGGATGTCTACCTCTGACCTATGCGACTTTCTATCACATCGAGATCCTGAGAGGGAATTGAAGCCACAGACCGTACGTTATCATATTAAGGAGCTGGAAAAATGCGGTCTGGTTGAGCAGGACGGCTATGAGCCTGCTGGAAATGGCGATACTCACATCATGAAGAAACTCTGGCGTGCCACAGCTGAAAGCATATTCATCGCTACTGGCGATATGGATAGTCTTCCGGCCAGAGAAACCTATGATTTGGACAAGACTCTTGATATCATAGGAACTATGAGAGAGCTAGGTTTAGAGCTGACTGAAGAAGAAATGAAGGCAATTGCAGATGCCTTTGTTGAGCGGGAAAAAATCTACATCAAGGGGCGAGAGAAGGTACAAGAGTCCCTTGAGGAAGTCTGCTCGATTGACCCGATGTTATATGTGGTTTTTCGCAAATTCCTTAGTTTAGTGCGACTAAACAACCAAGATTACGAGGAGTATTGGGAAATCAGTAGATCCATCGCAGATAGATTAAGAGAAGCATATCGCCACGGAAAAGGCGACAATCCCCACGTCTACTAGCACCTTATTCCTCCTTTTGATGTGGGCTATAATCAGGATACTCGGTTGTTAGTAGACGTCGTATTCTTCCAGCTATCTTGGGCCCCACGCCCCTTACTTTTTGAAGGTCCTCCTTACTGGCCGAGAATATTTTATCCAGCGTCCCAAATTCCACAAGAATATTGCGTGAGGTCACCGTATCTACGCCTGGAAATCCGGATAGGATGTATTCTAATGCCTCTGCATCCGTGCCTTTGGTTTCTCCGCTTCTTGTTCGTAGGGGTCTCTGGGACTTGATTTGTTCAAGATATGCAATTCTATACAAGATATGAGCAGTTTCTTCAGCGTTACGTGCCCAAATTATAGGAACTTGGATTCTTACAGCAATGGATGCTAATGCGCCGTAGAGTGACGCTGGATTAATGGCGCGTAAACCGGTTAACTGTTCTCCTTCAATTAACAGGACTGGCCGACGGTAAGCAGTCCTTAAAGTTGTCAACTGAGCAAATAGTCTTCCATCGATTAGGGATTGAATGAAGTCATTCGACTCTTTTCGTTCTATTGCCACCTCATCGGACGCAATATAGTCTCCAATATCCAGAGTTTCTCCAGAGATCCTTACCCCCAACCTCGTCAATTCTCGGGCTACTGAAGTTGAAAGTTCCCTACTATCTACTATCAGGCTGATAGAGTTTCCATCTACTGTTGGTTTGCTCTTTCTCTTTTCTGATACATCTTTAATGACAGGATAGTCTTCTTCCGTATCAAACTCTTCAAGACTGGTCTGTGCCTCGTCTTGTTCTGCCTCTTCTAAGGCTGTGGGCACTTTCTTGAGTTTCTTAAGGACACTCCAGTGATAGAACTCGTCATGAGTTCCTCGGGCAACAAAAATGACTACTTTGCCTGGCGATTGTCGGCCTGTTCGTCCTCTTCTCTGTATATAAGGTACAACTGAGGGCACACAGTCATAAAATATCACCAGATTGCATTCAGGGATATCCAGTCCTTCCTCGCCAACTTGTGTTGCGACAAGAACGTTGTATTCGTTCTTACGGAAGCCGTCAAGCACTTCGATCTGCTTTTTCTGCGTGAATCCCTTGTCCGACCCTCTTGAACTCTGTCCCACAAATCTGCTGATTCTCACTTCATCCAGTTGCTCTAGTGTTTCTGTCACCTCTGCAGCGGTATCTCGAAATCTGGTAAAGACTAGAATGCGAGAGTCCAAATTGGACGAGAGTTGCTCGCTCACTATTTCCAACAGTGTGTCTGCTTTGGGGTGACGATAGCCTTTGGCAATCAAGGCTTGTAGAAGATTCTCGAATTGATGGAACTCAGCTTTCGAAATCAGGTTTTGAACTCCTTTCGAGCTCTTCTTGTTTCTTACTTCCTCGTACATTCCTTGCACATATCTGAAGGTAGGTGCAAGACCCTGAGTCCCGACAAATTCAATGAGGTGCACAATTCTAATGCATGCTGTAAGATTCCGAATCAGGAGGAATAGTTTCGGGTTTGGATCCGTCTGTGAACCAATCTCCTGCCTGACTTCACCCTGTGTCCTGAGAATGTCCTTTTTAGACATTCGGCGACTATTGGGAAGAGAATAGCCGTAATCCCTTATTGGAGAAGCGTAGTCATCGAGGAGAGCATACAAGATATCCCGCAATACCTCTATCTCAGATGGCAGTGTTATGTATCTAATATCAGACTCCACCGAAACCACGTAGTCGCGCACATCTGGGCTACGCACGGTTCTAACCTCCACATGTGGTAATCGAAGATTTTTACAGACAATCTTAATCTGCTCACTCTCATGACCTGGTGATGCTGTCAGGCCAAGACTAAGTGGCGTTTCTCTTTGTTTCTGATACATCTCAGCAATGAACGTATATGCATAATCACCGACGCCACGATGTGCCTCATCATATACGATTAATGCGACATCGCTCAAATCATAGCTTCTTTGTACTATATCGTTTTGTAGTGATTGCGGAGTCATAGCAATAGCTCTAAGGCCGTTCCAGGCATCGGCTCTTGCCTCGGGGCCGTCCTGTCCAGTGAGGCATGCGATTTGGTCGTTGTCAATATCCAGTGTCCTCTTCAGAAACCGTGCCTGTTGATCTGCAAGAGGCCGCGATGGAGCTAAGAATAACACCTTAGCATCGGAATCCTTTGAAAGAACCTTTGCAGCTACTAGAACTGCAATTATTGTCTTTCCTAGACCAGTGCTCAATACAACCAATGTACTCTCCTTTGAGGCAATTTCCGCCAAGTTGAATTGGTACTCTCTGTATTCTATTGCTCCCTTTTTGATGAGGGGCCATTCGACTGCAGGTTCTATTCTTGACAACATCAAACACGCACGCTTGTATTGATTGCTTCCAATATTCTTGATAATACTCAGTCTAAAAAGACTCCTACACGTTTATCATAGTATAAGGAGCCAACAATATATGACAACCAAGGAGGCCATGCCAAGTATTGAAGCAGAGCTTTACGAGCTCAGTATGCCCGGACGTATTCTCGGGAAAGAGGTCTTAGATAGTAATGCTCGTCGCATTGGTATTGTCAGAAGTATCAGAATTGCTCTCCATCCTACTAGATCTGAGCTTATTGTGAAGGGAGCAGAAGTTGAGTTCCCTGTTGATTTTGCCAAAGTCGAAGCGGTTGGAACCGTTGTACAACTAAATTCTGTAGTCAAAGATGCGGAAGAGATCGAGGTACATGATGTGATACGGCTCCAGAAAGAAGTTCTTGATGATATTCGTAGTTATCTTGGTGGAAGATAGTAGGAAATTGTGCTTTCGAAGGGATTAATAGCCTTCCAAAACGTGCTTCAATTTCGGAGCTGATATGATTGGAACTCTCAGCGAAGAAACTCGCCAAGATGATTGACCATACGGAATTGAAGCCTATTGCCACTGAGGACAGGATTCGGGAGCTCTGTCATGAGGCGGTTGAAAATGAATTTGGAACAGTATGCGTAAATAGCTGCTGTGTTGAAATCGCCTTGGAAGAACTCAAGGATAGTGATGTTGAGGTCTGCAGTGTTGTGGGGTTTCCTCTTGGTGCTATGTTGACGGATGCCAAGGCCTTTGAAACGAAATCAGCCGTGGAGAAGGGAGCCACAGAGATTGACATGGTGATGAACCTCGGTATGTTGAAATCTGGAAATCTGAAAGGGGTGGAAAAAGACATAGCTGCCGTTGTCAAAGCCGCAAAAAGCAATACGGTAAAAGTAATCCTCGAAACTGGGTACCTAACAGAGGATGAGATTGTAACTGCCTGTAAAACGGTGAAGAAAGCCGGGGCTCATTTTGTAAAGACATCAACAGGATTTGGTCCACGTGGCGCTTCCATTGAGGACGTTAGAATCATGCAAGACACAGTCGGTGATGCCCTCGGCATCAAGGCCGCTGGCGGAATTGGAACCTATGAAGATGCAATCTCGATGATTGATGCCGGTGCTACTAGGATTGGCGCAAGCAGAGGCATTGACATAATTAAAGGTGCAAAGAAATAGATTTAGTGAGGATTGATTTGGCTGGCTCGGAAATCCAGAGGTAGTAAGCATAGAGGAGGCCATGCCCCCTTCTTAGCTGAGATAAGGTTATTCTGGTGTGATAACTGCAATGTTCCGAGGATATCCGAAACAGAATGTTCCTTGTGTGGAGAAGAGTCTAGACGCGTTCAAATCTCTCCTCCAGGAGACCCCTTTCCAGCAATGGAAGGCCATCTAAGGCGAGCCAAACGGGTAATTGACAGGCAATTTGGCGAGGGCGTGGCTGAAAAACTACTTCCGCCCGATAAGACTGTAGTTATGAGCAAAATCTCAGGCCTTGATTCGATGTATGAGATTATTGTAGATGGGTTGGTTATCGCTCGTCTTCGTTTTGATATCCCGGAACTAGATTATTCTCTACTTCTGACTCTGGAGGGTGCCCGTCGGTTAGCACCAGTCAGTAAGCAGAAATGGGTTTCGAGCCATGATGGCATTTTGAAGTTTCTCAAGGATGGTGCAAACTTGCTGATGCCTGGGATTATAGGTTGTGACTCAGAAATAGAGGTTGGGGATGAAGTCTGGATTCTGAATCCAGATGGAGAAGTTATAGCAGTCGGTACAGCCAGAATGTCAGGCGATGAGATGGCCAAGGCTGAGAAAGGTTATGCAATTAAGATAAGAGAGGCAGCAGATCCAGAACCACCACGCGTCAACTCAGTGTCCTCTTCATGGGATAAGGCTGTTGCAGCAAATCAGACTGACTTGGAATCGATTGAAGAAGAAGCCATCTCCTTTATCAAACGTATAGTCCATCGAACAGAAGCAACTCCAGTAGTCGGTTTCAGCGGTGGCAAAGATTCTCTTGCAACATATCTTGTTGTAGAGAAGGCTCTTGATTATAGTCCCCCGTTGTTCTTTGTAGACACCGGTCTTGAATTCCCTGAAACGGTACGATATGTGAGGGAGTTTGCGAAAGACCGGGGGGTTGAAGTTCTTGGTGCCAAGGCTCGCGATCATTTTTGGGAATCTGTAGAGGTTTTTGGTCCTCCCGCTAGGGACTTTCGCTGGTGTTGTAAGATTCTGAAACTTGGGCCTGCAGCAACCACCATTTCGGAAGAACTCGGTGGAGAGAGTCTCTCATTCATGGGTCAGAGAAAACTTGAATCCTTTCAACGATCAAAGGAACCACGTGTCACCTCAAATCCCTGGGTACCCGGACAGACTGGTGCCAACCCAATACAGAATTGGAATGCGCTAGAAGTATGGCTTTACATCTTTCGGGAACAGGCACCGTTCAACGCGCTCTATAATATGGGGTATCATAGGATTGGCTGCTACCTTTGCCCCTCTTCGCCACTAGAGGAGTTAAACAGCTTGGAAGAAACCCATCCAGAAGAATTCAAACAGTTAATGGAAACTCTTCATGATTGGTCAAAGAGGTTAGATTATCCAGAAGAATGGGTCACCCATGGCTTTTGGCGCTGGAAGAGCTTGCCCAGTGGGCAAAGGAAGTTAGCAAAACGAATGAATCTTTCAATCAAATCTGAGCGTCCCTCTCCATCTGATACTCTAAACCTCAGCATCACCAAGGGAATCTCTCCCTGCGTTGCAGCTCCATATAGCCTTGAGGGGCAGTTTTCGGGAGGCGTTGATATTACTCGGGTTTCCAAGGTATTTCCCATCTTTGGGCCTACCAAAACTAGTGAAGAAATAGGTGCATTGCGAACTAAGTCCGAAAATGGTACAATTAACCTATTCACCTCTGGATCTGTGATTGTGAGAGGAGACGGCGAAGATAGTATCAGCAAACTAACAGAGATGATGAACAGGGCGGTCAAACGAGCTATTTTTTGTCAAAGATGCGGAACCTGTGTAGCACAATGCGAACATGCGGCATTGATTTTGACCGATGATGGAATTGTTGTCGATGAAGAAAAGTGTGTCAATTGTCTACAATGTGATAACTGGCCTTGCCCCACTTACTTAGCATGAGATTTTCAACGAAATGGAAATCTAGCCACTCGAAGGACCTCACAGCTTTGCAAAAGAGTTAATTGATACGGCAGAACCCCCATGCAAGAGCCTAACCCCATTATAGTATAACAGGATGGTTGACGTCGAAGTGCTAAGTGCAATCTCATTCAAGATTTACGAGATGCGCAAGTATCTGGTTTTGAGTCTTGCAATCTCATTGATTGCAATTCCCATTGCCAACACCTTAGTTATTCAAAGAGATAGAAATAGAAATGAAATGTATGGAGAAGCCTTCTGGGTGTTTGGATTTGGCGTCTATGATATGACCGATACCGAAGTGGCAGAGGCTTTGGGGCCTCCATTCACAGATGGTTACCATACTCTTCCATCATATTTGGGTAACATCACGTATGAGTATCCTGTCTTCGGGCTCATCTTCTTTGCGATTGCGACTTGGTTATATCCGGGAGTAGGCATGATGCAGCACCTCTGGTTGAATTTTCTGTTGGTGTTAGTCTTCAATCTTAACTTGGTTCTTATTGCTTGTCTGTTGAAAGAGAAGCTTTACGAGGTACAGTGGGCGAGGTTTTTCTTTGCAGGGTACTTTGTTTATGGTCTTATCATGTCTGCCGGAGGAGGGAAGCTTGAGCCTATTGTTGATTGTTTACTTCTAATGGCACTTCTTCTGAGGCAAGAAAAACAGTACGGAAAAGCAATGCTAACATTAGGTCTCTCAGTTCAAACGAAGATATATTCTGCTGTAGCCTTTCCACTGTTGTTCATCTCTGCTCCTACCAGCATAATCTGGTTTCTTATTTCGTCCTTACTCACAGTCATACCATTCCTATTCTTAGGAGCAAGCTTTGATTCGTTGATCTCTCACTTCTTGAATACATCAAACTACAGTGAGGTCATAGTCAATCCCATGTATCCCGGTCTCTCATGGGCGACTCCGGATTTATTCTCCTCAAACGGTGGAACGTATGTATGGCCGCCAGCTATAATCCCGCTCATCATTTACATCGGATTTATGCTGTACACTTTGCCTCAATATCTCCCAGAATTATCAGAGCTCAAGAAAGGCACTTTGATGGAAAGGTTGCGGAAGTTGATTCCTTTGTATGTATATCTACTACCTGCTATTCTATTTGTCTTCAGATGGGTTATGCCTTGGTATCTCTTCTGGATGGGCGGGATGATATTCTTCTTTGACGAGGATGAACACGCCGTTGGCTATCTCAAGGAGCTAACCATCGTTGGATTCCTGTATGCATTTGGTTCTCTACTCAATGCCCCATACTTCCTCTCTGGCCCTATAATTGATTTTAGTGGACACTTCCCCTTTGGGTGGTGGACTCTTCTGGGCTTAGCTGGGATGTTTGCAGGCTCAGCGGCGGCATTTGTACTTTGGAGATGGACATTCAATAGAAGGGAGCAAAGAGAAAGGGATATTCGAAAGGCAAAGGCAAGAGGAGAAATAGTCATCTAGGATGTTAACGGACTTTTCCATTTTCTCGATAATAATCAAGTATCCGTTTCCGTATTTGGGTTGAGGAACATAGACCGTCTGCTTCCCTTTTTTCCAGACGAACAATCTCTGTTGTCATATTGTTTGTTTCGAAGCATTTCTGCAATGAATCTGTGTCTGCTTCTTGGTCATAACCCAAAGCTAGGATATCTGGATTCACGTCAACAACTATCCTACAATGGTCTCTTGTTTTATAGCCGATCACTGCTGTGTCGACCATTTCCAGAGATTCTACAATTGCTCTGCGTTGTTCTTGGGGGAATACCGGAGGTGCACCCCTCTCGCGTTCAATAGTATCATCCCGTGCAATAATCACTACTAGCTCCCCCTCTTTTCCAACTAGCTCTTTGGCTTGTTTCAGGTAGGCGATGTGACCCAAATGCAATATATCGAATTTTCCTGCAGCTAGTACTCTTTGATTACTCATTGCCCTTCATCCTCAAGATTGAGGTGTGAATCAATCCTCGTCTACTGCTAGGAATTCAGTGCCTTCAGCTGCAACTTCAATATGCCGTTTTGTCTTTGTAATCTGATTGACATGAATCAGACCATTTATCTCTAGTTGCATAAGAGCATGATTAAGTTCTGCCGCGCTAGGCTCGCTTCCCATCTCCTTCTTCAGAGCGCGCTCTAATTCGTCATCTAGGATGACGCCTTTCCGCTTGTCTAGGATGTTCATTATTAGATTACGTAACGGAATAGCATTCCATGGTGCCAAATCAATTCACTGCTCCTTTAGATGTATCCGGGCGGCGTGGATGACTCGATTGACATCCTCCGCATCTCCTTTTTCATTTTGTCGTATCTATCGATAATCTCTTTGCTAACTGACGGATTCATATCTTTAAGCGCTTCTTCAAAGTGTTTCCAACTGACATGTTCGATATCAAAGTCATCTCGAAGTGCTCTCATTCCCGCTTCTCTACAAAGTGCTTCGATATCGCCGCCTACAAAGTTCTCAGTTTCTGCTACAAGTCTATCTATATCTACATCGTCTGCTAGCGGCATTTCTCGTGTATATATCTCGAAAATCTCTTTTCTGCTTTCCGAGTCAGGTGCACGAACGTAAATAGACCTATCAAATCTGCCTGTTCTCTTCAATGCTGGATCCATAAGTTCGGGCCTATTCGTTGCAGCAAGGACAATTATATCTCTCATGGACTCCAGTCCATCCATTTCTGTTAGCAGTTGACTGATAACTCTCTCAGTCACATGGCTATCTCCAGCACTTCGTCCGCGTGTTGGGGCGACCGCATCGATTTCATCAAAGAAGATTATTGCCGGGGCGGCTGTTCTTGCCTTTCTGAACACTTCTCGTATTGCCTTCTCGCTTTCCCCAACCCATTTGGAGAGTAATTCAGGGCCCTTTACGCTGATGAAATTTGCTTCGCTCTCCGTAGCAACTGCTCGAGCCAAGAGGGTCTTTCCGCATCCAGGTGGGCCAAAGATGAGGACACCCTTCGGTGGTTGAATTCCTATCCGTTTGAATGAATCCGGCCTCTGCAGAGGCCATTCAACTACTTCGATGAGGTTCTGTTTCTCTTCTTCTAACCCGCCTATATCGCTCCAGTGCACATCGGGAATCTCAATAAATACCTCTCTTACAGCAGAAGGCTGTATCTCTCTAAGGGCTCCTATGAAGTCATCATATTTGACTTCAAGCTCTTCTAATACTGCCTGTGGTATCTCTTCTTCTTCTAGGTTAAACTGAGGCAAATATCTTCGTAGAGCCTTCATGGCGGCCTCACGACATAGTGCCTCTAGGTCTGCTCCCACAAAACCATGGGTGACCTTTGCCATCTTCTCAAGATCAACCTCTCCCTTTCCTTCCTTTGTTAGAGGCATACCTCTTGAGTGTATATGGAGAATCTCCAGTCTTCCTATCTCATCGGGAACACCAATCTCTAGTTCTCGATCGAATCGTCCTGGTCTTCTTAATGCTGGGTCCAAAGCGTTAATCCGATTTGTCGCACCAATAACTATTACTTGCCCTCTTGCTTTTAGACCGTCCATGGTTGCAAGCAATTGCGCAACCACTCTTCTCTCGACTTCTCCTTGAACATCCTCTCTCTTCGGCGCTATTGCATCCAATTCATCAATGAAAATGATGCTGGGCGCGTTTTCCTCAGCATCCTCGAATATTTTTCTGAGCTTCTGTTCTGATTCACCATAGAATTTCGACATAATTTCTGGGCCGTTAATATGAATGAAATTCGCTTCAGATTCGGTTGCAACAGCTTTAGCTAATAGTGTCTTACCTGTGCCAGGCGGCCCATGCAGGATAAGTCCCCTTGGTGGAGCAATGCCTAATCTTTTGAAAATTTCAGGATGACGCATTGGGAGTTCTACCATTTCTCTTATTCTTTGGATTGGCTCTGAAAGTCCCCCAATCTCCTCGTAGGTGACTTGTGATGGACTAATGGCATCACCCGTTGGTTTGTCGGCAATATTCAACATGGTCGAATGCTGAACCACCACGGTCCCTGTCGGCTTAATTCCTGTCACCTTGAAGGGAATGGCTCGTCCAAGAATTGGTATAAAAACGGTATCATTTGTTGTGACCGGGCAGTTCAGGAGTTTTCTCTTCACAAACTCCTCAAATCGAGGCTCTGGTCTTATCGGGACTGATGTTGGCGCAAGTGTTACATTCTTTGCTGGTTCTTCCTCCGCCCTGGTAACGGTCACCTTCTCACTCAGGCTAACTCCAGCATTGCGTCTTATTCGACCATCCATGCGGATAATCTCTCTGCCTTTATCCCCTTGATAGGCCGGCCATGCAATTGCAGCAGTTATTCGTTTGCCTTTGATTTGAATAATATCACCAGTTCTGATTCCAAGTTTCTCCATAGAAACAGCGTCAATTCTAACGATGAACCTGCCTATGTCCCTATGTTCAGCTTCTGCGACCTTTAATATGACCTCGTCCAATGCTTTACGGCATCCTCCAGAATATTGATTCACAACCCAGAAATATGGTCGGTATTGGTTTGGACATTACCGCCCGTTAGTGGATCTGGTGAACTGCTAATGAGTATTCATTCAATGCATTTAACCAACTACCAAAGTTGGTAGTCTTGAAACGCGAGGAAACTGTTAATTTAAACTATGAGTTTGCAGATGTTATTAGCGCCAGATGATATTTTTCTACCATAAGGATTCCTTTTCTACATTCTAGAAACCATTTCTACCTCTACTTGTGAAACCCCATCCTGAGCACCAATGGCCTCTTCTATATCATCAGTGCCACCCATTGATTCATCACGAGCGACATTCATCCTCAGCGCCTTGAGGCCAAATGCAATGGGAACAATCTCAGTAGCTCGTACATCAGTTCCTTCTGGAATGGCCTTCTTTATTCTCTCAAGTAGGTCGTCTAAATCGACGTCTACATCCTCTGGCATCACTCTAAGTGTTATGATTACTCGTGCCATTTCTTATCCATCTCTCAATAGACTACGGCCCCTCAAACCCGCAATTTGGGCAGGTGTATCGATTTGAAAATCTTCTACAGTCCTCACAGCGCCATATGGTGAACTCACCACAGGATGGACACTGAAACTTCACACTATCCTCTTTAGGCGAAACGGAACCGTGACATGAAGTGCATCGAATGACCTTAATTTTTGACAAGCTATCACCAAGTTGAACTGACTTAGTCCGAGTTCGTGGGGCCAATTTTTGAACAGATTATAAACCTACCGAAGAGCTCGTTGTTGATGCCCTCTCCAAACCATCAAAACATTCCTTCTAAAAACTCAACTGATATATTGCCATGCCAACTTCAGATAGCATAACTTCAGAGGATGCATACCATGGGAACGAACATCGGAGATATCATTCGAGCTGACGAGAGCTCACTCGAAGCTCTTTCTGGGCGAAGGATTGCAATCGATGCATTCAACACCTTGTATCAATTCCTTTCCATTATCCGTCAGCCAGATGGAACTCCTTTGAAAGATCGACAAGGGCGAATTACCAGTCATCTCAGTGGACTGTTTTATCGCAATGTGCGACTTCTGGAACATGGTATTCTGCCAGCATACGTGTACGATGGCGAAGCCCCCTCGTTGAAATCTGAAGAGGTGGAACGTAGACGCGAGATACGGACGGATGCCGAGAAAGAATGGAAAAAAGCCAAGGCAGAGGGTCGTATCGAAGATGCCAGAAAGGCTGCGCAAGCAAGTTCTCGCCTCACTACCAATATGATTGAAGGGAGCAAATCACTTCTTCGAGCCCTTGGCATTCCCGTCATTCAGGCACCATCAGAAGGAGAGGCACTGGCCGCGCAGATTGCAAGAAACAACATGGTTTGGGCGAGTGCAAGTCAAGACTATGACTCCCTGTTGTACGATTGTCCTCTCATGGTTCGAAATCTATCCATTACTGGAAGAAGACGAGTGGCAAGATCTAAACGGTACAAAACTGTACACCCCGAGATAATCGACCTTGATATGAATTTAAAACTGCTTGAAGTTACTAGGCCACAACTAATCGACATTGCCATCATGGTTGGAACAGACTATAACGACAATATTCCTGGTGTCGGTGCAAAGACTGCTCTAAAACTAATCCAAGAATACGGTGATTTAGAGACCGCAGTGGAAACCAAGGACTTGGAGGTAGATTTTCCATATGAGAGAATTAGAGAAATCTTTCTTCATCCTCCTGAATCACATATTGAAAAATTGGAATGGACTGACCCAGATCCAGATGCGGTGAGGGGATTATTGTGTGATGTACACGATTTTAGCAGGAACCGAGTGAATAGTACACTTGGTCGTTTAGAGAAAGCGCTACGTGAAATAGAAGAAAGCGGTCAACAGAGCTCACTAGCTGACTTTTTGTAGCATACACTCCAAATCAAGATGATGAAGAGATATAATCAAAAGCGGTTCCGAGAACTCTAAATATGGGCAACTTGAAAGATTAATGAAGCAAGGTGATTTTGTGAGATGAGAGAAAGATTAACGGCCATCCGCGCATGGATTTCGGATATTGTAAATGGACAATATGGCGATGAAGATGGTCCGAAAGTCCTATCACCACAGGGTGTTGAGTTGCGAAGGGTGAAGATTCAGGGTCAAATTGTGGATAAAATATCGGGAAAAGACAATTTCGCCAGCATTACTATCGATGACGGGACTGAAACCATTCGCGCAAAAGCCTGGGGCGCTGAAGCAGAAGCTCTTGAAAAAGTGAGTCAGGATATCTATGCAATGGTTATAGGGAAGGTTAGAAACTATAATGATGAAATTTACATAGTTCCAGAGATTATCAAAGAAATCGATGACCCTAATCTGATGACTTTACATCATTTAGAACGTTACAGGTCCATTCTCCTTATGGGTGATGACTCAAGCAAGAAGTCAATTGATATGGAGGAGATTGAACAGGGGCCTCGTAAACAGGAACCTTCGCAGCCTGCTCAACAGACTATCACTCTCAGAGGGCTCAAGGGAGAAATCCTTGAGTTTATCCGGGAGAATGATTCGCCTGAGGGAGTTCCGATACAGAAAATAGCCGACCATTTCCAAGAACAAGGTGTGAGTAAGACTGCGGTCAATCGCGAGATTATCGAGCTGGGCGCAAACGGGACAATAGCAGAGCAAAGTGTCGGGGTTTATCGACCAACCGATAGATAGGTTGAGTACTTAATCAGAAGCTTCAAGTAGCAACAAGGAGTCAAAGTTGATATGGACGAAGACTACGAGAACCTATTAGATCGAGCCCGGTCAAACGTGCCGCAGGACGCTTTCGAGAAGTCTGGTGAGCGGTTTCAAGTGCCAGATGTTCAAGCAATTATTCAAGGGAATCGGACAATTTGGCAAAACTTTCAGGAGGTTCTAACTGTACTCAATAGACCTGGGAAAGAGGTCCTGAAATATGTGTCAGGTCAACTGGCTACCGCGGGCAATATCGAAGGTGGAGGAGCAGTTTTCCAGGGCAAATTCAACGCTGAGCTGATTGAAGATGTTTTGAACGGTTATATTGCAGCATATGTTACTTGTCCAGTTTGTGGCCGTCCTGATACCCATATGGAGAAGCAAGGTAACGCATATTATCTCAAGTGTACTGCATGTGGAGCATCGACATCAATCAGACCCGTTTAAGAGGTGAAGGGACGAATGCCGTCTGTATATATCAGAGTTCGAGAACGTCTTGATCATGTTGTGGTCTCTGTCTGTGATGAGAAACTATTGGGTAGAACCCTCTCCGAAGGCAAGATAAAATTCAACGTGAACGAGGAATTTTATGGCGGTGACCTCGTTGATGTTGATACCTGCCTACGACATCTGAAAAATGCGACTATTGCCAACATGGTAGGTACGGATAGCGTTGAGGCTGCAATTGAAGCTGGTTATGTTCATAAGAACGCAGTCATATACATTGAAGGTCACCCTCACGCTCAATGGGTCAAATTATAACACAGTTTCTTTTGTAATCGGGTCCTTCCCCTTATTGTCCTCTTTGGGTTTCATTCGACGCCATCTTAGTTTGGAAGATTCACACTCAGGACAATTTCTTACCTGTTCCAAATTAGTGGAAATAGCAGCACCACAATCCAAGCATTTCAGGAACCCTGTACCATCTGCCAAGATGTAATTTCCTCCCTCAATTCGAAGCACATTTCCTTCTACTAGTCCCCGTGCTACTTTTGTGCGTGCTGAAGACAAGATTCTATTAAAAGTAGGCTGGCTCACATGCATTCTTTGTGACGCTTTTCGCTGATTAATCCCCTCCAAGTCCGCAAGGCGAATCGCCTCAAATTCATCTACGGATAGAAGTATCTCTTCTAACTCATTGGCAGGTATTCCAGCTGGTTTGTACACTGAAATAATCGGTTCCTTGGAAACTCGTCTTCTTGTCTTTCTTCGAGGCATGGGCCTTACTAGCTACTAAATCATAAATAATATCCGTTATCAATGTCCTTATCACTTTTACAAGAAGTTTTCAAAGTGCTTATTGAATCACTCTCATAAGTCCTCGTGAAAGACCCGGATGTGTGAATACTTTGCCAGCGCCATGTTATCTATGTGGAGCCCCTTCAGTAGTTGACGGTCTATGCGCTGACTGCTACAACGAAGAACATCCACTCATGAAAGTAGACCCACTTGTCAGACTAGTTGTATGTAAGAGATGTGGGGCAGTCAAAGTACCTGGGGGCTGGCAGACCATAAAATCATCACCGGAGGATAAGGTGACAACAAGAGAAGAACATGTGTCGATTGTTCTTGATAGAGAAATAGAGGCACTTGGAAACGACCTCGAAGTTACTATTGTTGAAACGAATAAACTAGATAGAGTTCTCCACATAAATCTCGTAGCCCGAGGCAAATCCCATGATGACCTCGCCCCTCACACTGAGGAATACCCAGTTGAAATTCGGTTTGACTATGGAACTTGTGACACCTGTGGAATGATGAGCGGTGGCTATCATGAAGCCATCATCCAGATTAGAGCAGATGAACGACCCGTTTCTGAAAGCGAAGAAGAGAGCATTGCTGACCTCGCAACTGACCTTACGGTCTCTGAATATGGCAGGGATGAAAGAGCTTTCATAATAGAAGTAGATGATACGAAATTTGGATTGGACTTCTATATTGGTTCAGAACACCTAGCCCGCCGTATTGCAGATGAGGTCGAGGCACGATACTTAGCTGAACGCAAAGAGAATTACAAACTGATTGGTCAAGAAAAAGATGGCAAAGAGAAATTCAGGATTACAATCTTGCTACGCCTTCCTCGCTTCTCAAGAGACGACTTCATCCAAGTGTCGGGAAACTTATGTCAAGTTCTAGATATGGGTCGAGGCGGACTGGCATGCTATGACTTGGTCACTCGCGAACACTTCACTATTAATCCAAAAAGCTCTCGCTGGCAGTCAATACAATTCATTGCACCCAATTCAGCTGCAAAAGAGTTCATGGTGGTTGCTAATGCCTATGATCAACCAATTCAGCTTATGGACCAAGAATCCTTCCAAGTTGTGGAAGTTGAATCGGCTGTCCTCAAGTCAGAGGATATTCAACCAGGCGCCATAGTCAAAGGAATCGAATATGAGGGTGACATCCATATTTTGCCGTCCTCCACAGAAGAAACAAATGACTCATAATGCTGCTTCATGAATTTTGACCCTCAATTAGTGAACTTGCCAATGATGTTTCGGTACTCTTAAATGCCCACTTTTCACCATCAAATTTACACACCGCGGATTCTAAGCCTGCGGCATATTGGAGGATTATTTTGTCACCAAGAAATAACGACTCATCTGATGAAGCAACCTTTAGAGTAAGGACTCCACATCGAGATGAAGGCGAAATGTTTGGTATCATTGTGCAGATGCTTGGCCATGATCGTGTCAGAGTAAGATGCGAAGATGGCGAAATGAGAATCGGCCGTATCCCCGGTAGAATGAAGAAGAGGATATGGATGCGAATGGGGGATACAGTACTAGTAGTACCGTGGGCTTTCCAGAGCGATGAGAAATGCGATGTTGTCTGGCGATATCGTGGAAATGAAGTGGATTGGCTTAAGAGAAAGGGCATCCTGAAGATGTTCTGAGTTCCATGCCCAAACTTTTTCTCTCTGAACATCCAAGGCTGATAGAGAGCTTGTAATTAGTGTCTCAGGTGAAATCAGGAATTGAAAGATGCTGAACAAGAGTGGCAATCCATTCAAGATGAGTTGGATCGCCAGAAGTCCAAAAGGAAGGACTCGGACGAGTTCAAGGTTGTTGAGGGTGTAATAGACCCGCCAACCCTAAAGGTATTGTATCGCCTGTTGAACAAAGGCGTGTTGGATGCAGTTTATGGGGCGATAAGCACAGGTAAGGAGGCTGGTGTCTACAGGGGAGCGGATCCCGATGGCAAACCACTTGCCGTCAAGATATATCGCGTTTCAACTGCTGAAACTCACTATATGCGAGAGTACATGATAAGCGACCCTCGATTTTCTAGAGTGAGCAGACGAAGCCGAACACTAATTCCACAATGGGCTGCAAAAGAGTTCAAGAATCTAAAGAGATATCATGAGGCGGGCGTGAGTGTACCGGAACCCATTGCAGTAGACAAGAATGTATTAGTCATGGAGTTCATAGGTGATGATGAATCAAAATTACCGGCACCGCTGCTTAAGGATGTCGAGCTGGAGTCACCAGTAGAAGCCTTTAATGAGATAATTGGTATGATAGAAATTGGTTACACGGAAGCACAATTGGTCCACGCTGATCTTAGCGAATTCAATATACTCTGGCTAGAGAAGCCCTATTTCATAGACGTTTCTCAAGCTGTTCTCAAAGCCCATGACTACGCAGAGAAATACCTCTATAGAGATATTCAAAACATCACATCTTACTTCAACAAGCTAGAAGTAGAAACCGCAGATACCCAAGACATTACTGACTACATATTATCATCGGATGAGGAATAAAATGTATTTCCACGAAACAATTCGAGTACCTAGCGAACGAATAGGTGTCATAGTTGGCAAGAATGGTCGCGTGAGGAAGAGAGTTGAAAAGCTGACTAATACAAAGATAGATGTTTCTTCTCAAGAAGGGGCTGTGACGATTACAACTCCGCCTGATGAAGAGAATGCGAGTCCAATCTTGGCTTGGAAAGCACGCGACATTATACGAGCTATGGCTCGAGGATTCAGCCCCAAGAAAGCTTTGTCGTTGATAGAAGAGGACTACAGACTGATTATCATATCACTACGCGATTTGGTGGGGACTTCGCCAAGCCAAATAAAGAGAGTAGCAGGTCGTATTATTGGAGAAAACGGACGGACACGCAAATTCATTGAACAGACCACCGATGTTCTTGTTTCCGTCTATGGAAAGACAGTATCTCTTATCGGCCCAAATCCCGGTCTAGATTACGCTCGACGTGCGGTCACTATGTTGATTGATGGCGCTCCTCACTCCTCTGTCTACAAGTACCTTGAGCGGGCAAGAAGAGCAATCAATCGATACGAAGCCGAATTATGGGAACAACCGCTCTAAGATATGTAATACTTGGTCTGAAAATAGCTTAATCCACAATCTTCAGTGGATAATATGACAGCAGAGTCTGTTCTTGAGGAAACATTCAGTAGCATCTCGCCTGCAGAGTTCTTTTACCGGAATAAGCAGATGGCTGGGTTCAGTAATCCAACCCAGGCTGTCTATACGGTAGTTCGAGAGCTAGTAGAAAACAGCTTAGATGCCTGTGATACTGCAAGGCAATTTCCTGATGTACAGGTTAGTGTTTCAAATCCTGTATCGGATGAGGTGGTAATCACTGTTTCAGACAACGGAACAGGTGTTCCTCATGAACAGGTTCCTGATGCTTTTGGCAGAATCTTGTACGGGAGTAAGTATAGTTCGCGACAGAGAAGAGGCACTTTTGGTCTTGGCGTGACAATGGCAGTACTTTACGGCCAAATTACAACTGATAGTGCTGCACTTATCCACACTCGGCCAACTAATAATGAGGGGAGAGAATATAGAGTCCTTATAGATGTCCAAAAGAACGAACCAATTGTAGATTCCGTTCAGGCCAAACCACGGGAAACCCCTGGTACAACAGTCACAATCCATATGCGTGGAGATAGCCTACGCTCAAGGGAGCGGATTATTGAATATCTTAGACTTAGTGCTGTAGGTACTCCCCATGCTCAAATTCTGGTCAACATCACAGATGATTTCAAAGATTCATTCGGTCCCTATGACGAACTGCTCCCTCCTCTTCCACAGGATAACAAGCCACATCCGCGATCAGCAGATGTCGAGCTCTTGCGACGGATTATCAAATCCAGCCCCACCAAATCATTGGAGGAACTGCTTGTGAACTCCTTTCAGCAGCTAGGCAGAAAGAGAGCCTCAAAAATCCTTAACTTCCTGAATTTCAGCAGTAGAACCAATGTTTCCAATTTGAGCAGGAAAGAAGTAGCCCTCCTGAGTGATGGGTTGCGCAAATTTGATGGTTTTGGGCGACCTGACAGCAGTTGCCTAAGTCCAATTGGCAAGGAATCCTTCGTAAAATCAGTACAGGCTTCTACCAATAGTGAAATCATTGATTATGCATGTACGGATCCTTCAGATTGTGATGGATTTCCATTCATAATAGAAGCTGTTCTTGCAACAGGTGAAATGTTTCCAACAGGAAAAGTCCCAAGTCTCTATAGATTCGCAAATAGGGTGCCTCTTCTCTACGACCCAACTGAGGATGTCTTCTCTAAAGTAATACGCCAACTAAACTGGACGCGTTATGGACTGGACTCAGGAATGAGAGTTGCTGTTTATCTCCATTTCTGCTCAACTAGGGTGCCTTACAAAGCGGCAGGCAAGCAGTCAATTGCATCGGCCTGCAATATTTCTGAAGAAGCTCTCACTCTGTTACGCTATCTAGGGCGTTCATTAAGGAAAAGGGTTAGGACCAAAAGAAATGCTGGTCGCGCTGAACGAAGAATGAGGAAATTCGAATCATATTTTGAAACTATCATCGAGTCCGCCGCCTCCCTTGCAGATATTGACCATTTCCCAGACTCTGCCCACATGGTCAAGTCACTCTTTGAGGTGGAATAAATTGACTGAAACTGACCCCAGAATCACACTTCTTAGGAATATCGGCGAAGATATAATCACCTCTGTTAGAAATCATCAATTCCCAACATTGGAGCTTAGCGATCGAAGTACTGACAACATGAGCTATGATCCAGTTTCAAAACGCTTCAGACTAGGAAAATCAAAGGTTGTTAGAGACTCGGGGAATTTGCGACATGTAAGTAGTTTCTCGAAACTACTCTGGGTTGCATCCTATACAAAACGGCTGCTTGAAACAGGCAGAACTAGTTCTCTTAGAGACCTCTACTACTCCAGCGAGGCCTTTGGGGTCGAATTTAGGGACCAATCAGAATCAGATCGAATAGTATCTGACTTGGAATGTCTTACCGGTCTTTCCAGAGAGGATTTGGGCATTTTTCCCGAAGAGCACTCATCGATTTTTGGGCAAGTTACAATGCAGTATACAGTACCAGGCTACGAGGGCAAGGAGATAGAATTGACCACCAGTCCTGATGGGCTTCCAATTGGAGCTGCTCTAATGACTGCAGAACTGGTCGAAACAGAGGCTGACCTAGTTCTAGCGGTGGAATCAGGAGGAATATTCTCCCGCTTGATTGAAACCCGCTGTTGGGAAAAATTTGGAGCAGTACTTGTACACCTTGGCGGGCAGGCTCCCCGATCAACCCGTAATCTCCTGAAACGCCTTCATTGTGATTTGAATCTGCCCGTCTATATATTCACTGATGGAGATCCGTGGGGTCTTCATATTGCTAGAGTAATCATGGCGGGGAGCGCAAATGCAGCACACATTTCTGACTTGGCTGTTCCTGATGCTGAATGGATTGGAGTTACCGCGAGAGATATAGAAGAATATGATTTGCCTACTGAGAAAATGAGTGATTCCGATCTCAAACGGTTAGATGAGCTATCTCTTGACCCTCGATACCAGACAGCATATTGGCAGAATCATATACTGAAATTCAAGGATATTCGAAAGAAGGCTGAACAACAGGCCTTTAGTCGTCATGGCATGGACTTTGTTGTTGACTCGTATCTACCAGCTAAAATCATTTGAAATACCAAACCCAGGTCCCGAGTCAAATCCATCCTATGCCCAACGGAATACCGACCAGTAGTAGGACAACTGCTGAATATGCTATGATTGCTTGTAGCGTTATGAGAATGATGACGTTTTTCTTTTCGTCTATACCACCCAGCAGCCAAGGAAAGAGCCAGTACATCGTGAACGGCCCCACTACTTCCAGAGAGCCATCCTCCTGCACATCCGCAAATTTCGCCCACTCGCTATTTTTCCTCTTAACATATATTCGATAGCCGAGGTACATTAAGAAATTAACCATGAATGTGATGTAAAGGAAAACTGCCAATCTATCCATGTTTCCAAGTATGAGTGCTGCAGCCATTGTTGCTCCAAGAGGCAGTCTTCCGACATCTCCTGGGAGCACCTTCGCTGGATATCGATTATAAATATAGAATGCAATGGATCCACCGAGAAGAGCGGCAGCAATGGTGACCGCATCAGTCTGTCCTTGGTTCAAAGGCACTCCTGTAAAGCTGGGCGACAACAACATGAACACAACAATGGCTGACGAATTCACAACAGCCAATCCTACTTCGAGCCCATTCATCCCACCGTACATATTCGTGGAATCGATGATGAAGGTCATCATGAGGGGAACAATGATGAGAGGATAGACAAGTCCAAGATCAAGAGTGCCGATAAATGGAATAGTCATTTTAGAAACCCCTACTTGCATGGCCATCATGGGTATGGATGCTATTAGCGGAAGCAGAACCTTCGTTCTATTCCTGAAATCGAAGTTATCATCAAGAAGCCCAATCATTCCTGCCATAAGAATCGATACAAGTGCCGCTAGAAGCCCCGGATTAACAACCTGCTGGGCTTGAAATGTTGTAATCCCTATCCAGAATAAGAGCGATCCTACTATTGCGAAGAGGAGTATGAACCCAGCTCCTTTGGGCACTTCAGGTTTTTCGGGTTTGTGTACGTCTATTCCACACATTTTCTTCTCTTCAAGCATCTTAATAATTGTCGGCATTGCGCCAATGACGACAAGTGACGATAGAGCAAATGCCAGTATGATATTCAGCAAGATGTGTTTCTCCTCATTACATCCTCGTCTTCCATATCCAATTTACACTTTTCGGGACGAAAGACGTTCTTTCCTGTTGTACATCAACTAGTCTAACAGAAACTATTTTAACCGACCCGAAGCTGGAGCGCATCGTTCTAGGTGTCACGCCTACGTGAGCTAGCACCCTAGATGGCAATCGGTGATTAATATTGAGTATGCTGCACAGAAGAATAGCAACAATGGCTCTGGTAGTACTGATGCTAACAAGCTGCTTCGTGGCGCTTGATTCCAGTAATGTTACTACTGAACCCAATACAGTCAACAATATAGATCAGCGACAACCATCTCTGGCCCAGACATTCACAAACGTTACCATTCCGTATGTCGATGCCCATTATGGTTTTGCTGATGGCATAATAGACCCCACAGAATATGCAGCATCCTACACTGATCCCATAACAGGTGTAGAAGTGTATCTAGAACATAATTCATCCATTCTCTATGTCGGACTGTCAGCCTCCACAAATGGCTGGATTGGTTTTGGTTGGAAAAACTACACGGACTCATTCGGTATAGACGGACTTAACCGTAGTGACCTAATTTACGGCTATGCCCCTGGCACACCTCATGAGGATATTGTGAGAGTGACGGGTTCTGAAGCAGTCACGGTGCACTATGTACTGAAGACAAGAAATGGCACGATACTTGAGGAAGGAGAAGTACCTGATGACTCATCCGATACTCCGATATCAGAGGAACAGCTTCTTGAAGAGTACAAGAATCAAATAATTGGGATGCGTATTGGCGAGGTAAGACACTTCATCATCCCTGCTGAGGATGCATATAATCAAGAGGACCATCCTCTTTACGGTTATGACTTAGAGTACGAAATCACTCTCCAGCGCATTGAAGACAATTATGACAATCCTGCAGATGCAAATGAAATCGACTATAGATATGATTATGGTATCAGCACATACCAGCACCTTCCTTATACGGATCAAGGAAGAATTCTGTCCGCTAATGCACGCGATGACGGAATACGTACACAAGTCGAATACGCCATTAATATGAATAGTACAGAAGGCATCCCCCTTCTCAATGCAACTGACCTGCAGTATCCACTTACAGTCTTGTTCGCCAATACTGAAGATATTCGAGATTTGCCAGTTCAGCATTCAAGTTGGGTTGATTCTCCCCAGGCAACGATAGAAACAAACACAGCACCACATATTGACATCCTATCCCCTGCTCCGAATCAAGAGGTATCTTGGTCTGTTGAACTCGAAGTAAATGTCACTGACAATAGTTTCGTCAGACGAACCTACTATAAAGTGGATGATGAGAACTGGACTGATATATCACATAATTTTCAAACAGACCTGTGGGAATACCGATTAGACCTTACCGATTATGAGGCGGGCAATTATACAATCTGGTTCAAAGCAACTGATGCCTCCAACTACAATACAACGACCCACGTCAATATCACTGTAGTTTGGCCTTTCATCCCCCTTCAGGGAATGAGATTGGATGTATCTCGAACTCTGTACACTCGAGAGTATCATACTACCGAGATCCAAGATGATTATACTGTTACTAACAACGGTTCTGCGCCCATTACCGCTTTTGATGTAGTATTGCCTCTGAAATGGGAAACCTACCTTCTCTCCACCTCTGCAACAGATTCGGAAGAAGAAGAGGTTAAAGTCATTCGACTTAGTGATACAAATACTATGCTACGGTGGAGAGTCTATTTACCATCACCTGTTGGATTTGGTGGAACCTATAGATTCACAATGACCACCTTTTTGCATTCATTGCATGAGTTGACGGTATTCGATGATAACCTCTACGAGATCACTTTTCTCAAATATCCTGTGCTACCATATCCATTACGAAGCGCTCAGTTGTCAATCGAGTTCAGAAGTGGCGATTCGTTGAGTGGAAAATCACCATCCGGAAACTGGAAAACCATATCTCCCATGACGATTGAAGAATTTACAATGGAGATTAGATCATTTACTCCGTTCATAGTCGCTGATCGCTATACCAAGATTACAATGGATCCATGGGGTTGGCTTTCCTATGAGGAAACAATCACTTTTCGCAATCTTGGACCGGCAAAACAGAATGAATTTGATCTTGAAGCACCAGCATATGTCGACACAATTTCCATCTACGATGAGGTAGGAATTCTGGCAGATTCACAGCCTAAGCTATGGGCATCTAATGAAACAATACCTATCGGCCTTGATTTAAGAAAGGACAGATTCGGTCCAGAGGGCTTCTTCAAGGGATTCACTTACACCTTCCAGATGGATTACACAATTCAACTCTCTGAATATCAGAGTGGTGTCTCTTCTGGAAACCGCATAAAATTCCCCTTTGTAACTCTTGGTGATATACTGATAACAAAGCATATCGTAGACATTGCAATGCCGCCCTCAGTCAATGCAATAGAGGCTGAAGGTGATTATAGACTTCTATTTGGGATATTTGATACACGTTTGCGTTATGAGATATACAACACTACTGAAAAGAATCCTGCGGAAATCAACCTGATATATCAACTCTCCATTGGAATCGCCGCTCGACCCTTCGTGTTTGCTCTTCTGTTTGGCTTTATTGGAATAGCCTACATCTTATCACGGAGATCTGTAATTGAGCCGGGAGGAACTCCTCCTTCAGAAGTCGAAGAAAAGGAGCAACAAAGGGTGCAGACGGGGGCCCCGCCTGGCCTCTTGATTGAGTTCGCCAATGCATATTCTAAGCGTATCTCACTGAATATGGATCTTGAGAAGCTGGAGGCATCGCGAAGAAGAGGTAAAGTCAGCAAAAAGGAGTATATGATAAGAGAGCGAGAGATAAAGGGTCAGCTAGAGGAAATTGATGATAAACTACCAGAACTCAAGGACAAATTGATTGAGTATGGTACTAAATACCGTGACATTGTTTCTCAGCTCGAGCTCCAGAACGAGAAAATCGAAGGAGCCAAAGCTGGCCTTCGTCAACTATTGCTTCGTAGGAAAAAGCAGAGGATTAGTCGGGTTGCATTCGAGAAATCGCGACAGGACTACTTGAACACAATCAAAAAAGCCACTAGTGCAACAGATAGAATTCTCCTATCCCTGCAAGAGGAAGCTGGAGAGCTATAACTAGCCTCCCTTCCTCCTTCGCAATCCTTATCACAGTCACTGTAACACCTAATTGTCCCTTCGGGGACTGATTACATGACTGAAACTCAATCTGTTTTGGATAGAGATAAGGTAAAGGCAAGAGACTTGCTCGAAACCGGAACGAAAGCACTGGAGATGTATCAATATCTAACGGGTTCACCCAAAGTTCAGTCCTATCTACGAACTGCTAATAGAATGGCCGTTTCAAGACTAGGGTATACTGACCACGGACCCATTCATGCAGAAGTTGCTACTTGGAATGCACTTCAAGCCTTCACGATTTTGGACGAAGCCTTCATGCCCAATGTTGTTGCTGAAGGTATTGGCGATACAGATGATGCTCGCCTTGTTGTATTGGCATCTACATACCTACATGATCTAGGAATGGTTATTCATCGAAAGGAACATTACCAAGCAGCCATTCAGCTCTCTGCTCCTATTCTAGAACCGAAATTGGAGCAAATCTATGATGACTCTGCAAAAGCGACGGACATCCTGTCTGCAATTCTTCACGGAATCTATGCCCACGATGATGACACTCCCTGTCTTACCTTTGAAGCAGGAATAACGAAAATCGGTGATGGATGTGACATGACCAAGGGCAGAACGATGGTCCCCTTCCACCAAGGGAAGGTTGACATACATAGTGTCAGCGCAATGGCTATCAATAATGTAATCCTTGAGAAGGGTGACGACAAGCCTTTGCGAATAACAGTTGCAATGGATAATCCAGCGGGCGTCTTCCAAGTTGAAGCTGTCCTTGTCAAGAAGCTATCCACTAGTGGCCTTGATGACCACATCAATATTGAAGTTCTTGTCAATGGGGATCGGTTGGTGCTATCCCAAATCACGCGGCTTCATGTGGATCATCATGGTGATATGCCCGAGCCGCCTGTGAGTCGGTCAGACGGTGAATGACAGAAGAAAGTGGTAGCCCCGCCAGGATTTGAACCTGGGTCGAGGGGACCAAAACCCCTTATGCTGGACCACTACACTACGGGGCTAAGTTACTACATGCGAAAGGAGAATTACATTTTAGCTTTCAGGTTGCAGACCAAAAGGCATGCCATTTTCAAGGATATCGTCGTCTATCTTTCCTTTCCAATTCTCAAGAAAGGCAGTTTCTTCTCTGCGTTGTTTTCCTTCCATTCGGAGGTCATCCGGTAGCATACATGCTATGCCATCAATGACTGGATACCATCTTCCGCATTTTGGGCAAGTTATCAGTGCCGCATCGATTTCTTCAACAGTTCCGTCTCCTGTTTCGATGTCATGAGACTCGAACACCTCCAAGCCCAGCTCACTTCTACAATCTTTTGCGGGGCAAGCAAGAATATCCATCAACCAGCGTTTCATCTTGTACGCAACCTCCAGTCGTTCGGGTCATCTTCTTAGCACTTAAAAACAATTCCAAGCCCGACTGTTCAATGAAGCTACAAATCAAAAAGCCTATTGGGATGGCCTCTCGCATCCACAAGTAGCTAATCAACCTGGTGATACCCAACATGAGCTATAAACACCCCTGGATTCCAATGACAGATGACTCCCAAGAAGATATTTTGAACTCGATTGGATTGGACGATATCGACGAGCTATTCAGAGATGTACCTGAGAAACTTAGGCTGCACAAGGAGGTAGACCTTCCACGCCCCCATTCAGAGATGGAGGTTACAAAGCGGCTCAAAGAACTAGCCTCAAAGAATGCACTAACGGAGGATGGGAGATCATTCCTCGGCGCCGGTGCCGGAATACACTATGTCCCGGCAGTAGTGAAGTCTCTAGCATCTCGATCAGAGTTTGTTACATCCTATACCTCATATCAAGCCGAAATAAGTCAGGGCATGCTCCAGACTCTTTTTGAGTATCAGAGTCTGTTGGCAGAAATTCTGGATTTGGATGTTGTAAATAGTAGCATGTATGACATGGCTACGAGTCTAGGTGAAGCATTAAGGATGGCATCGCGAGTCAAGAGGTCATCAAAATTCTTGGTTCCCGGAACAATAAAACCGGAGCACTACCAAGTCGCCAAGACATACGCGGAACCTGCAGATATCACTCTTGAGAAAATTGATTATGACAAAGGCACGGGCCTACTGTCACTATCTGATTTGGATGCCAAATTGGATGAAGATGTTGCAGGAGTGTATCTTGAAAATCCGTCATACCTTGGATTCATAGAAACACAAGTGGATGACATATCCAAACTAGTACATGAAGCGGGTGCCCTCTTGGTGGTTGGTGTTAACGTTCTATCACTGGGTCTGCTTCGTCCGCCAGGGGATTACGATGCTGATATTGTGATTGCGGAGGGACAGCCTCTTGGGATCGACATGAGTTATGGAGGTCCTCTATTGGGCGTCTTTGGATGTAAAATGGAGAGAAAACTGGTCTACCAAATGCCTGGCCGCCTTGTAGGCCTTACAAGAACAGAAGAAGAGCCTTATGAACAGGGTTATACTCTCACCTTGAGTGCTCGAGAGCAACATATTCGGCGCGAAAAGGCGACCAGCAATATTTGCACCAATCAAGCTCTCATGGCTGTCACAGCGGCGATATACACATCGTTACTTGGCCGAAATGGGATTCAGGAATTAAGTAAAAACATTGCCTACCAATCTCATTACGCCGCAAAGATACTGAATGATATCTCAGGTGTGACGGCTCCGGCTATTGGCAGTAGCATCTGGCAGGATTTCGTTATTCGATTTGAAAATGCTCAGGCGACAGAAGTTCACAAGAAGCTCCTCTCTGAGGGATTCCATGGTGGGCGTTTATTGTCTGAAGACTTTCCACATTTAGGCGAGTCAATGTTGCTGAGTGTCACTGAGATGCATAATAAAGAAACAATTGATGAACTAGCGAAAATCATTGAAGAAATTCTTCAACCCGGAGGTATAGACTAATGTCAAACAAACCGAGTTCTGAAAAGTATCGGCAAGCCAAATGGAGCGAGCCTATTATCTTTGAGAAGACGAGTCCAGGAGTTATTGGACATCAATTTCCAGCAATCCCACCAGCAATTCAAGATGTGGTCGGCAATCTCGATTCAGTGATTCCATCTGTGATGAAACGAAAAAGCCCTCCGAGCATTCCTGAAGTATCTGAACCCACCATTGTCCGCCACTTCACTAGGCTATCCCAGATGAACTTCTCAGTGAGTCAAGGTACTTACCCTCTGGGAAGCTGTACCATGAAGTATAATCCTGCTGAGAATGATTGGGCTGCGTCCCTTCCGGGCTTTGCAAGGTTACATCCATATCAGGACACATCTACAACACAGGGTGCCCTTGAACTGATGTGGGAACTCGAGAAATGGTTAGGTGCAATAACTGGCATGGATGCAGTTACTCTTCAGCCTCCCGCAGGCGCTCAAGGTGAGCTTACTGGCGTCCTCGTAATTCGAGAATACCACAAATGTGTGTCCGATGAATGCGACCAGAGAAATGAGATGCTGATTCCAGATTCTGCGCATGGAACTAATCCAGCATCTGCCTCCATGGCTGGTTATGAGGTTGTCGTCATTCCATCTAATGATGAAGGAAGAGTTGATATTGAAGCCCTGAAGGAGGTTGCTGGCCCAAAGACTGCTGGTTTGATGCTTACCAATCCCAATACCATCGGTGTTTTTGAGAAGGATATCGCTGAAATAGCGGGAATTGTTCATGATGCAGGTGGCTTGCTTTACTATGATGGTGCAAACTTCAACGCAATTATGGGTGTTGTACGTCCGGGAGATATGGGCTTTGATGTAGTACATCTCAATTTGCACAAGACCTTTTCAACTCCGCATGGTGGTGGAGGCCCCGGGGCAGGACCGGTTGGCGTCAAAGAAAAACTTGCAGAATACCTTCCTGTACCTAGAATACGGCGAGATGAGAATGGTATTTTCACTCTTGATTACGATCTTCCAAACTCGATTGGCAAGGTACACGGCTTCTACGGAAACTTCGGTGTACTTGTCAGGGCTTATTCATACATTTATGCTCTAGGGAAAGATGGCCTTTTTGCAACCTCTAAGGCAGCTGTTCTCAATGCCAATTATGTTGCGAGACATATCAGCAAAATACGCGGTTTTACACTGCCTTACTCCCAAAACGCTCCACGGATGCATGAGTGCGTAATCTCAGCTGAGGAAATGAAGGATGAAACTGAGGTAACTGCAAAGCATATCGCCAAAAGATTGCTGGATTATGGCATACATGCCCCCACTGTCTACTTCCCTCTCATTGTTGATGAAGCGCTAATGATAGAGCCTACTGAAGTTGAAACGAAAGATAGTCTCGATGATATGATTGCGGTGTATCAAAAAATCTCGGATGAGGCATATGATGAACCCGAAAAGGTAAAGGTAGCACCTCATTCCACAGCCATTGGATTACTTGACGAATATCGGGCAGCTCATCCGAAGACCTTAACCCTGTCTTGGCGTATGCATCAGCAACAGGAGGATGAAGACTGATATGAATCCAATTGTGATTCGTAGAAATGCCAACTCGCATGAGATGATACTCCAGAGTGAAAGGGTGGGCAAAGACATACTTGTTCGAATCTATGGCGGCGATGAATCTCATATTGGCGGTGTCGCCCTGGCCTACCCCACAAAAAGCCATTATAGAGACGCTACCACAATAAGCGTGAATACCATAACGTCCCCGGGTCACAAAGACTATGTACTGGCAAATTCTGCTGCAGAGAAACTATCCGAAGCACTTGAAGTAACTGTTGTCGTTGCCGTTGGTATTCATGTAGAAGATGCCTCCTGGGAGCTTATCGAGAAGATTATTTCCATTGTAGAATCAATGGTTGACGAGCTAATCGAGAAGTATCAAGAATCCGAATAGAACGAATGCATGATAACATCCGGGTACCATTATGAAAGTGAATATCAAATTCTTCGGTCCTATCAGGCGAGAGATAGGTTCGAAGACCATAGCGGTGGATGTACCACCCGAATCTTCTGTTGGTTATGTTATTCATGACATGGCAAAGCGATACGGTAAGAGAGTTCGTCGTCTAATTATGAATTCAGACGGCATTAGTGGCAATCTCATTATTCTGTTGAATAGAAAAGAAATTGGTCGACTAGATGGATGGAATACGCCGGTGAATGAGGGGGACACCATCACAATTCTCCCTCACATCCAGGGGGGGAGTGCGATTCCAGTGGATATCAAGTATTATTTGGAAACCTACGGCTGTGCCTTAAATACTGCTGACTCCGACCTAATAGCCGGCCATCTGAATCGATTGGGTGCAAAAAGGGTCTCGGACCCCGAACTCGCTGATATCATGATTGTGAATACATGCGGAGTCAAGGAACCGACTGAGGACCGTATCATCTATCGCCTAAGTGAATTAGCCGAGCTTTCTCTTCCTGTTGTAGTAGCGGGATGTCTTCCAAAAATCTCCTTGAATAGAGTACGACGTGCAATACCTAATTTCGGGGCCATTGTTGGGCCTCAGTGTATCACTACTCTACCTGAAATTCTCAATAGAATCCTGAGGGGTGAGAGAGGTATAGAACATCTATCATCGGATTCGGAATCTAAACTCCAATACTTTGAGGGCCCACCTCAGTCAGTCATTTGTACAATCCCGATAGCTGAGGGTTGTATCGGTGAGTGTGCCTATTGTGCAGTGAAATTTGCCCGCGAGGAGTTGAACAGTTATCCAATCTCCGAAATAATGGATATTGCAAAGAGATGTGTTCATCTTGGCTATAAGGAGATTCGATTGACAGGTCAAGACACCGGTGTTTATGGATTTGATACTTCTGAAACGCTTCCCCAGCTTCTTAGTGCACTAGATGAAATACAAGGGACACATCGATTCAGATTGGGCATGTTCAACCCCAATGCGGTCAAGGGATATCTACCAGACCTGCTAGATACAATGACATCAAGCCACTTCTTCCAGTTCTTCCATATTCCAATTCAATCAGGAAGCAATGACATTCTACGGCTTATGCGCAGGCGCTATGTGGTTGAAGATTGGGTGAAAGTGATTGAAAGCATTCGCAACAGGTTTCCCATGGCGACTATTGCAACTGATATCATAGTTGGCTTTCCGGGAGAATCAGACAAAGACTTTGATAAGACCATGGAGTTGATTAAAGAAACACGGCCAACCCTGGTGAATATATCCAAGTATGGCGACCGACCAGGTACATTGGCTTCTAAATCTGACCAGAAAACAGACACAACAGTGAAAAAAAACAGAAGCAGGAAGTTGTCAAAATACGTAAACCGATTGACAGCATCAATAAACAAGGATTGGGTCGGATGGGAAGGACAGGCAATCGTGACTGAGAAGGGATCTACAGGTGGTATGATGGCCCGCAATTTTTCTTACAAACCCATCATCCTAAAATCTGAGATTCCCATTGGCACAAAGCTAGATGTTAGGATTATTTCTGCCACCAAATCCCATCTCTTGAGCGAGCGGACTAGCCGTGTATCTTGAGGTCAATCACATCGCCAGTCTTAGCACTTTCTCGTGCCGCCTCAACTACTCTAAGGGCATTAATCCCATCTTCTAAACCTACAATCGGTTCCGAACCTGTCTTTATGACACGAATGAAATCTTTGATTGCTTCAAGAATTGGCTCTCCATACACCTTGATGGTGGCACCGCGCTCTGGCAATCTTATTGTTCTATCGCCTGCCGAAGGTTCTTGATCCAAGTCCTTCACCTTGATTATTTGGCCCAATAAATCTAACACCAATGCTCCCTTCGTTCCAGAAACATCCATAGATCGGCTTCTGCCCGCGTATTCTCTAGAGAGATGAAATGAATGCTGTACGCCATCCTTGAATTTCACTAGGACCGTTCCTGAATTGTATACCCCCTCGCTTAGATTGCCTTGTGCATAGACTTTTGCAGGACCCGTGTTCATCCTTGCCATAATATCGAAATCATGTACTCCCAAGTCCTCGAATACGTCGCCTAGCGATGGAATCCTTGACGGGTGCACAAATCCTCGACGATCGTGAATTGCCACTTTGGTTTCTCCAATGGCGCCTTCTCCAATCATTGCCAAGGCACGATCAACAACTGGATTGTATATTTCAGAATGGCAAACAACTCCTCCCATCCCCTTCTTCCTGATGGATTTCATTAATTGCTCTCCTTCGATAAGAGTACTAGCCAAGGGTTTCTCAATCATTATCCCCTTCAGGTTATGATTGTTCACAACTTCAGTAGCTATGTCTGCATGAGTTGAAGTAGGGGTGGAAACTATCACCCCGTCAAGCGCTAGCTCATCAAGCATGTGATTATAATCCTCGTATGCCATCACATCGTAATTCTCTGCGACTGTCTTTGCATTTTCAAAGTCTATATCCGTTACACCTGCAAGAGAATCAAGACTACTCAGTATTCGCGCATGAATCCGGCCCATGTTGCCAATCCCAATTATTCCGATTTTGGCGGTTAACATAACAAATCATCCTGCTCTTGTGATTTCAAGGCCCTACATATTGCCTTAATATCTTGTTATTCTTCTATTTCGGATATATATTCAACCAACACGGATGGTAATTTGCCTGAAAAGTATCAGTGAAAACAGCAACTCTTTGTATGTGCTTCTTAAATGGGACGGTCAGTACCAAATAATGATTGAACAAAAACAACCGTGGATGCCAATGTCCTGACTCACGCCTCCCACAAGGCTTCCACAAAACGGACCCGCCCCTCTTGCCTTAAACCTGCCTCCCTCCCGTCTTTGGGCGGGTCCACCTTCTAGTCAACCTATCTCCCAATTCGACCCACCCTTAGTATTTCCCAGAACACATTAGAAATCTACTTGATTCGGTTGGACCGCATTCTGTAGGATTAAATCCGCGATCCTGTCAGTCTCTCTTGTATAGAGGATTGGAATTTCACTATGTTTTTTCATATCTGTCCTATTCCAAGTTACTATGGCATGTGTTTGTTCTGGGATAGTGTCTTCATTGAGGCCGCGTTTGCCCACGCAGAACACGCGCGGAATAAGAGCTGATTTGAAGCCTTCTAGCAAAACTATGTCTGCATCAACTTGCGAGAATATCGCCCCTGAATTCAATCTGTGCTGATATCTGATAGTTGTGGTATTTGGTCCGAGAAGGACAACGGGACTCGCTGATGCTGTGAGGTGTCGATATGTATCTGTACCCTTTGGAGGTTCAATGTCCTCTCTCGAACTTTTTACCACCGAAACTGAGTAACCTCGCGACTTAAGCTCCTTAATCAGGTCCTCAATCAACGATGTCTTCCCAGTGCCAGAAAATCCGGAAACGGCAAACACTCGCAGGGTTATCGCATCCATTAACTAATACAATCAATCTCTGACATACTACATAATAATCTATTATGTCCAGGTAAGCGTTGTACCAGTAAAGCAATAATATAACAAGAGATGGTGCGGAGGGCGAGATTTGAATTCACGCCCCGAGTCTGTGACGTCCTCGGAGTCTCGCGAACCCCTACAGGACTAGGCCCTCAACCTAGCGCCTTTGGCCTGGCTTGGCAACCTCCGCATTTGCAAGCTATTGGGTCGCAGGGGTAGCGGAACAAGTGACTCTTTTTACCTTTTCGGGACAGCAGTGATAATCAAAAGTAGCACGAATTTTAAACAAGCATTATACTATAGAAGCAGAGTCGGGAATACACCCGTCTGCCACAAGATGGCTGTCATTGCCACAGAACTGTTATCTTGTTGCGGCGACGAACCATTCAAATGGTGGCAGTTTTCGTTTTCTCTGCTCTTTTTCTTTCTTAGACTGTTTTTCACTCATTAACTCTCACCTCTCGGATATTCCATTTACCAAAGTACTCATATAATCTCTTGGGAATCTGCACAATAAAATACAGTCAATCAACGGATTGTAATTGAGAATGGAGCCCCGGGCGGGATTTGAACCCGCGATTCGACCATGGGCTGGCAAGCAACCCGTGTTTTTCTGCTTACGAGGCAGACGCCTTAGCCACTTAGCCACCGAGGCAAAACTAGGGCTGATGCCTCAGATTTCTCTAATAAACATATACGTGCGGTTAGTATTTCGTGTTTGAATAAACACTTAACAGAGTTGGAAATTCAACAAGTAGAGAGGCCGTAGAATGAAGACTAAAGAGCTTGGAGAACGTCCTTTTCTCAAGAGTATCAGTCATATGATAAATCAGGTCCCTGGAACGAAACTGGGATTTGATGATGATGCCTCAGACTTTCCTATACATGAAGGAAAGAATCTGGTTCTGAATGTGGACACCTTCGTCGGTGATACCGATTGGCTTCCTAATATGACTCCAGCTCAAGTGGGTCGGAAGACAGCAGTAATGACCTTAAGCGATTTAGTTGCGAAGGGTGTCCAACCACAGTCAACACTGCTATCCATGTGTGTTCCTGAAGACTATCAGACAGAGGACGCTTCAGAAATTATTCGTGGGTTCTCTCAATACGGTCTAAAGCACAAAATCCCATTCTTGGGAGGTGATTTGGGAGCAACCAATAGTGTCATTCTAACGGGTGTCGCTTTTGGTTTTGCAAGCCCAGATGATATTATTACACGTCGGGGAGCGACTACAGGCAACATAGTCGCTGTGACCGGCAAGTTCGGCTTGACATCAATAGGCTTCAAGATTCTACTTGAAGGGCTCGATGTTCCCGATGCCCTTCAAAGAAGAGCACTTCAAGCAGTATACAAACCATCGATTCCATTTGGAATAGTCAAAGCGCTTGCTGAGAAAGGGGCGGTCACATCAGCTATGGATAGTAGTGATGGTCTTGGGATAACACTGAACACAATGGCAGAACTCAACGGGAAGGGCATTGTGATAGACAACCTGCCAATTGCCTCTGGCATAACGGAAGTTGCCGAGGAAAACGACCTAGATATAATTGAGCTGATAATGGGCGGTGGTGAGGAGTTTATCGTAGTTCTAACGGTTCCATCCGGCAAATGGGAGACTGCTAGAACCAACGCTAGAAAACTGAACATACCATTACATGCTATCGGGAAAATAACCCCTGAAGGTCCTGTGGAATGGAACGATGGCGACAGAAGCCACGAGATTGGATTTTTGGGTTACGATACCTTTAGGGAGTGGACTTAGCTGCAAAGAGTTGTAATCGTGGATGGATATGTGGATGAACCAACATGTCTGGGGGTACCCCCCTATCTCAGTACCTACCCACGATACATTGCAGGAGCCATCTGGCAGCACTCGCCGAAGACCAATATAATCTACCAGACTATTGACGCTGTACGAGAGAGCTTTGCAGATGCAATAGAACTGTGGTCTAACTCAGATATGCTGATTCTGGTTGCAGGCATGGTGGTACCGGGCAAGTATATTGGCGGTACTCCAATCTCTGTTCGAGAAACGAAGGAACTTTTCTCTCACCAAGTGCTGGCAGGCATACCTAAGTTGCTGGCTGGACCTTGGGCAAAATATGGGTGTGGTATCGAAGGAGGGCGCGTTGCAGTCAGTCCTGCGGAATTATCACCTCCTTTTGACTATCTCGTGAAAGGCGATACAGGGCTTGTTATTGCCACCCTTGCACGTTCTGGATGGAGGTTTTCGGACACGGACTTCACAATGAAAGACGCCATCGCTAATACTGGGGAGTTGATATTGAGAGGGGCGCAGGTCGTGAAACAGGCACCCGGATTTGAGCGTGGTCATATAATATGTGAAATCGAAACGTATCGAGGATGTCCCCGCTATCTCACAGGTGGGTGTAGTTTCTGTACAGAACCATTATACGGTGAACCGAATCAAAGGCCGGCTGAGCAGATTGTGAGAGAAATTGAGGCTCTATATGCTCAAGGAGTAAGAGCTTTCCGTATCGGGAAGCAAGCTGACCTATTTGTTTATGGATCTCCTGAAATGGGCGAAGAGGAATTTCCCACTCCCAACCCATCGGCGGTGGCTGTCTTGTTCTCCAAGATTCGTGAGGTTGCCCCGGAGATTGAAACTCTTCATATCGATAACGTGAATCCAGGAACACTAGCTCGGCACCCCACCGAGAGCAGATTAGTCGCCAAGGAGATAATGAAGTATCATACGGTTGGAGATGTGGCTGCCTTTGGTGTCGAGTCGCTTGATCCTGTTGTTATCAGGAAGAATAATCTCAAAGCAACACCAGACCAGGTTCTTGATGCAATAAGGCTACTTAATGAAGTGGGCTCCAAGAGGGAGGGTCGTTCACTACCCCATTTGCTTCCTGGCATCAATCTAGTTTACGGTCTGCCTGGTGAAAGTGCACAAACTCTAGAACACAACTTAGAATTTCTCCTAGATATTCTTGAAGAGAATCTTCTTGTCCGAAGAATAAACATCAGGCAAATGATTGGTTTTGAGGATACTAGAGCTAGTGATGCAACCAAAGGAAGAGTCAAGAGAAATCAATTCTTCAGACATAAGAAACAGGTTCGAAACCTTGTTGATATTAAGATACTCGAAAAGGTGGCTCCCCGCGGTACGGTGATAGAGTCAGTTTACCTAGATAAATATCAAGGCAAATCCTTACTCTACAGGCCACTTGGAACATATCCTCTTCTCTGTCACATGAGCAATGGAATCAAGCCTCTGGATCGTATAGACGTCATGGTGGTTGACCATGGCCCTCGCTCTGTGAGTGTTGTACCACATCCGTTTCAAATCAATAACGCGTCCCTGTCACAGTTAGAATCAATCCCTGGTATGGGCTCGAAACGCGCAGCAAGAATCAAAATAAATTCGCCTCTCTCAAACATTATAGAATTAGAGAATGTTATGGAGTTTGAAATTCCTGATTGGTTAAGAGAATCGATTGACTTCAGTGGCTCATGAGTATCCTAGGATTCCTGCCTCTGGACATTTTTTCCATACAGGACTCTCTCAAACAAAATCTTGGAGCAAAAGAACGACGCTCATTGATTCTTACAGCTGGCTTATTTCCCAATGATTTCCATCTGTCTGGAACATCATAACCCGTTTCGCGAATTCTGTCAACTAACCAGAGAATCCTCTTTGACGTGAAATACTTGTGATGTGTAGCTATCATGACCTTTACGCCTCTAATGAAATCTTGTTTTCTGATTCTTCTCGCTATCCTGTCAATCTCCACAAGGTTGTCTTCAGTGAATAATCCGAAAATGGTTGACTCGATGTTCGAAACATATGGCGCCCAAATCAACCATGGTGCTCTGTATTACGGCTCAATCGAACAAGCGCCAAATTAGAGGGAATCACCTATAAGTCATAAAACCATTTCTCGACTCAGGAAACCTGAGGAGTTTGTGCCATGCCACAAAAGGGAAGTAAAGGTGGAACTATCGCAACCGTGATTTTTGGTCTTATCTGGACGGGAATGGCATTTACAATGGGAATGTTCATGCTTGATTTCGCGGCCACATGGCCCACTGACTTTGGACCTAGTCCCTATCTTTTCAGTTGGATTCCGTTCGCCTTTGGCGCACTCGGTATAGTCTGCATCTTTGGCTCAATCTGGGGGTATGTAAAGGATGATGGATCCACACCCGAAGATATTCGGATCACTTCAGTCGCCGATTCATCTTTTGATGAGTATACATCTACTCGAACATCGGGCTACAGACCTGTCCCCACAATTGACATCCCGGAGAAATGTCGACACTGTGATTCAGAACTCAGTTACGAGCAATTGAATTGGGTCGGTCCATTGACTTTCGAATGCCCTTATTGTGGGCACCATATGCGAGCTGAACGCAGAGAATTCTGACTTGCGCGCGCTCAACCTTTTCTATAAACAAACATTGGCGCATTTAATTGCAGTTATATGATTCAATTGGTGAACCAATTCTACCCAAATTCATAGAATGTTGAAGTATTAGCCACGAGTGTGTAGATGTGCCTCAAGAGATGACCCAAGATACCCATGCATCAGAACTCAGCTGGTTTCAGTCTGTTTGGATGGTCACAAGAAACAAAAACTGGACTCTGTACCTCCTAACCGTCTGGATATACAGTGCACTAAATGTCCTGTATCAGTACTTCAATCTCTTCTTTAGAGATATTGGAATCTCGTATATTGCGATTGGGGTTCTATTTTCAGCCATGCTTGCTGTGAGGCTGCTAGGAAACTTCGTGTCCGGGTATCTGACAGACAACTATGATAGAAGAAAGCTTTCCGTCTTCACAATGGTTGCTAGTGCACTAGGCTACTTCACCCTGGTATTTGCCGATGGTATCGCACTTGTTGCTATAGGGCTTTTGATTATGGGGCTTGCATCATTCACCGGTACAGCGGGCATTGCATATCAGATGCAGCAAGTGGATCGAAGATTCGGTGGAGTGGCACAGAGCCTCTTTCAACTGGGCACATCACTAGGCCTACTCCCCTTGTATATGATCAGCATCCTTCTTGGTGCAGGCCTGGGATTTGTCTATGTAATGCGTCTCTTGCTTCTCCTAGCCGCCATTCTTTACTTCATTGCCGCAGGTATTCGGGCATTTGCCCTCGAATCCATTCCTCAACCAAGGCGGGAGCATTCTGACGAAGGTATCATACGTCACTTTTTGAAAGAAAACATCAGAGGACTCAAGCTTCTCATTCGGGTATTCCCTGTGTTTGTGGGGCTGATTTGCATCGATGCGTTGAGCGATAGCTTCTACCAGTTTGCCAATACGTACTATCTCAATGAAACTCTGCAGTATGGGCTTGGCGACATCAATCTCATGTTCCTCATCACGCTCATAATCTCAGTCCCTCTAACACTCTATCTCGGTCGCTTCTTCGATAAGCACGGAGGGAGGAAACTTACCATCGCTGTCTATTCCGTCATGCCTGTTTCTATCAGCCTTCTCATCATTGCGCGATTCTTTCCTTATTACACTCCTCCTGATTGGCGATATTTCCTTGATTCGATTTATCCTGGACTCGGCGTATTGTTTACGTTAGCATTCTTGGCAACCGCCATGAAATCAATAAATGATACACTCTGGTGGTCGGTTCTTGGTACCTATATTCAGAAATCACTGCCTCGGCAGGATCTCGGGAAACTCTTCAGCCTGACAAATGTCCTCGTTATGGCCTTTGTATCTCTGGGCCCAATACCTGCTGGGTGGATTTACACTAATTGGCAGGGACTACCTCTCCTTCTCATCACCCTCATCATAAACATTGGGATTTTAATCGTCCTAGTAAGGATGGATATAGAACCTCGAGTCAGCGTAGAGGAGTTGGAAAACGAACTGGGCAAAGAAAGTAAGATAGAAATTGTACGCGCTGAGGATGAGATAACAGAGGATGTTGTCTAGAATGGGCAGGCGAAAAGATAACTAATTCAAGAAGCAATTTCCATACTTGGAGTAGAATCTGGGACCTCCTTGCCAATAGACTTGTTTCTCTAATGGGCATAACTGCCTGCTCAAGAGTCCTTGACATTGGATCAGGAGGTGGCTCTACACTTCTTGCCGCAGTGCGTAGAATAGGTCCCACAGATGAGGCCATCGGAATAGACACGGACGAAACTCGTGTCGTACATGTTCGTGACGAAGCAAAGAGATGTGGACTCAAGGCGAATGGCTCTCGCGGCTAAACTTATGAAAACCAGAGTATGGTCCCTCAATCCATATGAGGCTTTGGAGATTCTAGGTGTAGTCGTATTCTTCTCCGTAATAGGGAATTGTATATCTCATGAATAGCCATCCTGCAATTCTTACTAACTTGCCCCTCATCTGGTTTCTGAACGAACTCTAGCACCCTCATTTAGATTGCAGCAATATCCATCCGGTTAGCAGGAATTCTGTCACTCCTCACATCTCAGTCGTGGGTCGATATTTCCAATATGATTATTCCAAGATTCTCGAAATGCTTGGGATCTCCAGATGTTATAGAAAAGGAACCCGATTATGAGCCATCCGGCGCCAATGAGCAACGCATGTGTGCCAAGGAATGGTATGAGGATTAATGGTGTGATTATCCCAAAGTATGTGATATAGGGAAACAGCGGAACCGCGTAGGCTCTCTCTCTGTCGGCACATCTCTTTCTAAGCGCTAAGACTGATAGGCACACCATCGAAACCACCAGCATATAAGCGAAGTTCGAGAGCTCTGCGATTGCTGTAGCACCTTCAGACAAAATGAGAACCAAACAGATGACTGCGGTGAGAATGATGGCATTAATTGGCACATCCTTCTTCGACACCTTGGAAAACGTCTTTGGCAAGAAGCTATCTCGTGCGAGGGCATAGGCGTTCCTAGAGGCTGCCATGAGCGCTATGTTCAAGGTCGAAAGCGTTGCAAGAGCAGCCGCAAAGAGGAGCAGCTCTCTCATGATGTCAGTTGCGAAGAACTGAAGTAGAGCAGTCTCTGGATTTGATATGTCTCCAACACTTACAGCTCCTGCAAAGACGAAGGCGAAAGATGTGTAAAGGATGCCAGATATGATAACTGCCCCTATCAATGCCTTTGGAATAGTAATCTTGGGTTCTTTGACCTCAGCAGAGATTGTTGTTATCGTTTCAAATCCAATGTAGCACAGAAATACAAGGCTTGTCGCAGGCAGCAGTGCCAGCACACCATTTGGAAACATATTTTGATAAGTTGATACGTCAGTTATAATCGCCCCTCTGAAGATGAATATGACAAGCATACCGATCAATAGGGCGGTGACCAGCTTCTCAACTTTAACAACTCTGGTTATCCCTGAGAAGTTCACAGCTGTGAAAATCAGGAATGTTATCACAGCAACCGGGAGTGCTGGAATGATTGTACCACTAGTCATGTACAAGGCAAAAGCCGAAGCGCTAAAAGACGCATAGGCCATGTTTCCCATCCAGATGAGCCAACCCACATAGTATGCAGACCCTCCAAATGCCTCTTCAACAAAAGAGAACCCGCCGCCTTCAACAGGGAACATAGCGGCCATCTCGCCATAATGCATAGCAATTGCTAGAGCTAGGAAGAAATTGAAAATGAACGCAATGATGACCGAAGGTCCGGTTATTGCAGTTGCGTCACCAAGCAAAACGAAAACACCAGCACCTATGGTTGCGCCAACACCAAGCATTGTAAGTCCAAAGACGCCAATATCCCTGTTAAACACTTTTTCTTCGATAACTGACATATCTGTTGAGAAAATTGCTGATTAATATAATCTTTGCTTGTGGAACCGCATTTCCAAGTATTCTGTGGCCAAACAACCAGTTGCCAAACTCTTGTCACGTTCTGGTTCGCAATTGTGTTCTCTGATGGAGTAGCCAGCTACGGTGGTTCCCCTCATGGTAATAAATCCGCGGATGATTTTACTAGAAGCCTGCCAGTCCTCAATCGATGAGAAGGTATATCCAATATTAGCTCCAGTTTGGACCGTCTGCACGCTTTCCGGAGTGCCTAGAAGTATATTGTCTGTTATCGATAGAATTGCGGATAATTAAGTGGGACTATAGCACGCACAAATTGGTCTTCATCAAGTCTTATCTGAATGATGCTCTTGAGCGGAGATTGATTGAATTGCCTTTGGATATCAGTCCGGCACAGCTTGTGCTCTGAACTTCTTGCTGCAATTCTGGCAGACTATCCGTCCAGGTTCGTAAAGAGTATCTTCCTTGTAAATGTAGGATGCCCCACAATTCGGACATGTGTATCTCTTGCCGCCCTCCATAGAGTAGGTATCTATCTTCTCGGACACTTTCTCTCTTTCAACCGCTCGGAGTAGGGGATAGATAAGCAGTGGTGCAAGTGGAAGGGGAACGACTACTGACCGGTATCCATACGCACGGCCTGAAGGCGAAATGGGAAACAACATGGCAGAAATCGCCATTGCTATCATCAAGCCTAACAAGTACTTGGCTATTGATCTATTACCTGCTTCCTTTCCTGCCGAGTTCCACGCCCCAATAAGGAGCAGAATTATAATGCCGGAACTGATAAGCGATTGTCCATGACCGAAGAAAGGCAATGTTGCTTGAAGGTATGTCCAGTCAAGCTCGCTCCATATCACGTAGCTATAGCTAGCAATCCACACCCGAGGTTCGTACCAACCCAATATCTCCCAGGCGTATAGTTGGGGTGTAAAAAGAATCACAAGCAAAGAAACAAGAAGAAGCCAGTTGTTTTTATTTGTCAGTGCTAAAGCAAGCTGTCCATCCTTCCGTCGGCTCAAAAGGAAACCAATCATGATTAGAAGAATGGCAATCGCAGATACAACTATGATGCCAGAAAGAAGAATTCCTGCAGGACTGTAGTACCATGGCAATAACGGAGTGGGATAATGATCGGCAATCGTATAGTCTTCAATATTGAGGATATATGACCCAAATCCAATGTAGTCATCCCAGTAGTTTCCATTTCCGTGACCGTCGTCCCACCTATCAATTGGGTGTCCCAGGTAATGACGGTAGTATACATGATGATTGTTCTGTACAAATGAGTTACCAACGATGTAGCTATTGGCCGTTCCTTGCAGAACCATTCCATAATGATTATTTTCAAACCGATTGTCAATTATGGTGACGTTAAACGTGTGTACAAGTTCGATAGCCCTACCGCCTTCTATGAATGAGCTATTGATTATTCTTGTATCGTTGCATAGACTGACAGATATCCCCTCAGAACAGGACTCTACATGCAGGTTATCAATGAAGGTCGCCTTACAGCGATAGAGATGAACGGCATCACTGCAATTGACAGCTGAGAGATCGGGAACTTGGGAGTCCGTGCATAAGAAAAGCGAGAGAGCTGTACCAATTTGGGTAAAGTCCGCATTGATAAATGAAACTTCTGTGCAATTGTAGGCTATAACCTGCGGGTATTCTGAACAATCGATTATTTCGTCCACCAGTCCAGAAATCACCGGAATCTCAACATCTTGGATACTGTTATTTTGAAACACAGCACTTTCTAGTAATCTCAAGTCTGCCGGATTATGAAATTCAATTCCGTGAGATTCAAATCTGTTATTCGCGAAAATATAGGGCGAAGGCAGTGTGTTTTCATGGTGAAAATCACCAACTAATAGGGGCTTAGACAGCTGCCTGAAATTGTTACATGAGATATTTAGACTTCCAACTCCGATACTAAAATGAATATTACCAATTACATTATTGTGAGTGAACTCAAAATAAGGGGGTACATATGAGAACAAAGATATGTGAGCTGAACCTGGTTGACTGATATCATTGTCATTGACCACAAGCTCATCAGCTGAAGCACAATCGATGGGATAACCAGCTCCTTGAAAGACATTATTGATGACCAGAACCTTCTGAACCCCGAATGGCGAAACCCCAACACTTTCGCCGAATTCATTGCCTTCGATTATACAACTTGTTGCGTTCCTTAAATATAGCCTATTTTCCATCCTTGACATGTCATTATTCTGAACGCGGCAGTCTGAAAAGAATGATAAAGCAATACCAACATGTGACTCAGCATCCTCCGCTGGTTCCAGCATGGTGCAATTCTCAATGACAAAAACGCTTTCCACATTGCTTATGTTGATGTACGGCAGATCGCTGTCACCAAAGGTTAGGTTTGCAATCACATATGGATCTGAAGGACTTCCACTTCCTGGCCATTCCTGAGTTTCAAAGTCGTTATCAGATACGATTAGAATCGGCTCATGGAACGCATCAACCGAATATGCAAACTGATTAATTCCCCTTGGTTGTGATTCATTGGCTATCGGACATGAATAAACCAATAGCACGAGAAATGAAACCAGAAGCAAATCTGCCACCAATCTTCTACCCATAATTGGCCCCATCCAGTTCCGTTATCATAAGTTCGTGAAACATTTCTTCACTAATGGTAATAAAGCTTCTATCCGATTTTGTCAATAGGAGCAGACTGCATTTCTTATCTCCTGCCGGGAATTTTTATGGTAGAACCTCCGCTAATGAGCTGCTGAAACTAAGTCTATGAAGTTACTGAACTGAGGAAGTGTCGAATTGCCAAGCGATAGAATGAATAATTGCTCTGAATCTGATGTGTTACATGGCATCCATGCAAGATACCATAGCAAAGATGCAAGATGGTTTGCCATAGTTTCTCTAGCCACGATGCTCATAAGCTACATTGGAATGATTAATTCATCAATCAGGTACTTCGGTTTTTCCTTCGATATCGGAAGCTTTCTCTCGTTGCCCTCAATCATTGTTTCAGAGTCCATGATTATGATACCCCTCCACTTCTTCATTGCAATGATCTTCTTTGCGGGTGTAGAGTGGTATGTTCTCTGTAGACATTGCCCATGCTATGAGTACTCAGGAAAGGAACACGGAAATAAAGACAAATTCTACTGCCTTGCAAATTGGGGCAGTCCAAAGCTCTTCCAGTATGAACCTTCTTCAGTCAGCATGGCAGGAAGGGTCGTGTTTTTGGCTTGGGGCATCGGATTCAGTTTCTTGTTTCAAACACTCTATCTCTGGGATCGCCTTGACTGGTTGGTCGCCTATCTGCTCATAGCATTCACATTCCTTGCAACCCTGCGTCATTGGGCTTGTTCATCCTGTCCCAATTTTGGGTGTGCCTTGAATTGCGTTCCAGAGGACAATAGAGAGGGATTCCTCAAGGAAATGGAGTCGGGTAGAATCTATGGGTAGGCATCACTTATTGGCACTGATTTACCCCTTCTATGAACAGTTTCTACTATAACATAGAATGGTCTTCCTAGTGAAGGCAATCCGCGGATGATTTTACTAGAAACTTGTTAGTCTTCAACCTGTGAAAATGTATATCCAATATTGGCTCCGGTCTGAACCGCCTGCATGCTTCCTGGAGTCCCCAGAATATCTCCACAGGGATATGCCCAGATATAGCCATCCACAGGCATCTTCACCTCTTCAACGACATCTCCATGCAGGTTGAAAATCTCCGCATAGACTTCGCCTTGTTTGAGATATTCACCAGGCTTCTTCAGGAACCGAATGAGACCTCCCTTGTTGGCACGTACAATCCCCTGAAATTTGCATTTTCCTGGGATGATTGGAAAGCCTGTCTGTTGCTCGAGTTCACCATCAAGCATATCGAATGCCTTCATGATATTCAGGACCCCCCTTACGCCAGCACTCGTTGATGGTTCAGAGATCCATCTGCCGTCTATAAGCTCCATCAGCAATACGGGCACTCCATTTTGATCGGCTAGATTTCCAAGAGTTGGAGGCGCATTCGGGTCGATAGGAGTATCATCTACTATCGTGGTAACGCCAAAGGCCTCTGCCATTTTCTCTAATGCCGGCTTTGTCTTGGGATTGCCTGTAAGAATCTCTTGGAATATGAGGTCATCAGGACGGACATTGCAGTGAATATTGATCACCATGTCAGCCTTGCTCCATGCCTCTTGCCAGAGCATATTGGCCAGCCTCTCTGTTGCAGTGCCGTCAGGATTGTCGGCAGTAAGAAGACTACCGCTACCCCCACCACCCAAATCAAGATTATCTATCCATGAGAGATATTGGTGATGCATGTATGCAAGAGGGTTCTCCACTGGGATTCCGATTATTGATCCTCGTAGGTCATCCGGATTCACCAGCTTTCTCATGACTCTATGTATAACCTCGATGCCCTGTATCTCAATCCCGTGTTGTGTCGAAACTAGGAGCAGAACAGGGCCATCCTGCTTTCCATTCAACACCAGCACTGGAATGTCTATCTTTGTACCCGTGTTCAATTCAATACCAGGGATTACTCCCTTTGCAAGTTCACCCTTTTTTGCAGTTGCAGTCCCAATAGTAAGCTCATCGGACATATGAATTACCGATTTGTAGAACATCACATCAATAACATATTTCTTCTGGATAGGGCGGTTTCAAGCTTGACACTGGAATCACATCAGAAAGGAACAAGATCTTCATTTCGTGGACAAATGAAATCCAATAGAGGAAGTAGTCCGTGTCAGAACAATAATGATGAAAATGGCGGGCCCGGCCAGATTTGAACTGTTTATTCAGTATCTTTGTATTAGGTTCCTGATAGCTGATTGCACTTAAATGTCCCATGAACGAGCGGGTCTTGAATGTGCTAGCAGTGACTAGTGCACATTCAGGAAATCGTCAGTAGGTAATTTTGGCTTTTTAGGAGAACATTAATAAGTTGGTTGGTGTGCTTTCTATTGGGGTTAATGAGTGGCATTAGTTCTATGGCTTTGAATAAATGCTGCTTCTAAGTTGTACATATTGCGAGAGGTGTAAGCGATGCAAAGCATCGAATTAATCTTAGCTCTAGGAGTGGCGATTGCGATTTTTATGTTATCAGCTAGTTTCCTTTGGGCACTCAAAGGCATTAGAAGATACTCAGAGAATATCAGTGAAACTATCAAGAGAAACGAGAGTCGTTCAATCATGGAGGGAAGAGAATGAAATGGCGTGGTTCTTTACTAATACTGGTTTCCATTTTATTCCTGAGCTTTCCATCTGCGGTCATTCCCTATTCTAGGGACTCGGTCACAGATACTTCGCCTGAGGGTGCCGACTACATTGAATCAGGAATTACTGGAAACAGGGCTGCTTTGAATATGACAACTATTGTGGGGATGAGTGGCGATGATTATACCGACTCACTGAATCTCTTATCCAGCTCTGCCTTGGCTATTCGTCGATCCGGACCTCTTCAGGTTGACAGTCTTGTTGTTCCCGATTTGTCTGGCACGGAACTAGAAACTCCACTTGATGAATGGATAAACTTGTTGGGGGGGCAAACAGATGAACTCAATCTGGTGGGAGATGTAAAGGAAATCAATTATCCATCAATAATCGGTGATGCGCGGACCGTGATGAGGATAGGTGGCGAGAATGTCTACGAACTTTCAGGAATGCTGGCTGAGGAGTTTTTCCCATTGAGTGACACCGTCGTTCTATCATACGCCCCTGAAAGCGTGTCCAAATTTGATGAAGTGACAACGCTGTACAATGTGAGTGGTACTCTTCCAGCTCCGACATTGAGCACCTACTCACTCTCTACCTCAAGCTCAAACTACTGGGAGCGTCACTATGACATACCCCGGTCAGGCGGAGGTATATATGCATGGGTGACCGGATCTTCCTCCGTGCTGAACTACCAATTAGCACAGATGGGCTGTTACAAAGACGGGCGTCGATATGGTTTGGATTATCCGTGGTATGGGGACCATGTAATGGCATATCCCTATTTTGAAGGTTATGGCGATACTTGGCACTTTAATTTCATAGATATGTATCCCTATGACAGAACGACCTCCTTCACTTTGAATGTTCACACATTGCCTAAGAACACATACTCCTTTGATGTGGCTCCTGGAGAGATGTCTGTAGTAGATTTCGACTTGTCGGTCGCCAATCTCGAAACATCCGTGGGCCTCTATGTTCTAGACCCTAGTGGTGAGTTGATACTTGATGCAAATCGATATGCTCTTGTTTCTGATGAGATGGAAAAAACTCGATTACATGCACGCCTTTCCTATCCCGGCCCAGGAACGTATCGCGCGTACTTAACAACCCACGAGGCTACAGGAGCATCATATAATCTTACGGTAACGAAACGGCAGATTGGAGAGGATCTTATTAATACCGCCATCTCCACTTCGAACGGTCTTAGCATAGCCTCCCTATGTGATGCACCACTGCTGTATTGCGACGGGCTAACTCTTCATTCAGATACAATATCCGCCCTCGATGCGATATCCCCCTCTAAGATCATCATCCTTGATTCTGGAAACACCTTTGCAGGATCTCTCATTGCCGATTTGGAGATGTATGGGACTGTAACTCACTTGGATTCTTCATCTAGCATTTGGGCATATCATGTATCTGCTAGTGGCGCAACTCTGAACACAACAAACGTGACTCTATTTGACCCCTTAGGTGGCTTCTTTGGGGCTGCGGGACTTTCAGCCGCTTCTAGAAGGGGAATAGCTCTCCCTTCCTGCTACGGGGGGCAAAATTATACGACAAAGGCTCTGGTATGCGAACAGATGGCCTACCATGGGGACTATCAGTTCCCCTTTGGTGGAGGCTACCATTACTACAACTATTGGAGAAACAGTTTCTACCTCTCATATCTTCATCCTTCATTCAGTTCCATGTATCGCATCTATGATGAATTCCAGAATTGGCTATCATACACCACTGGAATAACGAATCCATCAGTGATTGTAAATATCGCACCATTTAGAGGGCCAGGTGAAACTCTTCCTCCCTCCTTTGATAGGGCTATCGCCGGCATGGCTCAAAACGGACGATATCCCTCTTCCAGTTCTATTTCCACGTATGCACAAATTATGCGGGCACACCTCCGGCCCATTCTTGTACCCAGTACATCCTATGATATTCCTGCACTTGCTAGTCATGTCGCATATGCTGACGGGCTTGGGGTACCTGATAATTCCCATTCATGGACAATTGTAGATACGCCTGTGGCATTTTCAACAACTATGGATGCCACTGATATCAACTATGTACAACAGGCGGGCCCTGATATTGTAAATCTGCTTTCGTCATCAAAGGTATGGTGGCAATTCTCAAGTCACGGGGGCATGGGAAAGGAAATGTATTCAGACGATGGAGTGGCCATACTCTTCAATATCACTGCAGCATGGGGATATGAAGAAGGAGGGTCCTGTAGTAATCCTGATAGAAATGGAGACAATATCGTTAATCCAGAGAGCTCCCTCATAGATTCGTGGAATATATCTCAGATTATAAACGGTTCTGACTTGGGAGGTGTCATCGCATACTGGGACACTTGTCAATTAGGTTCGAGCTATGGGCCGGCTAGAATGTTGGAGAGTGGAGCTGATTCGATTGCTGCATGCTGGCTTGATTCGCTGTTTGGGCCTTCTGATTTGTTGGAGAAGAACGTACTCAAGGGGCTTGTCGAGGAAGATAAGACCATTTCCCAAGCAATGAACGATTCCTTTATGGTTAACTCCCACATCTACGCAATTAATCAAGAGGGCGGCAATTACTACATTTCTGGGTCGTACATTCGAGTCATAGCAGCTACCTCTAACCAGTTTGTCCTGTTTGGAAACCCCACTGCAAAGTTCTCTGATTATCAAGCCAATCCACTACCCATAATAAAGCGGACTGATTGTGTATACGATGTCCCGTCTAAGATGACCTTGGGTACCAGTTTAGTAGTGGAGTTGGGGCTCCGTGACCACTTCAACAGAACCGTTGCCGCAGATACACTGCTCGTGAATCTCTATAGTCCGCACGGTTCTCTGTTTGAAAATGTGACGCTTCTCACAAATGGATACACGGGTAGCTATGATTTGGCTCTGTCTGATGATGATGCTGATGGAAGATGGCGGTTTGATTTGATAGATCCTGATACAATGCTTACCTTTTCTACAACAATTGATTTTATCCCTCCTACGACACTCATTCCGAACATTTCAACTACACTGGGTTTGCGCATCAACATCACCCTCGGTTTGGAGGATTTGAACGGTAATAGAGTGCCTTCACACTCATTTGAATATCAAGTATTTTGTCCGAATGGCACTGTGTTCTGCTCTGGGATTCTAAGATGTAGTGAAAATTCGATTGCGGAATTATCACTCTCATTCTCTTTCTGTGATTCTATCGGTAACTACACTCTTGTGTACGGGATTCCCGATAGTGACCGCCACTACACTTTGCCTATAGAAGTACAGGCACCAATTGCGAAATCCATTTCTGTTACATATGCCGTATTGGGTGCATCAACAGCGTATACACTAGGACTCGAAACATCTGAAGGCTACCCGATTCCCGTTGCATACTTCGACTATTTCATAATTGCACCAGATGAGTCTCTGTTATTCACAGGACAAGCTGTTTGCGATGATGGATATCAATCTGAGATTGAATTAGATTTGCCAATAGAGGCGATAAATGGAGACTATGAGATTCACTTTTTCCCTGAAGGAAGCGTCTATGAGTTCACTCAAATTGTGACTTCAAGGGCGCCTAGAATATGGGTATCGGAAATACGTATACCCGAAACCAAACAGGTCGGCGTATGGCATATTGATGTTATTGTATCTAATACTGAAGACTCGTCATTTCCTGCGACAATCAAAATACTGAGGAATGGAGCGATCATAGACTCAAGATTCGTTGTAATCGAACCTGGAATAAACACATATTCATTTCAATTCGAAATGCTAGATCTATCTCTTATGGGCGGAAATGTTGACATCTCTGCAGAGATCTTGGTTGGTACAGCAGAGATACTGGTGGATTTGAGCTCTGAGTCTTACGCCATGACAACTATTTGGCAGACTTATGCGCTTTATTTCATGATACCTGCACTCTTAGTGGCTGTGGGCGCTGCAATATACAAACGAAAATCGTGGGTTTCCCGATATGATGAAATCACAAAGGCTGTTGAAATCGAATCTAATTCAGAATCCAATCAGGAACAAGCGCTTTTGATATACTTGAAGAATAACATGTTTGAGTCTGCTGTCCGACTTGCTCAGAAGAACAACTGTCCAGAAAATATGCTATCAACCTTGGCAGGAATATCCCCGTGTAGAAATCAGTTGCTTGAACTAGCCAACGTATTAGAGGCATCACATTGGGAAGAAACCTATCGTATATTTACTGCGTTGAGTCTTCAGGAGGATGCATATCGTGTTGCAGTAGTTTCCTCCCTCAAAGAGGGCAATTTAGACTTGGCGATTACTCAGTTTAGAAATATGATATTGCAGAGCTATAGACGTGAAGCAGTTAACCTTCTTGTGTTGCTGATGACCAATAACCAAGATGAAGATGCAAGGAAGTTGATTAATGCTATGCCTGACCTTTCATTTGGGCTATTCAGCATTGCAAAGGATACTGAAGCTGCAAGAGAGCTGAGCCAGTTGGCTCAGTCTTTGGAGGATTCCAATCTTCGTATCAATCTATTGCTTCAGGTTGGTCGACTTGAAATAGTGGCACAAGAGATTGCATACGCAAAAACCCAAGCCAAGGCGTTAGAGTTACTCGGCATGTTAGAAAAGACTCACTATTCTGTTGTTGCCCTAGAGGTTGTAGGGATTTTGCTCCAAGAATCAAGATTTCGGCGTCTCAAAGGATTACTCAAAAAGATTGAATTGGATGACGATGCAATGCTGACTGTAATCTCGCCCATTGTGGAAAGCTATTTTGAATATCCCAAAGATGAAAAAATCGAAGGATTGCTCAAGACCATAGCTCAAAACGCCGGGCCAAGTACGAAGTCGCGAATCAAAAGTACCTTTGAAGTTATCACATTTCTGAATGAGGAAGATGCAGATTCGGCAGGGCCGGTAGCTTTGGAATTACTGGTGAAATTCGTGGCTGAATCGAAAGATACGATGACTGCCTCGATGGTAATGGAGCGAATTCTAAGGAGTCTGCCAAATCTATCTGATAACTCTCAGGGCAATATCACGGAGATAGCAAAGGCTTCTCAAGCAATGCGAATAGCTCTTCCTACGGCCACTGATATCGGTGGTGGACTGATTCGTGATGAACTCGACAGATTGGAACGAGCGCTATGGACACATATCCTGAATCAAACCAAGGATTTCTTCTTGGAAGTTCCCATTATGCCAGACAATGAGTTGGCTCTTAAGGCATGTACTGCTGTTTTGGGCTCAAAGGTTGCAGGCCAGACGCCTATCGAAAATCCTACTGTGGCAATGAGAGTACTAAATGCAGCACGGAAAGCGCAGTCCTTCAACCAAATCAATCAAGTTGTCAAACGGCTACTCAACGGTCCAGCATTTGACAATCTTATGGCAAAACTCATAGGTGATCCTAGATTTAAAGCCCTGACGTCTGGTTCCTCTGGCTACTATGCACCAGCAAATCCGATGGTAAGAATACGGGAAACAGCGGAATCAGCCTGGAGAAAGCAGTGCAATCAGGTCTGGTCAATTGGGGTCTGGTCTGGGTTGCTTGACCTCTTTTCCAAAGTAATGCAGCTAGATATTCCTAAACATCAGAAGATTGCCCTCTTTGCAAATCAGCTAGAGGTGTGCCATACACCACCAGAGGGAATTCGAAACATGGACATATTGAAGCTATTCCTCGGCTATTGCGGAGAACTCCAACTCGAACGAAAAGAGTGTTTGATGGTGATTGAGAAGGCAAATCTATCATGGCATCTACGGGAGAAACTAAAGGCGGCTCTTCTTCAGCGGCAATAAGCGGAATCCAAATTTCATTTGCATCCGCAAGAGAACGAAAAAGCTCTCACCATGCATTAAATGGTGTGAAGAACCGATTGACGAATTGAAATAGCGCTATTAATGCCCCGTTTCTATTGCAGTGTCCTCATAACCTCCATTTCGCACTTCCTTCATCGCAACCGGCACAACGACTTCCGACTTTTTGTCATTTTCTGAAGAACGAATTTTGATGACCCAAAACAGATTGGAATGGTTGGTGGCGGGCCCGGAGCGATTCGAACGCTCGAGATCTACCTGTCCTACAAGCCGGAGCAAGTCAGGCAATATAGAAGGGTAGCGCCCTATCCGGGCTAGGCAACGGGCCCGAGCATCACTGGAATGACCTGAGGGATGTAGACATAAACCTTTCCGCATGACATGACGGGCGTTGGGATTCTAGGCACCTCAAATAACGACGAAAGCAGGTGGATAGATAACGAAATATTGGACAACAATGGATAGCACAATACCGCCAAATACTAGGCCCTTTCCACGCTTAGGATTTGCATCGGTGAACCAGATTATTGCGCCTGCCAGTACAATAATGATTCCAGAGACCCTTCCGATAAAAATCAAGAACTCCCAAATCTCTGCAAAATAAACGGAGATCATCTGAGCAAAGTTAGAGAGCGGGCTTAGCAGAGTCAAGAATCTCATTGGATGCACCACTTCTTATTCATACCGGAGTGATTTAAGCACCTTAGAAACTTGAGAGCTCTACTTGTCCCCATACGTAGCAAGAATACTCTGAAGCTTTGGAATGAACTCAATGCTGTGAAATCCATTCCCTCGTAATCTATTTTCGACCAACTTTGCAACCTCTTGCCCCCTGTAGGAGAATCCCTCTGGTCCAACATAGTGACATAATTGTCCATCTGGTACCAAAACCTGACCAATCAAACGATACATTTTGGTAGAGTAGAGTTTGGGGGTGAGCTGGATCTGAGGCGGGTCGTGAAACACAGAATCAAAGCTATCGACTCGCAACGTGCTGACCACTTCGAATGCATCACCAATGACTATGCTTACTCTTTCATCTTCATGAAGCCTTTGAGACCAGGGATTCATCCGTGAAAGTTCAATGACTTCAGGGTGCTTCTCGATTGATACAACTTCATGTGCATCTCTGTCAAGAGAGGCAATTGCTGAGTAGCCAAGTCCTGTACCGATATCTAGGACCCGCCATCCGGGATTTACAGCGAGTTCAGCCCTCCTCCTTGCGTATTCCATTGGTCCAAGGGGGGCAATCTGATGCATCAATTCTTCGTCTATTACAAGTGCCGGAGCCTGTCCCTTCTCTGTAGGACGGAGTCTGTACTCAATAGAATTACGAATTGCAATCTCATTTGCAGTTCCATCTCGTATGATGTAAGCAGAATTCGGTTTTTTTACAATTTTATCCAGTTCCTGAGCATCGCAATCCCACTCTGAGAAATCAACACTCTGGGTTGAGAGACCAAGGTCTAGTGAAACTTCGACCGAGGCTAGTTCCTTCTGTCGTGCTTTAAGGAGTATGCATGCATTATGTGCGTCCAAAAACACTGGTGCGTCTTCTGCGAGAAATTCGATACATCTCATCAGATTTGCCCTCCAGTTTCTGCGATAGAACCTACTTTCCCCTTAATCCTTCACAGAAGGCTAAGACATTCTTACCAAGGTCCTCAAAGTTGTATCCGCCCTCAAGCAGCCCGAAACGGCGCCCCTTGCAGTTTTCTTCAGCAAACTCATTCAATATGGCTCCAATCGTGGCAAAAGCCTCAGTCGAGAGCTTTCCTCCCCAGTCGTCTATGTATTGATCAAACCCTGCAGATGCAGCGATGATGTCTACCTCAGGTGATCTGTCCAGACCCCTTCTCACATTCTCAAGGTATTCCTCTTCCCCAAATCCACTCGGGTTGTGAATCACAATATCAGGGTCATCTCCAAGAATGTTGATATTGCCGTCGCCAGTATGAAGGTCGAAGTCCAAAATGTATGCTGATTGAATCAGCCCCTGTGCCCTCAAGGCTAAGATGGCGATTGCCATGTTGTTGAAGTAACAGAATCCCCAATATGATGAATATGAGGCATGATGTCCTGGTGGACGTATGAGCCCAAATGCGGGCTCTCCCTCTGCTGCAATTTCTGCGGTCATGACGGATCCTCCAGCTGCAAGCATTGCCATTTCATAGAGCCGCCCCCCAATCCTAGAGTTTCTCTCCTCTTTGATTTTCTCAATATGACCTTGTACATGGGCACGATAGATCTCTTCTTCTGTGGCTTGTCTCGCCTCAACAAACTCATAGTCTGGGTGCCTACTGAGTATCTCCACCGCTGAGTTTAATCGGTTTGGAGCTCCTGCCGGGGTGTGGTCATAACTCTCTCTCATCTTCGGGTGGAAGACAATCTTCATGATTGGAAAATATGCGTCAGAGAATATGATTCTGTGGGTCACTTGGTTCAGAAGTCAGCCGAGGTCAATCCTTAATTCCTTTTTTGATATAGTTAGTAGTATGATGGAAGTAAACAGTGTTCAGATGAAATCCATACTAGTCATCCTTCTACTTGCAGCAAGCATCCAGTTTCTCTCTCCAGTCGCCGCCGACGTGATGGTTCTTGAAGACATTAGTGCGGGCGGTTGTTTCGGTCTGAACACTACAGTATCCATGCCACTTGCAGAGGTGAATGTGTCAATTGATGCCTATGGCTCGGTTACTTTCAATTCCACCTTCAGACTGGAGTCTCCTTCTGAAGAAGGTCTTCGGGTCGCGTTTTTATTTCCTACATACGATTGGCAACCTGTCACCGGTGATGACGATGGACTGGAGTTGGAGATACTGGTTGATGGCACAGAGGTTGGTTATGACCTTGTAAATGGATCAAGCATCAGTATATCCGACCTTACCCTCTATGTTCCCACCCATGAGCTCATGTTCGCCATTTTCAATGTGAGCTTTTTTGAAACTCAGGTTCGCATTATTGACTCGTTCGTGAAATTCACTCCGAATTGGTTTGGCAATGCCATAAATATTCGATATTATGTAGGATCCGCCTCCACATGGGCTAGTGACAGTCATGAAACTGTTGATATGGAGATTCGTGGGTATTCTCAGTTTATCGAACACAGCTTCTATCCTGAGGATTATTTCACGTCAACTTATGATGGTGCCAATGCACGGGGAATTTGGGACTTCAACGCCTCAGAGTTTGATAGTGATTGGACATCATTTCGAGCCACGTTGCGAGGAAAAACCAACTTTCCCCCAATACTTCTGTTGTATGTGGTTTTCGGAGTCTCATTAGTTATGATTGCTATAGTGGTATTTCATCTTCATAAAAAGCGGTAGTTCATGTGTTTTGAACGAAAAAGACGTTGATGGGCGAGCAGGCTTGCGGCCCGCTGGCCCGTCTAAACTGAATGAAGGCTAGGATTTGGAGGGCAAAGCTTATACTCTAACCAAACAGGCTTCCAAGTCCAGCAGTGAACTCTTCTTCCTCTTCCTCTTCTTCCTCTTCCTTCTCTTCTTCTGCTGCGGCAGCCTCTCCACCAGTTACTGCTGGTGCGGCGGCGGTCGGAACCGCTGCGGCCGATTTCAGGGCATCTTCAATGTCGACACCCTCGAGTGCTGCAAGCATGGCCTTTATCCTACCTTTATCTGGCTTAACGCCTGCGGCGCTGAGAACAGACTCCATATTGGCATCGGTAAGATCTTGGCCTGCTTTGTGAAGCAGAAGTGCTGTGTATACGTACTCCATTTTTTATTACCTCTTTATTATTTAACCAAACAGGCCGCCTAGGCCTGCTACAGCTTCTTCCTCCTCATCTTCCTCTTCTTCAGCTTCTTCCTCCTCATCGGGGCTCTCCTCTGCTGAGGGTGCCTCGGGAGGTGCTGCTGCTGCAGCTTGAATCTGATTAACGAGGTCTGAGGGTATTGCATCTGGATCCTTATCGGCTATCAAACCAGCCAGCATGGCTGCCTCTGAATTCGCCTTTGCCAAGAATTCGTTCAAGAGTTCGGGAGTAAAGAATCCAATAGTCAGTGCCAGGTTCTTTGCCTCCATATTGGCCTTGGCGATAATCAGTGGTATTGTTTCCGAGGTTGGGTATCCAGTATTGACTGACAGATTGACTGCGTACTGATGACCGAGTAAGACGTTCCCGAATAATGCTTCGAGGTCTATCTCTAGGTCCTCAGTTGTGAGCACCGTGCCATCAGCATATGCCGCAACGAGCTTGAGCTGAAGCTCCATTGGCTCGATACCCAGTCTCCCGAGCATCTGTGCCATTGCATTGGAGATCACTTCTCCAGCTTCTACAGCAACAGTGTCTTCAGTCACATGGATGACTCCACCCTTTACTCGAGATGGAATATCCAGCGCTGCAAGTTCACTGATGAACGGGCCGGGTGCGACACCCGTGTTCATAGCAGGTACTATGATGTCCTTGGGCGACACTTGGCCTCCCTTTGCAGGTGCAGCTGCCTTGTTTTCACTGAGAAACTTGCTCAACAAGAAGGGGTCTTCATCACTGAAGATGAACGAAACAGGTCCCTTGAGATGGGCTGCTAAGTCCTCAATACCTTCTTGTTCTGACTCATCGATTGCTCTCTTCATCAGTGTATTCCGGGCCATTTTGATTTTGGCAGAGCCTCTCAAACTATCCCGGATTCCTTGGAGCTGCTTGGCACCAACGCCCTCTACGTTGACTAGGCCAACCATCTTGCTATTCTTGATGGTTTCAGCCAGCTTATCTACCAAGTCAATTTTCCATTGAGGGATTTTCTTTTCATAAACGCTCAATGTGTTTCACCTTTAGTAGGGTACCTCCACTGGGGGTCCCATGGTAGTCTTGACAAGAACACTTCCAACTCGTTGAATGAGCTCCTTTCGTTGAACGAAGTTGAGGATTGCTGCAATGTTCTCAGCAATCTTCCTGTCACTCATGTTCACATGTCCCACTTTTGTGTGGAAGGTTGGCGTGTTTCTCATTCTGATTCGTACTGTGCGACGATATTGCTCTACCACTGGTTCAAGATCTGCTTGGGGTGGATATGGTCTAGGCATCTTCCCTCTCGGGCCAAGCGCCTGACCTAGATATCTTCCCACCAGGGGCATTGCGTCAGTGACAGATACAAAGAAATCAAACTCTTTTGCAAGAGTTTTCCGAGCTTTCTTGTCTTCAGCGATAGTAGCGATATCATCCTTCGCAATGACTCTATCGACACCAGCCGCCTCTGCATTTTCAGCAAATTCACCGTCACCAATTGCACATATCGTAGGCGGCGGAACCAGATGGTTAGGCAAAACTACCTCTTGGTTGATTCTATTTTCTGAGTCCGACATATCAAGCTCTTTGCTTCTGAAATTGACTGCGACATCAATGCTTTGTTCGAAATTGATGCCTCTTTCTTGTCCTTTCTCTCTCGCCTCGGCCACAGCCTTCTCGACTGCTTCCATATCATAGTCATATGACATTTGGCTAGTCCTCCTTCAAAGGTTCGTCTAACTGCTCATCCCATTTTCCTTCCCGGACTTCCTGCTGGAACTCCTTCGGAGGCTTCCCTTCTATCGTAACACCCATTGAAACACAGGTGCCTGCGACAATCATGGCAGCAGTCTTCATTGTCAGAGCGGTAAGGTCCGCTGCCTTCCCCTTGGCGACATTCTTCACTTGGTCAATTGTCATGTTTCCAATGATATTCTCATCTGGTTCTCCTGAACCCTTGGGTGCTCCGATCTCTTTCAAGATGAGCGCGCTGGTTGGAGGTGTACCTACCTCAACTTCAAATTCCTTGGTCTGGGGATTCACCGTGATGGTGACTGGTACTTTCAATCCCGCAAAAGGTTCAGTAATCTCGTTGATCTTTGTGACCACTTGAAAAATGTTCACGCCAGTAGGGCCTAGTGCCGGACCGATTGGTGGTCCTCCCGAAGCCTTGCCACCTTCAACCATGGCATCTACTGTAATTAGTTGTTCACTCAATTTATTCACTTCTCCTGATGCAGTGGTTGGATACATATCGATTAGTATCGTTAGAGCCGACATTAAGGATAAAACTAGAATAGAATCCTTTGTAGTCTACTGCATCTCTTGTCACTTTTCATCACCCCAGACATGATATCGTGTACCATGTCAGATTAAGGAGGTATACATCGTCGCCTTAGTGAATTGTTAAAAACATTATGGACTAGCACACCATCTGTCATGAAGTAAAACGGCTTCGATTTATCCTCTAGACCAGAAAGAGTCCTCTTCTAGCTCCTCTTCCTCTTCTTCCTCGGTCTCTTCCGCCTCTTCGTCTTCCTTCTTTGCCTTTTGCACTATCTTAGCAAAGTCAGCATGGGTTCGCAACGGAATAGTATGTGGGCTATCAAGAAGCTCAACAACTAGTTCCTCTTTTGCTGCATCAACACGAACAACTCTTGCTCGTTCTCCTTTGAATGGCCCCGAAGTGAGTTCCACAACATCGTCTGTTGAAATTCCCTCTGCTGCTGGCTTTGGTACCAGAAATTTATCAATTTCCTCGAAGGTCACCTTGCCACTTACTCTTCCTCTCACATGAGGGACACCAGAAATGGCAATCTCGACATCTCTAAACTCGAGTGTTTCAAGAAATACGTAACCTCTAAGGGTTTCAGGAACAAGAATCGCCTTTACACGTCCAAGAAGCTGATTCTGTGATATTAACTTGGGTTCCTTATCGCTACCTTTTGCCTTGTCACAGCTCTGCATATGAATTCGTGTCGCTTCCTTAGATGGAAACTCCTCTGAACAAAAGGGACAACCCCATACATCGGTTTCTCCGATGACTGCGGTAGTGATTAAATCAGTCACTCCCTTTTCCTGTCCAATAGTTGTTCTAACTGCGTATATGCTCGTTTTCTGCTGCAAAAGATACACCCCTAAGGTCTAAGAACCCGGTGTTAGCCCCAGTTTGCCGTAAGCAGTGTCATCAAGACTTGAATAATGAAACTGAGCATCCCAACAAGTACCATTGCTAACAGGCTGACTTTTGTACTAAGCCATATCTCTTCTCTCGATGGCTTTGTAGACAGCTTCAAGATTCTTCTGCTCTCGTTGATGAAATCACCGACACCCATATTGTTCCACTTCCTTTATAGGACTGCATACACAGTCACTGGAACCAGATGGAATCAAAGAAGGTACGCTTTTAACCCTTGCTGAGCACCGTTCATTTTTATTCGAGTTTTTGTATTCCAAGGTCAGATTTCAAATCTTCCGCAAGGGGTGTAACTGGCTCAGAACCCGCATCGAAGACATAAGGAGAACTAACTCCGGAGGCAATAATCGTTACACGAAGCTTATCTTCCAACTCGGGCACAATGAGTGCGCCATAGATGACCTCTGCATCAGGATTCACTTGTTCAGTAACCAGTTCCACAACACGCTTGGCTTCCATGAGCTGAAGATCAGCACTTCCACTTACATTCACCAGTATGTTCCGGGCATTCTCAATTGAAACATCAATAAGTGGATTCTTGAGTGCATTATAGACTGCCTCTTCTGCTCTTTCTTCCCCTTGCCCTTCTCCCAGAGCAATGATTGAAACTCCACCATTCTTCATTGTGGTCCGTACGTCAGCAAAGTCCAGATTAACTAATCCTGGTTTTGAAATTAACTCTGCTATGCCCTTTACTGCGCGGACTAGGACTTCGTCAGCCACCATGAATGCTTCGGGTAATGATAAATCGGGCGCAATTTCCAGCAGTTTTTCGTTTGGTATCGCAATCAGCGTATCCACATGTTCCATTAATGCATTTAATCCTCGTCGTGCATTTTTTCTCCGTGTAATCCCTTCCACTTCAAAGGGAAGGCATACTATCGCAACTGTAAGGGCACCGTTTTCCTTAGCTGCCTTGGCGATATGCGGAGCCGCACCGGTACCTGTTCCTCCTCCCATGCCTGCAGCGACAAATACCAAATCTCCACGTATCACATCCTTGATCACATCATAGGTTTCCAATGCCGCGGTTTCACCTAAGTCAGGATTGTTTCCCGCCCCAAGCCCTCCACAACACTCTTTCCCAAGAAGGAGTTTATGATGTGAATTGCAGAAATACAGGTCTTGGGCATCAGTATTGACTGCCAATGTTTCGGCTCCCTGAACGCCTACCTCCATAAGGCGTGTAATCGCATTGTTTCCTGCTCCTCCTACTCCAGCCACCAGAATTCTGGCACTGACAGTTTCAAGCAGCTCTGCTAGTTCCTCATCGGTTGTTTCTCCGTTATTTACGCGAGTATTGGTTTGGCCTGAGCGGGAATCCCGTGCGGTAGAGGGTCCATTCAAGACCTCTTCAAGAAGCGGATGTATTATTGGCACCTTCTCTGTACACTTGTCAACCCTGCAGTGTATTATACTAACAAAAACTGCAATACTACCTAGGTATTACTTACGTGAACGACGTCTTCGTCCTTTTCCCTTGAAGGTGCGAAGGATATCATCAATGTATATCCCATAGTCTCGCAAAAATTGAGCTGTTTCATCCAGAGTCGGTTGCCCATTCTGCGCTCCGTCCTCTGCGATTGCCTGTGCAGCTACTGCGTTCGCAAAGTGGAGTGCCTGTTCTATATCCTCAGAACGCGTCCACGCCGTCACGAAGCCTGCAGCAAAAGCATCTCCAGCACCTAGGGTGTCTGCAACAGTGACCTCGAAGATACGTGAAGTACAGTATTGAAAACCATCAGTCGCAATTGCACCCTCCTCTCCCATCTTAACTACAACAATACCGGGAAAGGTTTTCGCAATTTTTCGTAGCTCTCTCTCTGATGGCTTGATACCAAAATATTGTTTTAATTCTCTGCGATTCAAGAAGAGCAAGTCAGTACTCCGGAGGATGGTTGAGAAATCTATATCTGATGCAGCTCTACCCGGGTCAAAAGAGAATATCATCCCCTCTGTTGTCGCCAACTCTGTAGCTCTCTTGGCTATCATAGGAAACCCCCCGGCTACATGTACTGTCTTTGCCTGTGTAAGATAGTCTTCATCCAAAACATGCTTCTCCAATAAGCGATTTGCCCCCTGATTGGCTATGATGATTTGCTGGCCATTTTGTCCTTTGATATTGCAGAATAAACCTGTTGGCTGGTTTTCGAGAATCAATACACCCTCAGTATCTACCCCACTATCAGAGAGGCTCTTCGCAGCTGCTTTCCCAAACATATCGTCACCAACATATGCATAGAGTGCCACTTCAACGCCGAGTTTGGCAAGTTGCCTTGAGAAGTTGGCTGCTGAACCACCAAATGAAACGGAAGAATGTGTGCTGAAAATGTGATCGCCTGGTGCAGGCAGCGATTCAACATTCAAGGATAAATCCACATTGATTCTTCCTATGGCGGCGACCTCAATTGACAATACGACCACCTAGATAAGTAAGGCAAGAATCGCCTTCTGTGCATGCAATCTATTCTCTGCTTGGTCAAAGACAATAGAATGAGGACCATCCATCACTTCCGAAGTCAGTTCCTCATCTCTATGTGCAGGAAGACAGTGCATGACACTGACATCCTTCTTTGCTGCTTTAACTAAATCCCTATTCACTTGGAAGGGCATCAATGCCTTCTCTTTTTCTTTGGACTCTTCCTGCCCCATACTGAAGAAGGTGTCTGTGTAGATAATATCTGCGTCCTTGACAGCCTGCTTGGGGTCATTAACCACTTCGAGTGTAGTATCGAACTTCTTGCTGAGAATATCCGCTCTCTTCATTATCTTAGAATCTGGCGTATAGCCCTCTGGCGAACCGATTGTGACATCCATTCCCATTATAGTGCAACCCTGCATTATCGAATTGCTCACGTTGTTTGAATCTCCAACATAGGCTATTTTTGTCCCCTCAAGGATGCCCTTATGTTCCTCGATAGTCAACATGTCCGCCATGATTTGACATGGATGCAGGAAGTCCGATAGACCATTTACTACGGGCACATCTGCATACTTGGCGAGATCTGCCACTTCACTATGAGCGTACACTCGGGCCATGATTGCGTCACAGTAACGACTGAGTACTTGGGCTGTGTCACCGATTGTTTCGCCTCTACCAAGTTGTGTCCCGCTTGGCGATAGGTATAGTGCATGTCCTCCCAGCTGTGTCATTCCTACCTCAAATGACACTCTTGTTCGAGTGGAGGACTTCATAAAAATCATGGCGAGTGACTTGCCCTTCAAGAGTGAATGAGGCTCTCCCATCTTCTGCTTTCTTTTCAAGTCATGAGCTGTGTCCAAGATTTTTCGCAATTCTAATCTATCAAATTCTGACAGGTCTATAAAATTTCTACCCTTTAGAGTCAATCAGTTCACCTCTAACCTGATGTATTCTAAATCAGAAACCTTGTCGTAATAAGACTGACGTTGGGTCATCTTCCCTCGATTAGCCGCTCAGTGAACCACTTGGGGTCAAATTTTCGCAAGTCCTCATATGATTGCCCGACCCCTACATACACAATAGGTCGTCCTGTGATATGCGAAATCGATAATGCTGCTCCTCCAGAAGGATCCGCGTCCACCTTTGTCAGAATGGCACCATCTATCCCGATGGCATCATGAAACTCCCTCGCTTGAGAAAGGGCATCGTTGCCAGCTAGTGCATCACCTACAAAGAGTGTCATATCCGGTTCAGCAACTCGTGCTATCTTTTTCATCTCATTGATTAGATTCTTGTTGCTTTGCATTCTTCCCGCAGTGTCAATCAGGACCACATCAATTTTCTTCGATTTTGCATGTGCGACGGCATCATATGCCACAGCCGCAGCATCCGAACCATAGTCCTGTCTAATTACTCGAATTCCGATGTTTTGGGCGTGTTTCTGTAATTGTTCAATACTACCAGCTCTAAAGGTGTCCCCCGCTGCAGCCACAACACTGTACCCCTCTTTCTTGAATAGGTACGCCATTTTTGCCAGGGTGGTCGTTTTTCCCGTGCCGTTCACTCCTACAAATAGAACTGATGTTGAGTTTCCCTTTGCAGCATTTTCCTTAACGTACTCGATTGGGTCTAATTGCTCCTCTGGAGTGAGCACTTCCAAAATCGATTCATAAAGTGCTTCCTCAAAAAGCTCTTTTGCATTCTGAAGCCTACCTGTACGTGTACCCAGCAGCTTTTCCTTGGTGAGTTCGCAGATATGCTCTGCTACCTCCACGGCAACGTCGTTCTGGATGAGAACAAGCTGCAATTCCCAAACCGCATCTGAAAGGTTTTGCTCATTCAGCTCCTTGGTGGTAGCCTTGGTAATAGCTGTGTCCAGGGCTCCACGGAGCTTCTCGAACAAGCAGTTACTCCTCCTGTTGTTGGGGCTGTTGCTGCTGCATTTGAGCCTGTGCTGCAAGTTGTTGCATTTGATTATTTATTGCTTGAGCACGGGTCAAGGTATCCTCGTAATCATCACGAAGCTCGGACAGACGATTTTCCAAAATTTCAACTCTATCGCTGATGTGTTCTTGTGCTTCACTTAGTGATTGTTCAATCCTAACACCGCTTCCAATGCCCCTAGTGACTTTGTCAATATTCACTAGTTTTGCTTCAACAAAAACGGCTCCACCGATATTAATCAGCATGACTTCGTCTTCTTTTCTCTTCTCGATCTCATTGAGGACCTCTAGACCAGTCCTATATGAGTTGAGGGAGGATTGAACCAACTGGATGCTCTCTTGCATGACTTGAATATTCGATTCCAGCATCTGTTGTTCAGCATACAGTCTCTGTAACAGTGCATTGGGATCTTGAGTCATTCAAACTCGCTCTCCAGGCCAAGTATTTTCCTGAGGTCTAAATCTGTAACCTCTTCAGGCTTTAACTCAACAATCTTATGAAAAGTTAGATCCCTTCTCTTGACCTTGTGTCTGCTGCCGATTTCCGAGTAAATCTTCTCTCGAACATGTTTCTCTTTATCAGCTATCAGCTCTACATCGAAACTGAAGGTTCGTCTTTTCTTCCTAAATTCGCCAGTTGCTCTCCAGATTTTGTCACTCATCATAAACCACTCAATTATATTATACCAATCCTAGAACCTGTGAGATATGAGCCATTTCTACACCGGTTGTCTGTGACCCCGTAATCATGCCATCTGAATTGGCAATCGCGCCAAGGTGTGTATATGGGCTTCCTCTGTTGACAGTTCCAACTTCCACATGTACTTTTAACAGCTCTGATAGTTCATCCATTTCTTCTGTTGTCGCTAAGGGGTGGACAACCGCACCCTTATTGGTGACGATGGCGTTAGAACCAACAATAGGTAGTCTTGCTATTGTTCCCGGGATTACTTCCACATCCAGGATATCTTCCATCTTTTGCCTTGCGCTCTTATCAAAGTCAGGATGGCACATTGCTCCATGGTCATTTGCCAATACGATATTTCCAAGTGCCGTCATGTTGCTGTCTATCCAATCTATTGGCGCCTCAGACATGTTCTTGAGAGTTTCAAGCTCTCCATCTCTTGTTGTATAGGGCAGGAGAATGCCATTTGAATTTGCTACTGCTACAAGTCCCACCGCGTCCAAAGTCGCTACGGTTGATTGAATAAACGGAAGATTGAATGCTCTCTCGATTATATTGAGGTCCTTCTCTGACACGTTTGGGCTGACAAACACGAAACGGTCTGTCGCAACTCCGTAGGCTCCGACATTGGAATCGCCCTCAAAGTTCGTACGGGCGATCATGGTTGACTAGCCCTCCGCCAGGTATACGCGCACGAGGTCTTCGTCATTCTTTGTTGCTCGTATCCTGATTCTTCGAGGTGGTTTCTGCATGCCTCGAGACCAGATTTTTTCGTTGACCTCTGGTTGAATGACTAGAAATTCAGGTTTCATATGTCTGTCCACGAACTTCTGGAGCTCTCTCATTGCTCGTTTGGCTCTGCGAAGTCTATTTCCTGTCCAATAGACCTTCCTTAATGGTACTGTATAGATGCGCTCGTCGATGATTTCTTCCTCAGGAAGGGCCTCTTCGACGAGTTCCTCTTCCTCAAGGTCCTCCTCCTCTTCTTCAACGAAATCTTCAAGGTCTCCCAACTCATCGATATCCTCGAGTCCAGGCTCCTCTACTACCTCGAGCTCAGGTTCTTCTTCAAGCTCCTCGAGTTCTTCTAACTGGGGTTCCTCCTCGGAAACCTCTTCTTCTGCTTGTTCCTCATCGGGGGACATTTTTCTATACACCTAAACCATTTCTATCGTGTGGCTTCAGTTTGGTCTTTCGCCTTTTGCGCTGCCTATAAATCCATCTCCCCATCCTCTTTGTCTTTAAAATCACAGCGTGGAGGAAGACGGCATTCCACATACAACGCCTTTAATCATGCTGGCTCGCGATGATTACGATAAAAGCATTGTCCTATGATAAGAATGAGTAGCATGTCCCGCCAATCAATCGATCTTCGTCTTTGGGGCAGGATGCTGCATGATAAGCTGTTGAAAAGCAAGATTGTAGAAAATCAGAAGGACAGTATTAATGGTATTATGAGCTAACAAAAATAGTCCATTTACTCGATTACGACAAGCAGATTCTTGGCATCAATACCTGCCTCTTCTTCTATGGCTTCAATCAATTCATCCAAAATCTTCTCAATCCTTTTTCCTTTGACATCCACTATTTTTCCGTTTGCGTTTGCAAGATTAACATGTGGAGAGGGATTCAGCTCATACCTAGTCTCCCCTCTATATGAGAAGCTTCGGACTATCCCCAGCTCCTCGAAGGTATCCAAATTCTTGAGTATTGTGGACTGACTTACGCTTGGAAGGTTGGCTTTCACTGCCTCGTATACCTGAGAGAAGGACGGGTGATATTTGCCCTGTTGCTCTAGCACGCTTAGCAATTCAACGCGTTGTGGCGTAACTCGAAGTCCATTGTTCTTTAAACGGCCGGTCACAGGTAATCCTGCTGGATAATGTATAATAAGTTTATCTAAAGTAACATTTAAATAGAAGTTACTTCTATATAGAAGAAAGGTGAAATTATTTATGGCAAGAGTAGCAAGAGAGATGGTCGAGAAGGCTGGAGTCGATGTTGACAAATTGCTCGATCTTCTAATCAAGAATGCAGCCGCGGAATTAACAACATATTACTATTACACAATCCTTCGTGCTAACCTAATAGGCCTCGAAGGCGAGGGCATCAAAGAGATTGCAGAGGCGGCTCGCATTGAGGACAGAAATCACTTTGAAGCGTTAGTCCCACGAATCTACGAGCTTGGCGGAGGACTACCAGAAGACATGGTTGACTTCCATAACATTTCAGCATGTCCCCCTGCCAAAATACCCGACGATCCTACAGATGTTCAGGCCATCCTCAAAGTCTTGGTAGGCGCTGAGAGATGTGCAGTCAGAGGATACACTGAGATATGTAACATGACAGCAGGAAAGGACCATAGAACCTATCTCCTGTCACAGGCTATCCTTAATGAAGAGATCGAACATGAAGCGTGGTTCTCAGAGTTTCTTGGCGAAGGACCCTCTGGACACTTCATGCGGAAAGGAGAAACTTCTCCCTTCGTTCGCAAATTCCTACCGGAGTAGTTCTTACAATCTGTTGGTATTAGAAAGAGAAGAGAAGAACTAGCCTCTCTTCTCAATTATCTTTTATGATTAACTAGTTCGGAATCTGAATATCAACTCGACATATGTTCAGCAAAAACAACACCAAGATGAGATAGAAATGAGTCCAAATGGACTACCTTGGGTTGACAAATCATTCTCTCATAATCGTCGTATTAAGGAGGATTATGACTAAACCAACTCCAACCAGAAAGGCGGACCCAAAGAACCCAAAGACTATTTTCATTTCTCTATCTCCGATTGCAAGGAATGGTTTCTATCCAGTTCTCTCACTGTATGGCATATAATCAGATAAAGAGGTTCAACAAGAAAAGGTGCACCAATGCCTAACAATAGAGCTCCTGCTAGATCGACTAGAAATGCTGTTTATTTCTTTTCTCATTTCATGAATAAACGCCGCGTTTCCTGTTTCAGGCGGTCTACCTATTG